>JALWAP010000209.1 GCA_027016315.1 Anaerolineae bacterium | reverse complement strand
CCCCATCCGCATCCAAGTCCTTCTCCCTGGCTCAGGCATTCCTGCACGTGCTTGTTGAATTGCTGAACCGCGGTGTCCGCCTGCTCCTGGGTAATGCGGCCTTCATCCACCCGCTTTTGGATGCTTTCCTTGAAGGCGTCTTCCATGGCCTGGACGATGGCATCCATGCTCACGCCCTTCTCCGCTGCTATGGCAGCCAGGGACTTGGACCTCAACTCCGTTCTCAATTCGTCCTCGTCCATGCCGAGTCTGTCGGCCACGGCGCTCCAGACGCTCCTGCCGACCCCGTTGTGCTTTCGGAAAGCGCCGGTGCCCTCACGCTCCAGGAGATTGTCGAGCCTGTCCCTGCTCCTCTCCAGAATCCAGTTCATCTGGTCCTGCGTGATCCGGCCTTCGTCGACGAGCTTCTGCAGCTTTTCCTTCTCGGCATCTTCCACCGCTTGCAGGAGTTCGTCCTTCCCCACGTTCTTCTCTTCGGCGACCTTCAGGATGGACTTACCGCCCTTGATGTCCTCGAGCAGATCCTTTGGCTCCATCCCGAGAGCGTCGGCTATCGTGGAGAATATCTGCTTCCCGATTCGATACGCAGGTCTCGCAGGGTGGCCGTGAGGGCCATCCCCATGGGCCGATGCGAACCCCACCCCAACAACCGCCAGGGAAAGCACCAGCAACCCCATCACAAGTATCTTCCAGTTTTTCCTCAACATCTCTCACCTCCTATTTGCACGATTTGCGTTTCTGGCTCTCTTACCTGAAAACCGATTTAGATTGTAACAGAGAGATGTGAAGAATTTGTGAACGATTTGTGGAAGTTTGCTGAAAAGCCCGGTTCACTTTGTCAAAGAGCCCAGCGCTGCTGATGTAACGGTTTTGTGGAAATTCCGAGAACACAACGCCACGACGCGAAGAAGCGCAAGACGCAAATGCTTTCGACAGAATCTGTTCTTTAGCTGTCGTTGTGCTTTCGCGTTCCGTAAGTCCGCAAGAGGACACCGGAGGCAGAAGTCAGGACGGATCTTCCGACACCGTGCTTACACCAGCAACCCAAGCAGGGCGGCGACGAACACGGTGATGCTGATGTAGCCGTTCATGGTGAAGAACGCTAGGTTCACTCTGCTCAGGTCGTCGGGCTTGACGAGAGAGTTCTCATAGGCGAGCATGACCGCCACCGCCGCCAGCCCAATCCAATAAATCGGTCCCAGGGATGCGGCCACCCCCACCACACCCAACAGAACCACGGTGAGAACATGATCGACTTTCGCCCAGAAGAGCGCCCTGGCGTTTCCAAACCGGGCGGGGAACGAGTGCAGCCCGACTCGGCGATCGAAATCCGCATCCTGGCAAGCGTAAATCAGGTCGAAGCCGGCGATCCAGAAAGTCACCGCAGCGAGCAGCAGCCACGGGACGGGATCGGACAGGCGAGGGCGAACGGCAATCCATGCTCCTAGCGGAGCGAGCCCATCGGTGAACCCGAGCACCCAATGGCTCGCCCAGGTGAACCGTTTGGTGTAACTGTACCCAACGAGGAACACCACGGCAAGCGGAAAAAGCTTCAGGCACAAGTCGTTCAACTGCCACGCGGCAATGGCCAGCACGATCGCGGCCGCAGCCGCTATCCCCCAGGCTTCTACAGCGCTCATGGCACCCCTCGGTATAGGACGGTTGGCCGTCCTGGGGTTCAGCGAATCGTAGAACCTGTCCGCCGATCGGTTCACAGCGAATGCGACTGTCCTGGCGGCGGCCATGGCCACGGTTATCCAGAGGAACTTCCACCACCCCGGCCACCCATCGGTCGCCAGAACCATTCCAAGGTAGGCGAACGGCAGAGCGAAGATGGTGTGCTCGAATTTCACCAACTCGAGAAAGATGGAGATCCTGCGCCTGGTTATTTCCAGTATTCCTCCCATCTCTCGCTCACCAGCTTCTTGATTCTTGGGTCCATCTCGATCTTCTTGGGCCATCCGCGCCGGTATCCCTCGCCCGGGAGCTTCCTGGTGGCGTCAACGCCGATCTTGCCGCCGAAATTCTGCGTATAGGATGCGTGGTCCAGCGCATCCACCGGCCCTTCTTCGATCACCACATCCCTGGCCCAGTCCACGTTTCCGAGCACCGTGAACGCCACCTGGCTCAAATCCTGCACGTCCACGTCGTGGTCGACAACCACAATGGCCTTGGTGAGCATCATCAGCCCAAGCCCCCAAAGCCCGTTGATGACTTTCCTGGCGTGC
>JALWAP010000208.1 GCA_027016315.1 Anaerolineae bacterium | reverse complement strand
TGGAGCGCCGAGAGAAAACGGGAGGTGGTCTTGCTCACCGTGGACGATGGAAAACCTGGGCGAAAGGAAGCCAACGAGAAGGCCGCGGATTACCTTGCTGGGCTGGGGGTTTCTTTCAAAAGCTCGATGCCCAAAGGTCACGCCGCCGAGATGATCCTCCGCACTGCGGATGAGGAGAAATGCGACCTGATTGCCCTGGGAGCCTACGGCCGCAGCAGGTTCGTGGAGATCCTGTTCGGGAGCACCGTGGATGACGTGCTTCACGGAGCGCAGGTGCCGGTGCTGATAACCAGATGATGGCAGCACTGAACACACTTCCCCGCCTTCCCGGACGGAGCGGAAAACGAAAGGAGGAACAATGCACAAAGGCAGGATATCGCTCATAGAAGCCATTGCCATGGCCGTGGGAACGATGATAGGCGCAAGCATCTTCTCCATCTTTGGGGTCGGAGTCCAGATCGCCGGAAGGGACCTCCCATGGGCGTTTGTGGTTTCCGGAATCTACGCGGCGATGGTTGCGTACTCTTACGGCAAAATGGGGAGCCAGATAGTTTCCAATGCAGGCCCCATCGCCTTCATTTTGAAGGGAATCGGAGATTCACCGCTAACCGGAAGCCTGAGCATCCTCATGTGGCTCAGCTTCGTGGTCTCTATCTCGTTGTTCGCCTCCGGCTTTGCTGGATATTTCATGCCGTTGATCGGCTTGAGCGCGCCGGTGCTGAAAATGGGAGTGGAAGTCGGCATCATCGCACTTTTCGGCTCTCTGAACTACTTCGGCGGCTCGAAAGCGGTAGGCAAAGCGGAATTCTGGATAGTGCTGGTGAAGCTGAGCGTTCTGGGCGTGTTCATCGTGGCCGGATTCACCGTCCTACACCCCAGTTTCCTCAAGCCGGATGCTTCTCCCGCCGGGTTGAACGGCATCCTGGCGGCCTCGATCATTTTCTTCCTTTCGTACATGGGGTTTGGGCTGGTGACCAACGCCAGCGAGAACATGGAAGACCCCAAGAAAAACGTTCCCAGGGCCATTTACATCAGCATCATCATAGTGATGATCATCTACGTCGGCGTTTCGGTAGCAGCCGTGGGATCCCTCCCCATAGCTGATCTCCAAAAATATGGAGAAAACGCCTTGGCTGT
This sequence comes from Anaerolineae bacterium, assembly GCA_027016315.1. GTDB lineage: Bacteria > Chloroflexota > Anaerolineae > S016-19 > S016-19 > S016-19. The sequence continues at coordinate 1,105 of JALWAP010000208.1, read as the reverse complement.
GGCGGCTGAACCGGCGCTCGGTCGGTTTGGGTTCCTGCTCCTCAGTATTGGCGCCCTTTTCTCGATCTCCTCGGCTTTGAACGCCACGCTCTACGGAGGAGCGAACGTTGCATACGCTTTGATGAAAGACGGCGAACTGCCTTTGCCGGAAGAATACGAAAGGAAAGAATGGTTCGGCGAACATTTGGGGCTGTACCTCACCGGAATGCTCGGAATGCTCTTCGTCCTCTTCTTCAACATCGAAGAAATAGCCTCCATAACCAGCCTGATAATGACCATCATCTACATCTTCGTCCTCTACTCTCATCTCCTCCTGGCCGACGAAGTCGGCGGTAACAGGGCCATCGTTTTCTTCAACCTGATGGTGATCTCACTGGTTGCCATGGAATTGATGATAAACCAGTGGCACAAAGACAAAGCGCTTTTCTTCACCTCTATCGGCATCTTCGCGCTCAGCTACCTGGTGGAGATGGCGTATTACAGAAAGAAGCGAGAACTCAAAACCTCCCTGTATGAACGAGGGAGCGCGGGGTGACCTCATGGAACAGCAAATGAAAAGGGAAGAGATCGAGGCAGAAGAACTGCTGAAAGAATCGCTCCCCGCGCTTATAACCGGGGGCGCCGGAGACGACCCGGCAGGCGTGCTCACGTACACGGTAGTCGGAGCGACGACGGGCTTCAGCCAGCTATGGCTTCTGCTGCTTTCCACGCCCATGCTCGCCGCAGCCAACAGCATGGCCGCCAGAATCGCCATCTCCGCCAAAGATGGGATCGCGGCGGTAATCAAGAAGCGGTATGGGAAAGCTGCGAGCTTCACCATAGTCCTCGCCCTGGCGATCGCCAACATAGCAACTATCGCTGCGGACGCTGCTGGCGTGGCTTCGGTGCTCCAGATAGCCACAGGCATACGGTGGGAAATCTTCGTGCCGATAATCCTGGTATCGCTCCTGGCGGTGCTGCGGCGCGGATACACGCAGATCAAACGGATTCTGATCTCCCTGACGGCTGTGTTGCTCGCTTACGTAGTCGCAGCCATCATCGCCAGGCCGAACTGGGCAGCAGTACTCCAGGCAACTTTCCTGCCCCATGTGGCTGCAAGCAAGGC
>JALWAP010000207.1 GCA_027016315.1 Anaerolineae bacterium | reverse complement strand
CCCTGCCGCTGTACATCTACGGTATGATCAAGAAGCACCTGACGCCGGAGATCAACGCTCTTTCGACGCTGATGGTCGTGGCGTCCATGTCGCTGGTGTTGATGTCGCTCTTGATGCAGAAAAGCGAATCCGGCTCGGCCGGTGTCGAGGAAGTGGAACTGGAGGTCGAGCCAAAAGTATAATTCCAAAGAGTACTAAGGAAAGGAGGATGGAGGTATGAAGAAAAAGCTGTTTACCATCGTAAGTTTGCTGTTGGTGCTGTCTTTCGTGCTCACGGCATGTGGGCCTAAGACTACCCCAACGTCTGCTCCTACCAAGGCGGCACCGGCGGCAACCAAGGCTCCGGCGCCCACCAAGGCAAAGCCCAAGAAGAAATTCAAGGTAGGTCTCGTGACCGACGTTGGTGGTGTCAACGACAAAAGCTTCAACCAGTCTGCGTGGAAAGGTGTCCAGCGGGCTATCAAGGAGCTCGGAGTCGAGGGCAAGTACATTGAGTCCAAGCAGGTCACTGACTACGAGAAGAACATCGATGCGTTTGCCACCGAAGGCTACGACATGATCATCACTGTGGGCTTCTTGATGGGGGATGCCACAAAGAAAAAGGCCAAGGAGTACCCCAACATCAAGTTCGCCATAGTGGACTACGCGTACAAGCCCGAGGAGTACAAGACAGAGCTGAAGAACGTCACCAGCCTCCTCTTCGCAGAGGACCAGGTAGGGTTCCTGGCAGGCGTGCTTGCCGGGTGCATGAGCAAGAGTGGGGTGATAGGTTCCGTTGCTGGGATGGAAATTCCTCCGGTAGTCCGGTACGTGACCGGGTACCAGAACGGCGCTAAGTCCGTCAACCCCAACATCAAGACGCTGAACCAGTACATTCCGTCCTTCACCGACCCTGCCAAGGGAAAGGAAGTAGGTCTTTCCATGATTGAGCAGGGGGCGGATGTGATCTTCGGCGTTGGTGGGAACACCGGGAACGGTGGCCTGCTGGCGGCGAAAGAGAAAGGGAAGATGGGGATTGGTGTAGACGTGGATCAGTACTACACCTATCCTGAGGTGAAGGACATTCTGATCACGTCTGCGATGAAGAACGTGGACGTGGCGGTGTTCGATGCGATCAAGGCAGCGGTGAACGGGCAGTTGAAGCCCGGCATCATGCTTTCCAGCATGAAGAACGGCGGTATCGGCCTTGCTCCTTATCACGAGTGGGAGAACAAGATCCCGCAGAAATGCAAGGACCTGGTGAAGAAGGCAGAGGAAGGCCTGAAGAACGGCACCATCGATCCGAAGAAAGTCTACAAACTGGCCAGCATGGAGAGCAAGCCTGCCAAGAAATTCAAGGTAGGCCTCGTGACCGATGTTGGTGGTGTCAATGACAAGAGCTTCAACCAGTCTGCATGGGCAGGCGTCCAGCGAGCCATCAAGGAGCTCGGGATCGAAGGGAAGTACATCGAATCCAAGCAGGTGACGGACTACGAGAAGAACATCGATGCGTTCGCCACCGAAGGCTACGACATGATCATCACTGTGGGCTTCTTGATGGGGGATGCCACAAAGAAAAAGGCCAAGGAGTACCCCAACATCAAGTTCGCCATAGTGGACTACGCGTACAAGCCCGAGGAGTACAAGACAGAGCTGAAGAACGTCACCAGCCTCCTCTTCGCAGAGGACCAGGTAGGGTTCCTGGCAGGCGTGCTTGCCGGGTGCATGAGCAAGAGTGGGGTGATAGGTTCCGTTGCTGGGATGGAAATTCCTCCGGTAGTCCGGTACGTGACCGGGTACCAGAACGGCGCTAAGTCCGTCAACCCCAACATCAAGACGCTGAACCAGTACATTCCGTCCTTCACCGACCCTGCCAAGGGAAAGGAAGTAGGTCTTTCCATGATTGAGCAGGGGGCGGATGTGATCTTCGGCGTTGGTGGGAACACCGGGAACGGTGGCCTGCTGGCGGCGAAAGAGAAAGGGAAGATGGGGATTGGTGTAGACGTGGATCAGTACTACACCTATCCTGAGGTGAAGGACATTCTGATCACGTCTGCGATGAAGAACGTGGACGTGGCGGTGTTCGATGCGATCAAGGCAGCGGTGAACGGGCAGTTGAAGCCCGGCATCATGCTTTCCAGCGTGAAGAACGGCGGTATCGGCCTTGCTCCTTACCATGATTGGGACAGCAAGATCCCGCAGAAATGCAAGGACCTGGTGAAGAAGGCAGAGGAAGGCCTGAAGAACGGCACCATCGATCCGAAGAAAGTCTACAACTTGGCGGAAGGTGCGGCTGCGGCCAAGCCTACTCCAGAAGTGACCCCGAAGGTGACGACGAAAGTCCTCCATATCTACAACTGGTCCGATTACATCGATCCAGAGGTGTACAAACTCTTCGAAAAGCGGACCGGTATCAAGATCGTGGAGGATACGTTCTCCAGCAACGAGGAACTCCTGGCCAAGCTCCAGGCCGGCGCCACCGGCTATGACCTGATCGTCCCGTCCGATTACATGGTGGACACCATGGTCAAGAAAGGAATGTTGGCGACGCTGGACAAGAGCCTGATCCCCAACATGAAGAACATCGACCCCAAGTTCGCCAACCCGCCCTATGATCCCGGTTTGAAGCATTGCATCCCGTACCAGTGGGGCACCACGGGTATCGGCTACCTGGACAACAAAGTGAAGCCTGCACCCACCAGCTGGGACGACATCTTCAACCCGGACAAGATCAAGAAGTACAAGGGTCAGATCACAATGCTGGACGACGAGCGTGAGGTCATCGGCGCTGCCCTGAAGTACCTGGGCTACTCGCTGAATGACACCGATCCAAAGCACCTGGAGCAGGCGAAAGAGGTGCTGATCAAGCAAAAGCCCTATCTCCACAGCTACGACAGCGATCAGTTCGAAGACCTGCTGGCCGCTGAGGAGACCGTCCTGGCCCACGGATACAGCGGCGACTTCCTGATGGGCAAGGAAGACAACGAGCACATCCAGTATGTCGTCCCGAAGGAAGGCGGCACGCTGTGGGTGGACAACGTCTGCATCCCCGCGACCAGCAAGAACAAAGTGGCTGCCGAGATGTTCATGAACTTCATCCTGCAGCCCAAGATTGCGGCGATGATCAGCAACTACAACCACTACGCCAGCCCGGATGCTGCGGCGTTCCAGTATCTGGACGACGACCTGAAGAACGATCCTGCGGTTTACCCGCCCAAGGAGGTCATGGAGCGTCTCGAGATCATCAAGAACCTGGGCGATGCCGAGCCTCTGTGGGACAAGATCTGGACCGAGGTCAAGAGCAAGTAATCTGCTCTTCAGCAAGAAAAAAGGCGGGGTTCGAACCCCGCCTTTTTCGTTTGCGTTCCCAGTCGCTACGGGTAACCGGGAATCAGAGCGCTGCTGAGTAAATCCACAGCGCGTGGCGCTGCTCAAACAGGAAGAAAACCTCTCGGGAGAGACCGAAAAAGAACGCCAGGACGCAAAGATACGCAAGGCGCAAAGAATTTCGACTTCGCGGCTTTGCGTTGACATAACGTTTCCACGAGTGTTTTCTTAGTAGCCCGCAGGTCAACCGGTCTGGGACCTTACGCTGGCTTCAAGATCGCCACGTACCACATCGCCTTCTCCAGCGGCGCTTCGGAAACATAGCGGTGGTTCTCGTAGTCCATCATTCCGCCCGGACGTACGTCAACCAGCTCCAGACCGGTTCCATCCAACAACAGCTTCAGGTCAGCAGGTGAGTAGCAGCGCAGGGACTGCTCGATTTCTTCTCCGGTCTGGTCCGACCGCCACCTATCTATCCACCGGCATCCCATGCCGTCGAACCCGTACTCTCGCCAGGCGCTCCCGACGCGCCAGCCATGCCCCGCCGACCTGGCCGCGTGCCACGGAGTGTACACATCGATCAATGCCACTCCATCTGGTCGCAGCCAACGGCGAATCCTTTCGAGCAAGTTTCGCTGTTCTTCGTCCGTACCAATGCCGAACCCATCCCAGTAGCACACGGCATCGAACGAGTGCTCTGGCAGGCTCACCCGGTAGAAATCAGCCTCGATCACGCTCACGTTGGCTTGCGGATGCTTGCGGAGGAGCGAACGGACGTGTTGCGCCAGCAGCGGTTCCAGCTCCACGGCGATCACTTCGTACCCTTCTTCGGCCAGTGCAACGGCGTCCTGCCCGCCTCCTGCCCCAAGTTCGAGGATCCGTCCGGGAGGCTCGCCGATTATCGTGCGCGCCCATGCAGCCTTTCGGCGGTGCCGATCCTGCACGTCGCCCCGGTACGCGCCGCTCCAAGCGGCCTGCTTGCTGTAGAAGCTCTGGTTCGACTCCATCTTCTGCGCTCCCATCACGGCAGCGGAATGATCACTTTGTCGCCTGTAACTTTGCCAGAGGCCACCACGGGCAGGCGACGCTCGGTGGCCGGGTCGTAGAGCCCGATGGCGATCTTCTTCGCCCCCGGCGGCAACCGGAAGTCGTGCGCGTCCTCGATGTACTCTCCGGGGAGCCATGTGGTGGTTGGAAGTTGCCCACTCGCAGGTTCCCCGTCGAAAGCGGCCATCAGCTTGCCGCTGGCATCGAGCACGTGGACGAACACCGTGTACCGCGTGTTCGTCGTGCCGGTCGCCTTCCAGTACAGCTTCAGCGACACCCAATCGCCGTCGCGCCGGAGCGTGTATCCCTGGAGGCACGCCAGCCCGTCGAAGCAGGAGTTCAGCGAAATAGCTGGCGTGTACGGTTCGAACCGGTGTTCCCTCCCTTTGAGCCGGATCTTCCGTAGCTCGATGTAATCTCTGCTCCCAAGCAACCCGTGGGAGCGGAGCCGACGCCGATCGGTGTTGCGGTACAGCCCCACGATGAGCCGGTATCTGCCGTCTTTCAGGGTCGGCGGGATGTGGAGCTTCACCTGCTGCCGCAAAAGGTACCCGGCCTGCCACCTGGAGGCGGGGAACGATGGCGCTGGCGGGCCTTCCCACCCGGCCACCATTTTCTTCCCCTGGAGGAGCTGCACGAAAGCGGTCAGATCGGCGCCCGGAGCCTTTCGCACGCGCCAGAACAGGTTCAGCGGGATGTCGTCGCCCGGCGCCCAGCTCGATTTGTCCGGCATCGTGTATCCCAGGAAGTCGATCCCGTCGAGTTCGACTTCCTCCCTGTGGGCTATGGGGAGCGCCTGCACCGGGATCGAGACCTTCTGCGGGAGCACTTTCACTTTCGCCAGCTCGATCTGGGCTTTCACTGGGCGGCCGCTTGCGTCCAGAACCGAAAGGACTTTCTCCGATTTGGCGAGGTGCAATCTCAGCAAAAGCGTGTACCGCCCCGGCGGAGTCCCGACCGGCACGATGATACCGTGCAGATCCCTGTAAGGCTCGCCGGGCGCTATTTCCGAGAACTTCAGATCGCCGTTCAGTGGCCTCGAATCCCGAATGCTCCACACGTGCCCCATTCCATCGATCAGGTGTATCCCCACTGCCACGTCGTCCGTGACGCGGTTTTTCAGCATCCAGTCCAGCTTGATGGAGATGGGGCGATTCTCGGCTCTGGCCTCCGCAGGACCGAAATAGCTGTGCTTCAGGCAAATCCCGCCTTCAAAGCAGGTGGGCGGCGCGCCGGTCGGCTGCAGGGGCGCTTTCGACGTCCATGCCGTGAGCCTCGTGTTGCCGAACCACGAGTTCCGGAGCGGTACGGCGTTCTTCTCCAGGAATCTTTCTACGCTGCTTTCCAGGATCGCGCCGAGGGTTTCGTGCTCCGGGAACCATATCCCGCCCCGGGACAGGAGCCTTTCTATCTGCCCCTGGTCCTCGCTACCCCATTGCCCTCGAGCAGGCATGGCCGTGCGCACGTCTGGCCTGTGCCCATAGCTCCACCAGTATCCCACCTGCCACGGGTAGACGCAGTAAATCGTATCTCCTGGCGCCGCCTGCTGGTCGATCTGCGCGATCACGGGACGGTAGTCGTCCCTGGGGTAGCGAGGCACGGTGTAGAAAGCCACAAGCCCGATCGCCGCTGTCAGCACGAACGCAACGCCAAACACGAGCGGCCACATACCTCGGCCTCGCGTCGAAACGGAATTTTCCACGTTGCCGAGAACTGTAAGCGAGCGTGCGAGCAGCAGCCACGCGGCCGGGGCTGCCACCAGCAACAGCCGCTCGCCGTGCACAGGCGCAAACGGGTACTTCAGGTTCAGCAGGAATCCACCGGCGAACGCCGCTCCCGTCACTGTGGCGAGATAACCGGCTCCCCTGTCTTTCGTTCGCAGCAGTGCGAGCAGGGAGAACCACACGATCAGGCCCAGCGGCCAGAGCCTGGCGAACGGCCCGTCCAGATGACCGATGGAGAATGTGGCGAAATGCCTGGCAAGGTACATGCCCAGCCCAAGCGGCTTGTCCGCGTCCGCCACCACTTTCCCCTGGACATAATTGAAGAGCCTGACCCCTGCGTATAGCACCCACGGGAGGTACAGTGCGAGCGATATAGCCTGCGCCGCGAGCCATTTTGCCTTTTTCGATTTCAGGATAGCGAAGCAGACGTAGATCGCCACCCCAGCCCAGACGAACGCTGCGTAGTACTGGGTGTACAGCGCGGCATCCACGGCGAGCACATAGGCAGGGAGCGTCCATTTGCCCGCTTCCTCTGCCATGAACCGATACCCGAAGAGGATCGCGAGCATCCCGAACAGCGTTACCAGCCCGTACATCCGCACTTCCTGGGAGTAGTAGACGTGGAACGGCGCGATCGCCAGAATCCAGGCCGCCAGGCAGCCTTCTCGCTCGCCCCAGATTTCTCTCCCGAGCAGGTAGATCGCCGGAATGCTGAGCACCCCGATCGCCACGGAGAAAAGCCGCAGCCCTATCGGCCCCATCCCGACCAGAAGCGTCCACAGGTGCAGGAGTGCGTAGTAGAGGGGCGGGTGTATGTCTAAGGAAGTCAGGCGCACCATGTCTGGTATCGGCCTGCCGACGAACCAGACAGTGTAGCCTTCGTCCCACCAGAGCGGTTGGAACCCGAGCCGCACCATCCTGAGGGCGCTCCCCAGGAGAAGGGCAAGCAGAACGCAGATTTTCCCGTTCCAAAATCGTTTCATCTACCAGCGCCTATCGTGCAATCTTTTCATCCATACGCGTTTCTTTCGACTCAGACGCTTCCATAACCCGCCCGGCGCGCCCCTCGGGGTCTGGCCCTTACACCAGTTTCAGGAACTTGCGCTTCCCCACCTGCACGACGCGCCCGCCGCCAGGCGGCTCCAGCGTGTAAGTGATTTCCTGCACCGGAACTCCGTCGATTTTCACCGCCCGCTGCTGAACGAGCCTCCTGGCTTCCCCCTTGCTCTTGACGAAGCCCACTTCCTTGAGCAGATCGAGGATGCCTATCGGCGACTCCAGCCTGTACTCCGGCATGTTTTCGGGGAGCTGACGCTTTTGGAACACCTGCTTGAAGTGCTCTTCGGCGCGCTTAGCAGCTTCTTCCCCGTGGAAGATGCTCACGATCTCGAACGCGAGCTTCATCTTGGCGTCCCTGGGATGAAGCCTGCCGCTCTTCAGGTCTGCTTCGATCTGGGCGATCTCGTCCGGCGAGAACCTGGTGACCAGGTTGTAGTAGTCGAGCATGGCTTTGTCCGGGATGCTCATCACCTTGCCGTACATCTCCTCCGGCGGCTCGTCGATGCCGATGTAGTTGCCGGTGCTCTTGGACATGCGCAGTTCGCCATCGGTGCCCACGAGTATCGGCAGGGTGATGGCTATTTGCGGCCTCTGGCCGAAGAACTCCTGGAGCTTGCGCCCGGCCAGCAGGTTGAAGAGCTGATCCATTCCCCCGACCTGCACGTCGGTGTGCAGCGCCACAGCGTCGTAGCCCTGCATGAGGGCGTAGAAGAACTCGTGGAGCCAGATGGCATCGCCGCGCTCGTAGCGGAGGCGGAAATTTTCCCGGCTCAAAAACTGCTGGACCGTGAAATTCGCCGCCATCTCGATGATTTCTTTGAAGGTGAGCTTCGAAAGCCACTCCGAATTGTACCGGATGATCGTTTTCTCCGGGTCCAGGATCTTGAACGCCTGATCGGTGTAGGTCTTGGCGTTCTTCATGATCTCCTCCCGGGTGAGGCGCGGCCTGGCCTTGTTCTTGTCACTCGGGTCGCCTATCAGGGAGGTGAAATCGCCGATCAGGAAGACGCACTCGTGCCCCAGTTCCTGGAACTGGCGGAGCTTGCGCATCGGCACGGTGTGCCCCAGGTGCAAATCCGGCGCCGTCGGGTCTACGCCGAGGTAAACCCGCAGCGGCTTGCCGGTCTTCTCCGATTCGATCAGCCGCTCCCGCAGCTCTTTCTCCATAACTTCGCGTATCTGCGGGTCGCCGTAATCGACCCCTCTCATCAGGATAGCCACCTGTTTGTCGATATCCATCCAGTTCCTCCTTTTGTCTTTCAATGATCGTCCATGAGTTCAGCGGGGACGTCCTGCTTGCCGGTTCATTTCACGAAAATCCGGCTCAAAGAAGTGCCGGAAATCAGAATCAGAAGCACTATCAGGGCAGTCAGCACGTCGAACCACCTGCGTTGCTTGATGTAGATCGTGATCACGACCAGGATTCTGAGGGACGGGAGCACCGCAAGCAAGACTATCCCGAGGCTCATCAATTCCAATCCGGTCGAACCGAAGGAAAGGCGCACCAGGTCCGCTATCGGGACGGCCGGAGTCCCCGGGAACCGGACTCCGCCGGTTACGGCGATTTCTATTCCTCCGGCGATCATGAGCAGCGATGCCAGTGCGAAAACAACCTGCGAGAGGCGCATCATTGCCTCGTTTTCGTCCATGCGAAACAATTTCTCAAAGGACATGGATCCCCAGACCCCCCAGCAGCATCTTGACCCCGACGAACACCAGCAGCAACATCAGGGCAATCCTTATCCACGAAACCCGCAGTCTGTGCGCCACGTGCACGCCCACCATCGCCCCGACGAACACTCCCAGCGCCGTGGGGACTGCCACCATCGGGTAGATGTCGCCCCTGGTGTAGTACACGAAGACGCTCGCAGCCGCCGTGATCCCCACCATGAAAGCGCTGGTGGCGGTCGCGACCCTGAGCGGCACGTCCATCAGAGCGTACATGACCGGCACTTTGATGAACCCTCCGCCTACCCCGACCAGCCCGGAGATCGCGCCCGCGAGCGACGCGACGCTGAGCCCTTCCCCCCAATGCCGCGGTTTGTAATTCTCCAGGTCCTCTTCTCCATCGGGGCTTTGGGGCTTGACCAGCAGGTAAATCGCCGAAGCGAACACGACGATGGCGAACAGCACGCTCAACACGTTCCCCGGCAGGATGCCCGCCAGCGTGCTCCCGACGACAGCGCCAGCCGTCGTTGCGATCTCGAGCCTGAGCGCCAACGGCACGTCGGCTTTGTTGGTCGGGGTGGAGGTTGCAGCTACGCCCGCGGACGTGGCGATTATGCACACAAGGCTCGCACCCACTGCTTCCCGCATCGGCAGGTGGAAGAAAGCGGTCAGCGCCGGTACGATGAACACCCCACCACCAAGCCCCAGGATCGCGCTTATGATCCCTACCAGTATTCCCATCAGCATCAAGATTACGATTTGCAGCAAGTTTTCCTCGATAGCGAAAGGTTTCGATGTCGCCCAGAGCAGGGCTATTGAGTTTGCTCACTGTCCGTGATTTTGTTCCGAACCGGGGGCACCGGCTCCGGAACGCTCCCATGTGCCTATTCCTGGTCTTCCAGCCACCCCAGGAGCGCTTCCAGGCCCAGGATGTAGCTCCTCCAACCGAACCCGCTGATCTGGCCCAGGCAGACCGGAGCGATCAGGGATTCCCTGCGGAATTCCTCCCGGGCGTGCACGTTGGAAAGGTGCACTTCCACCACCGGCAGCCCGGATGCGGCCACTGCGTCCCTGAGCGCCACGCTTGTGTGGGTGTAAGCGCCTGGATTGAACACGATACCATCCGCCCACGATGCGGCCTCCTGTATCGCATCGATCAGCGCTCCTTCGCTGTTTGACTGGAAAGCCCGAACCTCGACGCCGCGTTCTTCTGCAAAGGCCATGACGCGGCGATCGATTTCGCCCAGCGTCAGCCGACCGTAGATTTCCGGCTCCCTGGTGCCGAGCATGTTCAGGTTTGGGCCGTGGAGCAGCAAAACCTTTGTCTTTTCCATTTTTACCTCACGGGTAGAGCCGATTCAACATCCTGGGGTAAGCTATCGTCTCCCGCACGTGATCCAGGCCGCAAATCCACGCCACGGTTCGTTCGACCCCCAACCCGAATCCGCTATGCGGCACGGAGCCGTATCTACGGAGATCGAGATACCACTTGTAAGCATCCTCCGGCAGGTTGTGCTTTCTGATCGATGCAAGGAGCTTTTCGGGGTCGCTCATGCGCTCGCTGCCGCCGGTGATTTCGCCGTAACCCTCCGGCGCGAGCAGGTCCACCGAGCGGCACACCTCCGGCCTGCCTGGCTCCGGCTCCATGTAGAAAGCCTTGGATTCCGTTGGGTAGTGATGCACGAACACCGGCTTTTCGAACTGCTCGGCGATGTACGTTTCGTGCGGGGAGCCGAAATCGTCACCCCACTGGAAATCCGGGAACCCGCCTTCGTGTAGCAGTTCGACCGCTTCGTCGTAACTGATCCTGGGGAATGGCGGAACTACCTTCTCCAGGCGGCTTGTGTCCCTCCCCAGCACCTTCAGTTCCTCTGCTTTGTTCTTCAGCACCCTTTGCACGATGTAACTGACGAACTGCTCTTCGATGTCCATCAGCTCGTCGAGCTGCACCCATGCCATCTCCGGCTCTACCATCCAGAACTCCATCAGGTGTCGCCTCGTCTTGGACTTCTCTGCCCTGAAAGTAGGCCCGAAACAGTAGACTTTTTCGAAGGCAAAAATGTTTGCTTCGTTGTAGAGTTGCCCGCTTTGGCTCAGGTACGCCGGTTCGCCGAAATAATCCGTTTTGAAAAGCGTGGTCGTTCCTTCGGCAGCCGATGGCGTGAGGATCGGGTTGTCCACGTTCAGGTAGCCGTTGGAATCGAGCCAGTCGCGTATCGCCCGGATGATTTCCGCCCGAACTCGCATGATCGCCCATTGCCTTCTGGAGCGGAGCCAGAGGTGCCTGTGATCCATCAGGAACTCCACGCCGTGCTCTTTTGGCCCGATGGGGTATTCCTCCGCTTCCTGGACGATCCGGGCGTCCTTAATCCCGATTTCGTAGCCTCCAGGGATGCCCGGAGCCCTTTCGTCGGCCCTTACTTCCCCTTCGATGATGAAGGAAGATTCCAGCGGCAGGTGCTTGAGCTTCTGGAACAACTCTGGGTCCAGGTCCGGCTTGAAAGCCACAGCCTGGATGATTCCGCTGCCGTCCCGCACTCGGAGGAACAGCAGTTTGCCTTTGCCGGTCTTGAGCGTAAGCCATCCGCGAATCGTCACGGTTTCGCCGACGTGATCTTTCGCGTTCTCTATCCTGATGAGATTTTCCATGAAATCCTCCAGTGAAAACATGAGTTGGTTGTTCGGCTTTCCGGGAAAGCGGCGCAAGAGCGAAAGTCGGCGCAGAAAATTACCTGCGCCTCAAGTTTCTTTGCGGCCTGGCGTTGCAGCCTGGGCAGCAGGCAGCTTTTGGATTTCGACCCGGACGATTTTCGGGCCTTCCATTTCCCGGACGATGAACCGAAGTCCCCCATATTCGTATTCGTCGCCAGCCTTTGGGATTCGCCCCAATTGGTAGAGCAGGAACCCGGCCAGCGTTTCGTACTCGTCGCCCTCGGGAATATCCACGCCGATCTCCTCGTTGATCTCGTCGACCCTGGATTGGGCGTCCACGATGTAGGTGTTCTCCCCGGCAGGCTCGGCCAGCGGGATGGTTTCGGAAAGCTGGTCGCTCAGCCGTCCGACGATCTCCTCCACCAGCTCCTCGATAGTGACGATGCCTGCCGTGCCGCCGAATTCGTCGATGACCAGCGCCATCTGCTCTTTCTTGGCCCTCATCTCGGCGAAGAGGCTGCCGATCCGCCTCGTCTCCGGCACGGCGAGTATCGGATGGATCAGGTCGAGCTCGGAAAGCTTCTGGGAGAGGATTTCGCATCCCTTTTCCCCAAGCCGCACGAGGATTTCCTTCATCGAAACGACGCCTACGACGTGGTCCATGTCGCCTTCGTAAACGGGGTACCTGGCGTGCCTGCTCCCGAGGAATATCTTCATCGTCTCTTCCACGGTGGAATCGACCGGTACACCCACCACGTCGGGCCTGGGGATCATGGCCTCCCGAACGTACCGGTCGCTGAACTCGAACGCACGGGTGAGGATTTCTTCCTCTTCCTCCTCCAGGATGCCTTCGCTCTGGCTCTCCCGAACCAGCATCTTGAGCTCTTCTATGGTGTGCACGCCGTGGAACGGCGAATGTTTGATCCGGAGGGCGGAAAGCACGCCTTTCGCCGAGATGTCCAGGAGCCAGATGAACGGCTTGAAGATGGCGTAGTAGACTTTCATGATCGGGGCAGCGTGTAGCATGACCCCTTCGGCAGCCCGGATCGTGTAGCTTTTCGGTACCTGCTCTCCCAGGATGATGTGGAAGTAGGTTACCAGTCCGAACGAAATCACCGTGCCGATGGTCAGGGCCACCGCGCGGTTCCAGTGCCCTATCAACTGTGCCAGCGGGGGTTCTACGATGGCTGCGATGGTCACGTCGCCCACCCAACCGAGGGCCAGGCTGGCCATGGTTATGCCGAGCTGTGCAGCCGCGATGAATTTGTCCGGGTCCTGCAGGAGCAGAACCGCGGTTTCCGCAGATTTGTTACCTTCTCTTGCAAGTTGTTCCATCCTGGTGCGGCGGACGGCCACCAGGGCGAACTCCACCGATACGAAAAAGGCGTTCAGCCCTATCAGCGCCGCCACCACCAGTAAGCGCAACGTCAAAATACCGGGACTCACTTCGTTACCTCCGAACTGGTATTATAGCAGCAGCATGGCGTTTCCGCACAAAAGCTCTCTCCGCTCGCATTCATGAAAGTGTGGGTTCTTCCGCGTGCCCCTCGGCATGCATGGATTTCTCGGAGCATCAATCCAATTCCGCCGTCCGGCGGAAAGCTGTGCCCCAGCGGCTTTCGCGTATCCGAGCAGGTCCTTCGTCGTGGAAAAGGCGATTTGTCCTACGAATTCTGCCTCTTCCTGTAGTGGCTTGTCAAGCGAGAGATTGTGAGCAATGTCTCTCATGCACAGGGACACTATGCGTCATTCTGAGCCGAGGCAGTAGAGCTCAGCGTTGCTGAGCTCAATGCCGAGGCGAAGAATCTTGCAACACTCTGGATAAGCCAGGGGCGTTCGGCAAAAGAGCACTCAAGATTCTTCGTCGCTGACGCTCCTCAGAATGACTAAAAGTGTGTGACAGATAGTGAAATCGTCTGCCTTGAAAAGGGCGAAACATCGCCTCTCCTATCCGCCACTAACTGAAATATGCTTGACAGCCCGGTAGTAGTCGCAGAGGTCGTTCAGCACGCAGGATTCGCATTTGGGCTTACGTGCTTTGCACACTTCCCGTCCGTGTCGGATGAGGTTGAGGTGAAACGTGTAGTAGATCTCCGGGGGCACCAGCTTCTCCAGGATCTCATGTGCTTTCTCCCTGCTGACTTTCTCGCCGATGAGCCCAAGTCGTTTGGAGACCCTGTGCACGTGGGTGTCGACTGGGAAGGCGGGCATGTCCAGGCTGAACAGCAGGATTATCGCGGCTGTTTTCGGGCCGATGCCGTTGAAGGAAGTGAGCCATTTCTTTGCACCTTCCACGCTCATGTCCCGCAGAAAATCCAGCGACATCTCGCCCCGTTCCTCGGTGATACGCTGCAAGGCTTCTTTGATTCGCCTGGCTTTCTGTCCGGAAAGACCGGCTATCCGAATAGCGTCCTCGATTTCATCGACCGGAGCGTCTCTTACCGCCTCCCAGGAAGGGAATTTGCTCCGCAGGCGGTCGAAAGCGATGTCGCGGAGGCGATCGTTGGTATTCTGGCTGAGGATCGTGTCCACCATCTCCGACACGGGATCGAGTCGCGGGCGCGGAGGCATGTCGCCGTAGATGGCGACTAGCCTTCTGTGCACCTCCAGGGCTTTTTCCCGGAGGCGCTCGGGCTCTTTCTCGGAATCAGGGGATCGCATCGGACGATACCAGTTCTATGTCTCCGACCAGGGATTCGAACTCTTCCCGGGTGATGGTTTCCTTTTCCATCAGTTTCTTCGCCACCAGGTCGAGCCTGTCCCGGTACTTAGTCAGGATATACTTTGCACGCCGATAGGATTCGGATACGAGCTTCCGGACCTCCAGGTCGATCGCCCGCGCCACTTCTTCGCTGTAGTTCCTGTGCTCGGCAAGTTCTTTGCCGAGGAACACCATCTCCTCTTTGCGGCCGAAAGTCAGCGGCCCCAGCTTCTCGCTCATGCCGTATCGGGTGACCATCTCTCGGGCGATCTTGGTGACGCGCTCAAGGTCGTTGGCCGCACCGGTGGTTATCTCCGCTTCCCCAAAGACGATTTCTTCCGCTGCACGACCTCCAAGCAACCCAGCAAGCTCGTCTTTCAGCCGTTCCCTGCTTTCGAGGACACGGTCTTCTTCCGGAAGCGGCATGGTGTACCCAAGCGCCATGCCTCTGGAGACGATGGTGATCTTGTGCACCGGATCGGAATAGGGCGTTGCACGCATCACCAGGGCGTGACCGGCTTCGTGGTATGCGATGATCTTCTTCTCCTTTTCGGAGATGAGCCTGCTCTTCCGCTCGGGCCCGGCAATCACCCGCTCTATCGCCTCCGTGAACTCTTCCATCCCTATCTGCTTCTTCCCTCGCCTCGCTGCCAGAATAGCTGCTTCGTTTACCAGGTTTTCCAGATCGGCTCCCACGAAGCCCGGCGTGCTCTTCGCTAGCACGCTCAGGTCCACATCAGGAGCCAGCGGCTTCCCTCGCACGTGAACCTTCAGTATTGCCTCTCGGCCCTTGATGTCTGGTCTGTCCAGCACCACCCTTCGGTCGAACCGCCCGGGGCGCAGCAGCGCTGGATCCAGGATGTCGGGTCTGTTGGTGGCAGCTATCACGATGACGCTCGTGTCGGTCTCGAAGCCATCCATCTCCACCAGGATCTGGTTCAGCGTTTGCTCCCTTTCGTCGTGGGAGCCGCCAAGCCCTGCGCCTCTGTGTCTGCCGACGGCGTCGATTTCGTCGATGAAGATGATGCTTGGGGCGTGCTTTTTGGCCTGGTCGAACAGGTCTCTGACCCTGGAAGCGCCCACCCCGACGAACATTTCGACGAACTCAGAGCCAGAGATGGAGAAGAACGGGACGCCAGCCTCGCCAGCCACGGCTTTGGCCATGAGAGTTTTGCCGGTGCCTGGAGGGCCTACCATGAGCACGCCTTTGGGGATTCGTGCGCCGAGGGCGAGGAACTTTTGGGGTTCCCGGAGGAACTCGACCACTTCCTGGAGTTCTTCCTTTGCTTCGTCCTCGCCAGCCACGTCGTCGAAAGTGACGGAGGGTCTGTCCCCGGCGATCATGCGGGCGCGGCTCTTGCCGAAGGAAAAAGCCTGGTTCGTCGGGCCTTGCGCCTGCCGCAGGATGAAGTAGAAAAGGCCCGCGAACAGCAGTATCGGCAGCAGGATGTCCACCCACGGGGCGATCTTCTCCCAGAGCGTTGGCTCGGTGACCGTTATGGGCGGCATTTGGTCTGGCTTTATGCCGAATTCCTTCAGCAACTTGACTATGTCGATTTCCGGTTCCTTCAGGGCGAAGACCTTGTTCCCGTCTTTCAGGGTGGCCGTTACCCTATCGCCGTGTACGGAAATCTCCTTGACTTCGCCTTGCTGGATCATCTTCACGATGGAACCGAAGTCCACTGGCTTGGTAACGCTCCCTTTTGGAGAGAATGCGGCGAACACAACTCCGCCTATCAGCGCCAGGAGTATCAGGTAAATCGCTCCACTCTTGTAAAATTTCCTCACCTTGTCCCTTATCCTCCCTCTCCCGGGCTTCCTCGGGAGTGAATCTTCACATGACAACACAGAATTATAACAGAGCGAAAATGCTTAGAGCAAAAGCCGTCTCCGAGGGCCGAGGAGCGTAGCGTCCGCCCACAGCAACATGCTCGGCCTTCACAACATTACGGAGATCAGCGGCACGAGCATTTCTTCTTGATGCAAGCCTCCGTGCAATCCTATAAGCCGATCTCGACGTTCCGTCCAGACGAGTTCCCACCCTTTGTCTGCCAGGGAGATCAAATCTCCGATGCGCTCTTCGTACTCCGGCGGCAAATCGGCTCCCAGCAATCCGGCCTCGAGGACTTCTTCTCTGCTGAGCACCGTGAAATCCCCGATTTGTTCGAGCGTTTCCTTCACTTCCTCCGCTCTCCCGCACTTGGGGTACAGGGATGTTGCCCTGGCCTCCCACGCCGTCGGCATCAGCAGCATGTCACGGATCTCTGGATGCTCTGAAATCACCACCCGCTTCCCATCCTGCACGTCCACCATCCCGTGATCTGCCGTCACGATGAACAACGTGCCTTCTCTCGATTCTTTCGAAAGCCGCCCGATGAATTCGTTCCGCAGGGCGATCCCCATCAGCCGCATCTCGGCATCCCATTCCTCGCCTGAAGCGCCATAGGCGTGTGAGAGGGAGTCCACGGGTGCCCAGTATGCCATGATGAGGTTCCTGTCGCCGGAGGTCTTTTCCACGAGCCTCCGCAGGTTCGTGGCGAAGTCGGACAGCGCTAAGTAGGACTCGATTTGCCTTGCACCGCGGGCGTGGATTCTGCTCAGGCAACTGTTCAGGTATGCTCGATACGTCAGGAGATCGACCGGAACGCCTTGCGCACCGAGCACCGTGCCGATGGAGGGGTACTGGACGAATTCCTCCGGCACCAATCCGTAGGGTTCCATGACGTTCCGCTTGCCATGTTCGAACCAGGGGGAAAACGTGATCGTGTTGAGCACCACGCCGAATTGCTTGAGGTAGAGGAAGAACCCCAGGACCCCGTGCTGTGCAGGCGCCCTTCCTGTCCAGAAAGTGGTCAGAGCGTTCGTGGTGGTGGAAGGGAATACGGATGTCAACACGTCCATCCGAGCGGATTCGATGATCTCGTGCCACGCGCTCCCGGGATTTTCCTCTAAGAACCGCCTGAACCGCAGGTAACCGACCCCGTCCAGTATCAACAGAACGACTCTCTGCGCGCCTTCCCACGATTGCAGGATCGTGGAATCCAGCGGCGGCAAGCCGGGGAGTTCTGCGCCCAGGACGTGGGCTATTCCCGGCAGCACATTGGCTATCGAGCGGCCGCCGTACTCCGGGAGGATGAAGTCCTCCGGCAGTCCAAGCGACCCGCCTTTGATTGCTGTGCTCAGCTTGAATCTTTCCAGTTCCATACATCCCTCCCGTGCACCCGGTGCGAGAACGCGAGACCCCAAGGGCCTATGCGAATCTGTGCGACAGTGAGGTTCATTTTAAGGCGCACGTGAAAACGTGTCAATTCGATCGAGCTGGGCTGCTCAACCCACGCGTTCTTTGTGGGGCGAGCCGTCTGGCTCGCCCGGTCGAGCTAAACAGCGCGACCTACTCCCCGCGAGGAAATCGTAGGGCGGGGCTTGTCCTCGCCGAGGGGTAAGGCTTGTCCTTACCCCTACGTCAGTACCGGCAGGGGGTGACGCTCGCCCCAGCGTCTGCGTTGAAGTTTCGGGGAAAAATTCAGAGAGGATCGGCGGGGCGGCTACCGACCGCCCCGCCTTTTGCATTCATGCAGCCTGCTTCAGCACCGGAGCTTCCTTCATGATCTCGTCGATGTCGAACGGAGCCGCGATCCGGTCGGATTCCACGGACGACCTTCCGCCGTACTCGTTGACCCAGATCGGATCGGTGAGCTCGGCAAGCCGCTTGCCGTATTCGACCATCTTGCGGTAGTACTCTGGGTCTTTCAGCGCCGCTGCCGCGTTTGCGTCTTCCGGCTCCGGCTTGTCCATCTCGATCAGACGCCTTGCCAGCGCGTGGTGATCGCGGATGGGGCACGGCATCAAGACGTTGCCGTTCTCCTCCGGCTTCGTCTGGCCGAATTCGTATTTCCACTGCCATTCCCTGATGTGCTTGAAGAACGGTGCCTCCAGGACGTCGTTCAGCGTGCCACCGTTCTTGTAAACGTCCAGGATGTTGATCGGCGAATACGGGAAGAACACGCAAGGCATGACTTTCCCGTTCCAATCGATGTACAGGTACCCGTTCTGCCGCCCGGAAGAGATGCATCCGTCGGACAGGTGGCCGAACGCCCAGAAATCGGCGATGAATATCCGCTCTTTCATTATCAGCTTCTCCCAGCCGGTTCGCCACATCCACAGCCTCTGCTCGGGCGTGGGCATCAGGTCTACGGTGTAGCTCCTTCCGATCGGCATGTAGTGGAACACCCATCCGAAGTAAGCGCCTTTCTCCTTGAACAACAGGTTGATGAACTCGTCGGAGTAAATCTCCTGCCAGTTGTACCTGGTGGCGGTGACGGAGATTCCGAACGGCACGCCGACTTCGTTCAGGTTGTCCATGGCCTGGAGCACTTTCTTGAAGACCCCCTTCCCGCGACGTGCGTCTGTCTTCTCCTCCAGCCCTTCCACGGAAATGGCGGGGATGATGTTCCCCACTTCCGCAAGCCTATCGGCAAGCCGCTTGTCGATTAGCGTCCCATTGGTGTAGGTCATGAAGATGGAATCCTGATGCTTCGCTGCTGCTTCCACCAGCCCCTTGCCTTTGTCCCTGTAGACGAACGGCTCGCCGCCGGAGATGGTTATCAGGCGCGCTCCCCAGAGGGTCTCCGCTTCCGTGATGATCCTGTCGAAAATCTCCCACGGCAGTTTCTCATACGCCGCAGAGCTGGAGCTTGCGTAGCAACCGATGCAGTGGAGGTTGCAGCCTTTACCCGGGCTTATGACCAGCGTTGCGGGAGGCCCGTATCCGTTGTGCTCAGCTTTGAACCGCTCGACCGCTTCCTTCTGCGCCGACCGCAGGAACACGCCCATCACCAGGGCGTTGATTATCGCCCGTCGGCTCGCAGGAGAGAGCTTCTTGTTCCCCAAAGCCCTGTCTACCGTGTGAAGCAGTGCGATGACAGCTTCGACCTTTTCCTGTTCCAACCTCGGCGGCCTGCTCCACGGCTGATTGAGGGACGATCGGAGTTTCTTCTCGATCACTTTGACGGCGGCTTTGCGCAACCGATCGCTCCGGAGTATCACGTCCGACATCTTCACGACCGCCTCTATCCCGCCTTTGTTGGCCATTTCCATCAAACTGCTTTCCGTCAGGTTCAGATTCATTTCACGCCTCCTCTTACCCACCAGACTGCGGAGTCAAATTGCCGAAGGAAACGAAAATATGCACCAAAAAAGAATCATTTGTTCAAATTGCTTTTATCACCTCCTTTACGAACTCGGCCAGTTCGGCCTTTTTGTCGGAGGGAAGCGCTGCGAAATGCTCGTAGTACTTTCCGAGGATGTTCACCAGTTGCACCGCTGTGCCGTGCTCGATGGCCTGAGCTCCCAGAAGCACCACGGCGATCCCGGCGACGACGTGTACCCAGGAATCCTTTTGGAGCGAAGCTTTTATCACTTCCTCGATCCTGTCCCTTGCCTCGCTTTCGAGAGACGGCAGGTTTATCAGCAAAGCCCCTATGGCAGATGCCAGGAAGGAAACTGGATCGTTCAATGTCTGCAATCGAGCGAGGTATGCATCCAGCGCCTGGCTTCTCGTTTTCTCGTCTGTCTCCCGCAGCAGTGCGAGTACCCGCTTCTTCTCCGCCTCGAGCACGCCGGAGGTGGATTCGGAGCTCTCCTTTGGGCAAAATACCACCTGGGAGCGTCCCGGTTCCCCGCTGACCTGCTTGCGATACCTGGAGCTGACGACGCCTTTTCTTTCGAGGGTGCGGAGCATCTCGTACGCCGTGATTTTCCCAACCCCGAGGTGCTGTGCCACCTCAGTGTAATGCAGTGGTGCTCCTACCTTTCGGTAGAGTTCTCGGAATTTTTCCAGGAAATCCCGTTGCCTGTGCGTGAGCTTCATTCCCACCTCCGATTGTTCAATTTCAATTATACCCCATTTGCTTTCTGCGGTCAAGGGCTTTTTCCGAAAATAACGAAGGAACACCGCTGTGGCGAGGTAAGCTCGCTGCAATATCTTTCGCCTCAGCTCAAGACTTGGGGGCGACGAGCGCATGTTTCGGTTCGAGATGACGAGGGGATCGTCGGGGTGACGTGCAGAAATCCCTGGATTCGTTTATCATGAAATCGCTCTGGTTTTCGTCGAAACAACGGGAGGGTGTATGAGCGAGGATGAAAGACGTCTGAACTTCGCCCTGGCGGGCAACCCCAACGTGGGGAAAAGCGCCATCTTCAACGCCCTAACGGGCATGAATCAACACACGGGCAACTGGCCCGGGAAGACGGTCGCGCTTGCCGAAGGGGAGCTCGAATTCCAGGGGTGGAAGATCCAGGTGATCGACCTGCCGGGCACCTACAGCCTTGCCGCCCACTCCCCGGAGGAAGTGATCGCCAGGGATTACATCCTGTCCGATCGCCCCGATGCGATCATCAATGTGGTGGACGCCACCAACCTGGAGCGAAATCTGAACCTGACCATTCAGATCCTGGAGATGACCGACCGGGTGGTCGTGGCGCTGAACCTGGTGGACGAAGCGCAGCGGCTCGGGATCGAAACGGACGTGCAGAAGCTCTCTGAGGAGCTTGGGGTGCCGGTGGTGCCAACGGTGGCGGTTCGGGACGAAGGGCTGGACGACCTGCTTTCCACGGCGATCTCCGTGGCGACGGGCGAGATCAAGACTTCGCCGGTGCAGGTGGACTACGGACGGGTGATCGAGAGAGCGATAACGCTCCTGGAAAGGATGTTGCAGAGCGTCGGGCTCTACCGGAGGACAAGATGGCTCGCCACTAAGCTCCTGGAAGACGACCCCCAGGTGGTGGATGCCTTCAAGCGTGCGGATTTTGGCGAATGCTGTCGGGGAATGCTGAAGGAAAGCGCGCATCCCACGGTGGAGTCCCTGGCGCCGATCCTGGACATGGCCTACCGGCTGGGCGAGGGGATGGAGCCGGACGCCAAGGTGGAGATCGTGCGGAGGCGGTTCGTCCTTGCCGATCGCATCGTGCATCTGACGCAAAAACGCCGCGGGAACCGCAAGGACGTGTTTACGGAGAAGCTGGACGGCATACTGACGAACCGGTACTGGGCGTGGCCGGTGATGCTCGCCATGCTCTCGTTCATCTTCTGGGTGACGATCCAGGGCGCCAACTACCCTTCCGACTTGCTGGAACAGGGGAGCAACTGGCTCGCCCACGCAAGCAGAGCATGGCTTCAGGGGATCGGCGCTCCCTGGTGGGTGACCGGGGCGCTGGTGGATGGGGTGCTGGTGGGCACGGGGACGGTGATCGCCGTTATGCTCCCGCCCATGATAATTTTCTTCTCGCTTTTCGCTTTGATGGAAGACATGGGGTTCGTGCCGAGGGTGGCGTTCAACCTGGACAGGGTGATGAAAGCGGTCGGATCCCAGGGGAAACAATGCCTGATCTGCATGATGGATTTCGGTTGTAACGTCACCGGCGTTCTGACCACCAGGATAATCGATAACGAGAAAGATCGACTGGTGGCAATACTCACGAGCCCTCTGGTCATCTGCAACGGCAGATTTGGGGCCGGGATCGTGCTCGCCGTGCTTTTCTTCCAGGACAAAGCGCTCCTTGCGATGCTAGCCCTGGTCGGGATCAGCCTTGGCAGCGTCTTCGTGGTGACCTGGGTGCTGAACAATTCGATCTTCCGCAAGGAGCCAGGCGGCGTGGTGCTCGAGCTTCCTCCGTACCGGAAACCGCAGTGGGGAAAGGTGCTGTGGGATTCGCTTTGGGTTCAAACCGGGAGGGTCGTGCTTAGGGCGATCGAAATCGCCGCGCCGGCGAGCCTGGTGATCTGGATACTCGGCAACGTGCCGCATGGGGTCCCGTTTCAGGAGACGCTGGTCGGGCGGCTGGTGCGCCTGCTTGCCCCGCTCGGCACGCCGTTCCACCTGACCGGCGAGATGATGACCTCGTTGCTCTTCACCCTTCCGGCTAAGGAGATCGTGATCCCATCGCTCGCCATGACCTACGGCCTGCAGCAATCTCTGCAGGATTCGACGCAAGTGCTCAAGTTCCTGCGTGCGCAGTGGAGCCCGCTGACGGCCTTCACTTTTCTCACGTTCTACATGCTGTACATGCCATGCCTCGTGACGATTTGGGCAACATGGAAGGAAACCAAGAGCCTGAAGTGGACGGTCGCGAGCATCTTGATCCCGCTATCGATGGCTGTGGCGGTGACGATGCTGGTCTATCACATAGGTACGCTCGTGGTGTGATTGTGTTCGGTGTGCTCAGCCCCTGCGCACTGGCAGGATCAAGCAGGTTGGGCCGCCGCTTCCTTTCACGAACTCGTTGAGATCGATGGCGTGCACCCGGAACCCTGCATCCGTTAGCATATCGGCCAGCTGTTGGTTCGCCGAATTGGCGATGAGCTCCCCGTTACCCAGGGAGATTACATTTGCGCCGACGAAATCGGTGCACTCCACCGCCATCTCCCTGAACCCGTCGAAGAATCCTTCCGGGAACTCCCCTTTGCAATGGAGCACGGTTTCCGTATCCAACATGCTCATCGCCCCGCCAAGGTGAAGGTGACTGGGATGGACGTCGGTGATCCTGACTTCATAGCCGAGTTTCCGGAGTATCTCCCGCATCTGCTCGGCTCCGCTGGCATTCGTCCTGGACGAATGCCCCACGAACGCCACATCCCCGGCCAGTATCACGTCGCCGCCTTCGACCGTGCCGGGAGGCTCGATGATTCCTACCGACGCCATTCCCATCGACTCCAGTATCCTGCTCATCCACACTTCTTCTCCTCTCCTGGTGGGCAGTCCCATGCGAAGCCTGACGTAACCATTTCCAGTGGATAGGGCTGTGTCCCTGGTGAACACTGAATTGGGATGTCCGGGGAGTTCCTTCACGATGGCAACTTCTGCGCCGGAAGCCTCCATTTTCCTCTGGAGTTCCCGATGCTGTGCCATCGCTTTCTTTCGGTCGGCGATCTCCGTTATGTTGTGGGATTTCAGGTCGTCAACCAGAAAGTACTC
>JALWAP010000206.1 GCA_027016315.1 Anaerolineae bacterium | reverse complement strand
TCATCCTCGCCGACGGTGAAGAACGATTGAAGGCCGAGCAACTCGTACGACTTCCTTATCACCCGATTCAGCCCCGGCTCCTCAATGCCAAAGGCTTCCAGGAACTCCGCGGCCTCCTCCGGATCCATCTGGGCCAGCTCCATTTCCACCTTCCCCTGGAGCACCATCACGGCGGTTTCGGGTTGATCGTTCAGTTCGGCCAGCTCTTCAGGCAACTCATACCCTTCTTCCCCAGCATTCACGACGACGAGGAGCGGTTTAAGCGTCAGCAAACCAAACGCCCGGAGCGTTTTCTCCTCTTCCGGCGTCAACTCGATCCCGCGGAGCGGCTTTTCCTCTTCCAACACTGCCTGAAGCCGGAGAAGGAGCTCTTTCTCCTCTTTGTAAGCGGCGCGCTCTTTCGGATCGCCCCCTTTCTTCAACCGCTCCTCTATCCTCTTGAGCCGATTGTCCACCAGCGACATATCGGAAAGCAGGAATTCCGTCAGGACGATCTCCACGTCCCTAACTGGATCGACGCTCCCCTCCGGATGGGGGACGAGTTCGTTCTCGAAAGCCCTGATGACCAGCAGCAAGGCATCGTTCTGGCTCATCCGGTTCAGCAACTGCCCGCTCATGCCACCACTGGAGCCGATCCCTTTCGTCACCCCGCCGATATCGTTGTACTGAACTTTGGCGTAGATCGTCCTCTTGGGCTTGAAAATCTCGGACAGCCTGCCGACCCGCTCGTCCGGCACGTCCACCACCGCCGTATGGACTTCCATCGAGCCGGAAGCGTAAGCGGTGGTCTCGGCCTCGCCCCTGGTCAGGGCGTTGAAAATGGTGGTTTTCCCGCTGTTCGGCAACCCCACGATCCCAATTTGCATGGTTCACACTCCTTCGCCAAGTTTCTCGAGGATCAGCGCCATAGCTCCGATCAATCCCACGTCGTCGCCCAGCTCGGCCAGCACGATGTCGAAGTCCTCCAGGTAAGGAGCCCAGGCGCGCTCCCGGATGGTGGTCCACATGGATCCCTTGAACAGATCGAACGACTTGGTCACGCTGCCGCCGAGGATTATCCTGCTTGGATTGAAGATGTGCAGCAGGTTGACGATCCCAACTCCAAGGTAGAACCCGGCAGTGTGCATGATCTCAAGGGACAGCGCGTCTCCGCTCCTGGCCGCTTCCGCCACATCCTTTGCCGTTACCGCAGGTCGTCCCGACAAAACCGTCTCCCTGCCGGACTCGATCGCCTCGGTCGCCATCCGGGCGATGGCAGTGCCAGAAGCGTAAGCCTCCAAGCACCCGACGTTGCCGCACTTGCACCTGATCCCGTGGGCTTCGACCGTGTGATGCCCGATCTCTGCGGCCAGGCCCCTCGCCCCCTGAAGCAGTCTGCCATCCACGATGACCCCGCCCCCAATGCCCGTGCTGACGGTTATGTAAATCATGTCCCTCGTACCCCTGCCTGCCCCAAAGCGATATTCCCCCAGAGCGGCGACGTTGGCGTCGTTGTTCAGCAGTGTCCTGATCCCAAGCTCTGTGGAAACCATTTCGGCCAGGGGCACGTCGCGCCAGCCGGGCAGGTTGGGCATATCGTAAACGATGCCGGTGGATGGGTTCAGCGGCCCCGGCGAACCTATCCCGACCGCCTTAATCTGGGAGCTGGGCACGCCTTTGGAGACCGCCCGGCACATCCTCGCTATCTGGGAAATCACCGCCTCCGGAGACGATTTGGCGGTAGGCTCGGCGGCACGGTGCACTATCCAGGGGGGCGATGGCTTGCAAAGCGCCACCCTGAGCTGCGTTCCCCCGAGATCGACACAAAGCACGAACTGTTCCAAAGGCTTCAACGAAGTCATCCGTTCCCTCGAGCGTTTTCGAAAAGTATAACACGCATCACCTGGGTCCCCAACTCAGAGCACGTCAGGCACAGATCGGGGCCACCGGAGCGACTTAACGCTGGTCGAAATCTGCCAGTCTCTGCAAACAGATCGCGCCCGGATGTAACCTTCCAGCGCTCTCGAGCATCTCATATGGTGAAAGCGAAAAACACGGGCAAACGCCCGAAACCTTGAAACACTCTTGAGGAGGAAATACGAAATGAAAACCAAATTCTACATCGCCATTCTCGCCGTGATCGCCTTTTCAATGATCGCATTCGCTCTTCCGGGGCACACTTTTGCAGCAGCCCCATCTGCAAACGACTCGATCGTTGCGCTGGCTTCTCAAACCGAAAGCGACGCTGCTTCCAAGGTGGTGAATCCCGATCAGGCCAACCA
>JALWAP010000205.1 GCA_027016315.1 Anaerolineae bacterium | reverse complement strand
GCGTCCGGATCTCCCTTGAAATCGGGAATCAACACCTCCACGGTGCAGCCAGGCTGAATTCGCTTGATCTCGGCTATGGTACGTGCGAAAATGTGCGCCCCCCCATCGGGCAAATCGTCCCTGGTGACGGAAGTGATGACAGCATGACGCAGGCCCATGGCCTTCACCGCCTCGGCCACCCTCAAAGGCTCATCTTCGTCCACAGGGCCCGGCCTCCCGGTCTTCACCTTGCAGAACCCGCAACTCCGGGTGCACACATCCCCGAGTATGAGAAAAGTGGCCGTGCCGTGTCCCCAACACTCCGGCAGGTTGGGGCACATCGCCTCCTCACACACCGTATGCAAATGGAGCTCGTGCACGATCTTGCTGACCCGCTCGTAGGTCTCACCGCCGGGCGGCCTGACCCTCAGCCACGGCGGACGACGCCCCTTGGTCAACATCCCCTCGTGCAAGCGCTCCCTGCGGGGAGCGCTGCCCCACGAAACTCGCTTCTCCTTCGTTTGAGTCGTCAATTTAGACCTCCTCCAGGTCAATCCATGTACCTACCGGCGTTCACGTCGACGACCTCGCCGGTGACGTAATCGTTTTCGAGCAAGAAAATGACCGCATGGGCAATTTCCTCCGGCGTTGCGATCCTGCCGAGAGGGATGATGCTGGCGAGCCTTCTCTTCACCTCGGGCGATATCAAATCCGTGTCCACCGGGCCGGGGGCCACAGCATTCACCATCACATCGGGCGCAAGCTCAGAAGCAAGGGCAAAGGTCAGGCCGACTATGCCCGCTTTCGACGCGGCGTAATGTGAACCGATGGTCCCGCCCATCTTGCCAGCCACAGAGCTCATGTTCACGATCTTACCCTTCGCCTGCCGGAGGAAAGGCTCGGCAGCCTTGCAGCAATTGAACACTCCTTTGAGGTTCACGTCCAGTATCCTGTCCCACTCTTCGAGCGGTATTTCGCGCAGCTTCACGTGTTCCCCCGTTATCCCCGCGTTGTTGACCAGGATATCCAACCGCCCGAACGACTTCACCACGGCGTCTACCATCGCTTCCACCTGCCCGTAGTCGCTCACATCGGCCTGGATCGCCATAGCGCGCACGCCGAGAGCGCTCAGCAAATCGACCACTTCCTCGGCACTTTCCCTGTTCCTGCGATAGTTGACCGCTACATCGGCACCTTTTTCGGCGAGAGCAATCGAAATAGCCCTCCCGATCCCCCTGTTCCCTCCAGTAACCAGGGCTACTTTCCCTCTCAGTTCCATGGCATCACCCCCCGGAAAGACTCAGCCCCCATTCGCTCTGGCAGTCTCGACCTCGTCCAGTTTGCGCCAGAGGGCATCCTTCACAGCGGACACATCCGCCGGGAGCTCGATCGGTGGATTTGCATACATGGAAACCACATCCTCCAGCTCCCTCCTGTGATACGCCAGCTTGAAATTCGTGAACTTGAGCCCGTGCGCCGTGGAAATCACCACCACACGCTCGTGTTTCTTGATCACCCCCCGGCTGACGAGCTTGAACAGCACCGCCAGAGCCACCCCAGTGTGAGGGCACGTGTACATCCCGGTCCGATCGGCCCTGGCCGACGCGTTTGCCAGTTCGTCTTCAGTAGCCTGCTCCACAAGCCCGTCGAACTCCTTTATGACCTTCACCGCTTTCTCGTAACTAACCGGATCGCCTATCTGGATGGCGGAAGCAGAAGTTTTCTTCGCCTGAACCCGGACTTTCTCCCTGAACCCTTCTTTGTAGCTCAGGTAGAACGGGTTGGCGTTTGCGGATTGCGCTGCAACCAGACGTGGTCGCTTGTCGATGAGGCCGAGATTCTCCATCAACAACAATCCCTTGCCAAGGGCGCTTATGTTGCCCAGATTTCCCACCGGGATGATGATCCAGTCAGGCACCTGCCAATCGAACTGCTGCACGATCTCGATTCCCACCGTCTTCTGGCCTTCTATCCGCAGCGAATTCATGGAATTGGCCAGGTAGATCGTCTTGTCTTTGGTGATCTCCTGGACTATCCTCATGCAACCGTCGAAATCGGTGTCCAGGGCGAGCACGATGGCTCCATTCGCAATCGGCTGGATAAGCTGCGCAAGGCTGACTTTGTTCCTCGGCAGGATCACCACAGCGGGTATGTCAGCGGCTGCGGCGTAAGCGGCCAGGGCCGCGGAAGTATCACCTGTAGACGCCGCCGCTACTGCGCGTATCGGCTGCCCCCGGCTGATCGCCTCCTTGACGGCAGAAACCAGCACCGTCATACCAAGGTCTTTGAACGAACCGGTATGGCTGTTGCCAGAAAGCTTGACCCAGAGGTCTTCGACCCCGATCTCCTCCCCAAGCCGCCTGGCCCAGAAGAGGTTCGTGTGGCCTTCGTACATGGAAACGATGTTTTCGTCGTCGATGTCCGGCAGCACCCATTCTTTCTTCCCCCACACCCCGCTGCCGTAGGGCCATTCGTTCGTCCTGATACGCTGGTCGAACAGAGACTTCCACTCTTCTGGGCTCCTGTCCTTCAGCGCATCTACACCGTGAACCACTTCCAAAAGACCGCCGCAGTGAGGGCACCTGTAGATGACATCATAGACGGAATACTCGCCCGGGCATCCCCGGATGCACTTCAGTTTGGCAGAATACGTCATGCTCCGCAGACCTCACATTATCTCGATTTGGTAATCGACCACCTCAGCATCGAGTCTCCAGGAGTCTATCGAATTCACCACCTTCATCAGCGTCGAGTGGACGTAATCCCTGCTCGACGAAACGCAAGCGATACCCAGAACCGCCCTTTGCCAGGTTTCCTGCTCGCCCACCTCCGCCGCGGAAACGTTGAAATTGTTCCGCAGCTTCGAGATGATCGACTTCAGCACCTGCCTCTTCCCCTTCAAGGAGCTGTTTTCGGGTATCCAAAGCTCCACTTGAAGCAATCCAACGACCATTTTTCTCACTCGAACGGAGTAGAAATCCTCGGCTCTTTGATGATTTCCTCTTCCGCAAACAATTTCTTGAGTTCAGTCATGCTGTCAGGCGTGCTAACCGCCGTCACCACGTCGCCGGGATACAAAACCACGTCCCCGTGCACCATGATGACCTCGTCGCCCCTGTGGATGGCGGTCAAGACGCACCCTTTCGGCAGCTGAAGGTCCTTCACCCGTTTACCCGCAGCAGGCGAGTTAGGGCCAACCACCAGACGCAACGGCACCATGTGGCTGAGGTGGGCGAGCCTCAGCGTATCCACCACTTCTTCCTCTTCCTGCCTGCGTTGGATCGCTATCCGGTACGCCTTTACGATGTCCTGTCTCCTGACGATCCCGACCAGCTTCCGAGGGTTCTCCCGTGAAACCACAGGTATCCGGCCTATGTCGTGAATGCTCATCAGCTTCAGCGCTTTCCAGACGTAGTCGTCTGGGTACACGGTGACCGGATTCCTCGTGGCTATGTCGATCACCCTCAGCTTTTCCAGCGACCCGTGCGTCCGCATCGCTCTGGTGATATCGGACAGGGAAACCACTCCCACCAGCAACCCGTCCTTGTCCACGACCGGCACACCGTGGTGCTTCGTCCTTTCCAGGAAGTGCTCGAGTTCGGTGGCTGGCATGTCTTCCCTGACCACATCCTTGGCTGGGGACATGATTTCCTTGACCATCACGGTCTGGGTGACGTCCACATGCTCCTTCGGCCACAGCCAAACGCCATGCTTCTTCAGCTCCAGAGTGTAGATGGAGTCCCTCGACATGGCCTCCGAAATTATCAGGCTTATGACGGTCGAAAACATCAGGGGCAAAATGATGTGGTAATCCCTGGTCATCTCGAACAAAAGCAAAGTGGCCGTGATCGGGGATCGGACTGCACCGGCGAGCACTGCAGCCATCCCGACCATGGCATAAGCCGCCGGAGGCGATGCAACGTTCGGGAACAGTGCATGCAGCCCAGTGCCGTACGCGGCGCCAAGCATCGCACCGAGGAAAAGCGACGGAGCGAAGACACCGCCTATCCCACCGGAGCCAAGAGTGATGCCAGTGGCAACCATCTTGGCAATCAATATCGCCACAAGCAACATGATCGGCCAGCTCACGCGCTGCAGAAGCACGCTTTCCATCGCGCTGTAACCGACGCTGTAAATCTGCGGAAGCTTGTACCCGATCAACCCAACGACCAACCCGCCGATCGCGGGTTTGAGCCAGACAGGTGCCTTCCATTTGCGCAGGTAGTCGCTCGAAAGCACGAGTGTTTTGATGTACAGAAGCGAAACTATCGCTGCGAGCACGCCGAGCCCGATGTAGAAAAAGAATTCCCAGTAGCTCTTGAAGGAATACGCCGGAACTTGAAACGTGGGATGGTTACCTACCACGGCCTCCGTGATCGCTGCCGAGGTGACCGCCGATAGCACCACCATACCGAAAGAGCCGGTGGTGAACTCGCCGAGGATGATTTCCAGGGCGAAAAACGCCCCGGCTATCGGGGCATTGAACGCAGAGGCGATCCCCGCGGCGGCGCCACACCCAACGAGTATGGCAGCCCGTCTGTCAGGCAGGTGTAGCAACTGGGAAATACCGGCTCCGGCGGCCGCACCCACCTGCACGCTGGGGTCTTCCGGGCCTGCCGACCCACCGCTTCCCAGGGTTATCGACGCCCCGACTACCCGGATCAGCGCTTTGACCACGTCCAACCTGCCGCCGTTCATATCGACGGCTTCGATCACGCCAGCAACCCCATGCCCTTTCTCACCGTTGAGCAGAAATTTCACCAGAAGCCCAACGATCAAACCACCGACAGCAGGAGAAAACACCATCCACCACGATCTGGAGGCCGCTGGCAGAAACACGGAGGTACTTTCCGAGAAATCGTGTATGTGCTCCACGAGCCAGTGGAAAGCTATCGTGCCGGAACCCCCGAGCAGGCCCACGATCACCGCCAGCACGGTCATCATGATCCTTGGGGAAACACGCCCCAAGTGAACCAATCTCAGAGAGAACGAGCTTTTCCTGCTTTCAGCAGAGACTGAATTCATCGGTTTCACCCCGCTGTTTCAGTGTCGAACTACCAGTCTATGTCGGTTTCCTCGATATCGACATGGCTCGAGGCAGGGTCGTCGTGTGCATGCACATCCAGGGAGAAATTCGCCATCTCAGCATCGTCCCATTCCTCCCTGATGCCGAGTGCATCCACGAACTCCTCCAGGGTTTCCGTGATCCACTCGACCATCCTCCACGCAATCTGCGTCCAGGCATCGACCAACCACGCCTGATGCACCGCCTCCCTGGCGATTCGGAATATCGTGGCCTTGTCCGGCGCCTCTTCATTCCCATTGGCCACCGAAACCAGGAACCCGACGGCGCTGAACATGCCAGAAACAGCCCTCGCCATTTCCCCAAACCAGACCATCTCTTCGTCTTCCGAGAGCGGGTGCACCTCCGATTCGAATTTCTTGATAGCCTCGTTGATCCCGGCCCCCAGCAAGAGCAGATCCTCGAGGCGGGACTGCTGTTGCAGGTATCTGGATACTCCGACGATTTCTCGGAGGGTTTCGATCATGTACTGGGAACCCATCTGCAGGCTCAAGCCTACAGAAAAGGAGAGAGGCTCGATAGCCTCTTCTATTCCCCGGGCTTTCAGCAGAAGGATGCCGCGGGAGCGCTTCGCAAGCAACAAGCCAGGGGCGTCCCCAGCAGCCATGAACAGATTTGCGGATTGCTCGTTCAAGGCAAGCGCCTCGCCTGTGTTCCCCTTCGCTTCCTCCAGGATGCTCAACTGTCCAAGGGCAGCTCCGGCGAGCCTGCCGTCCCCTGATTCCTCTGCAAGCTTATAAGCCGTGCGGTACAACTCCTCGGCCTTCTCGAGGTTGCCTTCGTTCTGATTGGATTTTGCTTCCCCGAGCAAGGCGAGGATTTCTTCTCGCCTTTCCTTCCCGTTGTCGACCATGCGTTCTCCCGATGTGAATCTCTTAACAATCCTCGTATTGTTTTACCACTTGGCTCCATGTTTGGCAAAGAGAAGCCCAAAATGCTATAGTTCAGATCCAATCGATTGACTGAAAGCTCGATCCTTCGAGTGAAAAACTCTAAGCGGGAGAATCATGGAAAAGGCAGAAAACGTTCTGACTTTCGAAGACGAAATAAGCGAATCCCAAAAATCAAAGAGCTGGAAATTCTTGATAGGCGGCTTGTTGATCATAAGCATAGCCATCTACCTGATCGTGAGTTCGGTTTCCTCCTCCGGAGCCTACTACCTCACTGTGGGGGAACTCGAAGCAAAAGCCAAAGCCGGGGCACTCCACGGGAGGAACGTGAGGGTGGCAGGCAAAGTGATCGGCAATACAGTGGCCTGGGATGCGGAAAGCATGAACCTTAGGTTCTCCATCCAGGACGAAACGGGGACGCTCGAGGTGCTATACCGCGGTCCAAAGCCGGACAACCTCACGGATGGAGCCGATGCCGTGGTCGAAGGAAAACTCGGGAAGGACGGAGTCTTTCATGCTAAAACCCTTCTCCTGAAATGTCCCTCGCGCTACGAAGATTCCTCCGAGCTGAACAAGCAATGAAATGGAACCTTCAGGGGAAAAGGTCGCTTTCGTGGTCTGCGGGGCCTTGCTGCCGGAAGTCAGCCAGATCGTAAAGAAGCGTGGGTGGGAGGTAGAACTCCACCCGCTTCCATCGGATTACCACCTGGATCCGCAGAAGATAGTCAGCGGCGTAGAGGAAAAGCTCCACCTTCTCCTGCCGAATCGCCGGGTGTTGGTGGTTTACGGCGATTGCGGCACAGGAGGGCTGCTCGACAAGTTGCTGGCCCGGTACGGAGTGGAACGGCTCGACGGGGCACACTGTTACGAGATATACGGCGGAGACGTTTTCTGGAACGCTGTGCGTCAGGAACCGGGCACATTCTTCCTCACTGATTTCATGGTCAGGTCGTTCGCCAGGCTCGAGCGCCAAATGGGGATCGATGCACACCCAGAGCTCGTTTCGATGTACTTCGGCAACTATCGCAGGATGCTCTATCTGGCGCAAACCAGAGACGAAAGGCTTCTGGCCGAAGCAGAAAAGATCTCGAAAAAGCTGGGGCTACCTCTGGAGGTGCGTTTCGTCGGCGTGCAGCGCCTCGAAGAGATGCTGTCCAAATGGATCGAGCGGACCAGCAGCTTGTCAAGCGAAACATCGTGAGCAAACGTCCTCATGAGTCCCCCTACACGTCATTCTGAGTAGCTCCACGGCGCAATGCGCTGCTCAAACGGGAAGAAAACCTGTTGTGAGATAGACTGAAAGGAACGCCAATACGCAAAAGCCGCATAAGGTGCAAAGAATTTCGAAAAGTCTTCGCGTCTTTGCGTTGACATAACGCCCTCCCCACGGTTGTTTTCTTAATAGCCGAGGCAGTAGAGCTCATCGCTGCTGAGCACAGCCCCGAGGGGAAGAATCTTGCAACACTTTGGATAGACCGATGGCGCTTGGCAAAAGAGCGCTCGAGATTCTCCGTCTCTGACGCTCCTAATGACAGGTTCGGTAGGGGCACAGCGTGCTGCGCCCCCGCCGGGCGAAGACGGGAAAACGAAAACTCGTAGTGCCTAGGGGTAAGCGAAGACAGTGCCTTTGCTTACCCGATGCCAACTGAAAGAAGAATTGCGAGGAATACGAAGTATGAGCAAGAAAGCCCGGTGGCTTACCATCTGGAGCGCGTTTATTCCAAGCTTGGGGCACAAAATCGGGCCAATGCTCTCACGATTGCGCTTGCCAGAGGGTGGATAAAGCTCAAGAAACGTGGTAAGAGGGGATCGGAAAAGGTTTGAAGATATGGGTATTTCTACCCATATGGCAAAAATGGGTAAAAATACCCATAGACAAGCGGCCTCCTGCGGAGTATACTGGATAGTGGAGGTGCTGGCCAGCACGGTTCACGGAGGCAGGCGAAGCCTCCAAAGATCCAGTAGAGCGTTAAGGAGGCAAAGAAAATGAAAGGGCGCAACCGTTGGAACCGGTCCCGAAACTGGCCACAGCCTATCGTCGACAATGGGAACTACCTCACTCATGACAGTGATCAGCGAGTGGGCGCTAAACAACCCGCTATCGTCGACAATGGGAACTACCTCACTGGAAACAATTTACTCAACTTTTATACGCGTTCTGAGATGTAGATCTGTCAGTCAGGAAAGGGGGTTTAAAATGCAACGCAAAACACAATTGAAGAGGCGACTGGTCTGGGGAGTCTTGCTTACTGCTGCTCTTCTAACTCTCGTAACGTTAGCTTGGCAAGAGGGCGTTCAGGGAGCTCCTCCTGCTCCCCTCACTCCAGACCAGATGCGCCTCGTCGCTGAGAAGGAACGAGCTAAAAAGGAAGCTGGCATCGTCGATCTCCCAAGCTCCGAAGGAATGTACGTACAGCCTGGCGAGCCGGTCCGTCAGTTTGTTGTGACAATTCAAGTGACGAAAGCCCAACTTCTCGCTGATTTAGAAGCCGCCCAGGCATCTGACAATGAGTACTTCAACCAGTTAAAACGCAACGGTGGATACAAAGCCGTCCAGCGTATGCAAGGGCAATATGAAAAGCAAAGACGGAGCATTGAGGCCCTACCGGATGGTCCGATCAGCCTGAAGATCCCAAGCGTTGAAGTAGGCCAGCACAGCATTTGTTTCTCAAAGTTCACGTATTCTGGCTCGCAACGGAAAGATCCCATCAATGTAGTCTTTTACAGGGTCGGTAAGGCGTGGGATGTTGACTACGACATGCGAAATTGGACACGTTTACGCTGGGGGAGGACTTCATGCGGTAGTTCGCAACGCGTATATATCTGCGATGCCCAACATACTGGGGGATGGGATGGCTGGCGGAATATGCAATACCAGTTGGAGCGTGATGCAGGTTGGTACTGCGGTTCGCCCCGGTATCACATTCGTCTGTTCGGCTCCTTCGTCCGAGATAGCGACACCCCCAGTTTTGGTTGGTGGTCAGTCGGTGATGCGCATCACGACAATAAGTGGCACAGATGCACAGATGGCTGGGAAAACGCTGAAAGCACGGTACTCAATTCCTTTCAAACTGCCGACGGCAGTCCGCTCTGGTTTGTTGGTGTGAGATGGCAATCTGATTTGGGCAATGCCGGCCACTATGATTGTGCAGACAATGATGGCCGGGCTCGGTTCATTGAGCTTCTCTACTGAAAAATGTTCTGTCAAGGTCGTGAAGGGATTTGTCTCTTCACGACCTCGTTCCTGTTGGACTGAGTCTAATGAGGAAAAAGCCAACGCTTCGTATAATCACTGTCTTGTTAGGTGTGCTTGCGCTGGTATCTAGCTGCGTCAGAGGAGCGCAAGAGGTTCCAACCGTGCCCCACGACTTGGAGCCGGTAGCAGGGCCTCTGCTTGAGGTGCGAGAACTACGCGTTAAGCCGGCTATTGTCCGATCAGGGGCTTCTGTTCGGGTGGAAGCTACAGTGGTCAATCGTGGGACAACCCCGGTGTATGACCTCCAGCTTGGAGTAGCATTTGGCAATATAGGTGCTGCTGATGCAAGCTGGACTCCACTGAACAAGCGACCATCCGAACCCATCAAGAGCCTTGCCCCAGGTGAGGCGGTTGACTTCTGGGAGGTTGTGCGGGTGGAGGGGAATGGCTGGTTTCTGGTCGGCATCGCAGGTACAGCAACAAACGCCATGCTTCTACCCCGTGGTCAGAAAGTGCAGGTTGTGAATCCTGTGGCGCTTTCGACCCGCGCCATCGCGTTGTATACCTTCTATCTTATTTTGTTGGGCATCGCAGGCGCCGCAGTATGGGTGTTAACTGGATGGATAAAGAGTAAAGCGATCTTTGTTCTTAATTCTTCTCTGCTTGGATTCGGCTTGGGCGTAATGGCAACAGGTCTCTTGTGGTTCGGAGTTTTTCGGTACTTCGCGCCTCGAATCCAACCTCAAATGTTATCCTGGCTACCATTGGGTGGGGTCATTCTTTTCGCCACTGGCTGGGTGCTCATTGGTGCCGGACTAGGTCCACAAGGACAAGCATGGAGAGGGATGCTTTTGGCAGTAATCCTGTACATTCTAATCGGTATCGGATGGGTTACTGTCTTCAATGTTGGTCTGGGCGCAAAATTCCCAGAGATATTGCTGGAGCCAGATTTTCTTCTGGTAGCTCTTTTTTGGCCGCTTCAGGTAGCCCAAGCACTTGGTATATTTGGATTGGGGTTTAATTAACTTGTTGTTGGATCCCGAGTTTAGACAAAACATCCTCGCCCTGACGGGCAGAAGTGTTTGAAAAACCTCTTCGCTCATATTGGAATAGGTGACACAAACATTTTCCGACTGAACAGTCGGTCGAGAAAACGCCAAAGGTGCAAAAAGGTTTGGGGGCGTTCCGCACCGCAAGGGAAGTGATTAGGTACAAGCATCCGGATGCTTCACCTGGTCGCCGGATGGTCGATGGGTCGCGTTCCATGTGAGCGGTGCTCCCGGAAAAATCTATGTGTTCGGCTTAGAAGGGGATTACCCACTCGTGAGCGTGGCCAAAGGTCATTGCCCGGCATGGCAGCCACAGCGATTGATGCTGCGGGGAAGTTGGACCGACTCTCGCGGCGGGACGTATGGGTAAGCGAAGGCTGTGCCTTCGCTTACCCGCTACCAACTGAATATGCTTGATCAAGCCTATTAGGAGGATCCCTGCCCGCCACCCTTGGAGACGGGCTTTCGAACCCCAAAACGCGCTACGACGATACGAGGCTCAATCCGGGATGATCCGCGTGCCAGTCTTGCCTTCCAGCGCCGCGGTGATGTGCTCCGGATCGGTGATGATCGCCTCTTTGCCGCCAGCCTCCAGGTACCAGATGATAGCCTTGATCTTCGGCTCCATGCTCCCCTTTGCGAAATGCCCTTCTTCCAGGTATTTCTTCGCCTCGGAAACAGTCATCTGGTCGATGGGCTTCTGGTTCGGCTTGTTGAAATTCAGGTAGACTTTCTCCACCGCGGTGGAGATGAGGAACAGGTCGGCTTTGATGGACCGTGCCAGCAGCGAGGACGCGAAATCCTTGTCGATGACCGCGGCAACGCCTTTAAGGGTGCCGTCCTCTTCCTCGACGACCGGAATCCCGCCGCC
Organism: Anaerolineae bacterium; assembly: GCA_027016315.1. GTDB lineage: Bacteria > Chloroflexota > Anaerolineae > S016-19 > S016-19 > S016-19. Next base: position 12,450 of record JALWAP010000205.1, on the reverse strand, counting down.
GCCCACGGTGATGGTGATGATGCCAGCGTCCAGAAGCTCTTTCACGGCATCCAGCTCCACGATCCTCTGCGGGATCGGGGAAGGCACCACGCGCCGCCAGCCTCGTCCGGCGTCCTCGACCACGGTCCAGCCGAACTCCTTCGCACGGCGCTTGGCCTCTTCCTCGTCCATGAAGGAGCCGATCGGCTTTGTCGGGTTCTGGAACGCAGGATCGTTCTTGTCCACCAGCACCTGGGTGACCACAGTGGCGGCGGCTTTTGCCATCCCGCGCTTCTTGAACTCGTTGTAAAGATTCTGCTGGAGCGCGTAGCCGATTGCGCCCTGCGTATCGGCACCGCACACGTCCAGCGGAACTTCGTGCATCCCGGCCACTTTCGCCGCAATCTCGGAACGGCGCAGGATGAACCCAACCTGCGGCCCATTGCCGTGCCCGATGGCCACATCCCAGCCTTTCTCGATCATGTCAGCGATGTGATGGCAGGTTTCCTTTGCCGCGTTGTACTGATCCTGAACGCTAACGTGTTGTTTGTCTTTGATCAAAGAATTGCCGCCTATGGCAATTACCGCTATTTTCCCCATTGAAAAACCTCCTTGATTCGTCGTTCTTCTGAGTAAATCCGCAGTGCGTGGCACTGCTCAAACAGGAAGAAAACCTCTCAGGAGAGGCTGAAAGGGAACGCCAAGGCGCAAAGATTTTTTTGAAATTCTTTGCATCTTGCTCATCTTTGCGCCCTTGCGTTGACTTAACGCCCTCCCCACGAGTGTTTTCTTAGTAGTCGATAGGGGCGCGGTGTGCTGCGCCCCTGCTCTCCTTACTCAAGTTACATCACCACATGGTCAATGCCATTGCGGCTTTCTGAACGTGGAGCCTGTTCTCCGCTTCGTCGTAAACCACCGAATGCGGGCCGTCGAGGACGCCGTCGGTGACCTCGATATTCCTGTCGGCAGGCAGCGGGTGCATGTAGATCGCATCCGGCTTCGCCAGCGCCATCTTCCGTTCGTCGGTGATCCAGTCTTTGTACTGATCCTGAATCCGCTTCCCTTCCTCCGGGTCAGCGGTGGTGACCAGCGGACCCCAGGACTTGGCGTAGACGATGTCGGCGTCCTTGAACGCCTCTTCCATGTCGTCCACCACCTCGAACCCGACGCCGAACTTCCTGGCCTGCGCTTTCGCCTCCTCCATGATGTCGTCCCGCAGCTTGAACTCCGGCGGATGCGCCAGGGTTATGTCGAGCCCGAAGCGCGGCATCTGCAGGATCAGCGATTGCGGCACGGAAATCGGCTTCAGGTAGGACGAAGCGTAAGCCCAGGAAACCACCATCTTCTTCCCGCGCAGATCGCGGCCTTTCTTCTCGATGACGGTCATCAGATCAGCCAGGATCTGGAACGGGTGGAACAGGTCGCACTGCATGTTGAGCACAGGCACGCGGGAATATTTCGCCACGTCGTTGATGTATTTGTTCCCGATGCCCCAGTCCACCTGCCGGATGGCGATGCCGTCGTAGTAGCGCCCCAGGATCTCGCCGATCTCCTTGGCGGTGTCGCCGTGGGAAATCTGGGTCGTGCGGTAGTCGATGAAAGCCGCATGGCCGCCGAGCTGCGCCATGCCCGCCTCGAAGGAACTCCTGGTGCGGGTGCTGCTGAAGAAGAAGAGCATCGCCAGCACCTTGTCCCGCAGGTACGGATGCGGCTCGCCCAGCGCCCGCTTCCGCTTCAGCTCGAAAGCAAGATCGAGAACAGTCTCCACCTCTTCCTTGGAAAGGTCGAGATCGCTGATTATGTCACGTCCACGAAGATTTGTTTGCATTTTGACCTCCGAAATTAGTCTGGTAGTCGTTAGTCAAGTAGTCTGGTAGTCCGATAGTCTCGTAGTCTGGTAGTCTGGTAGTCGAGCAGTCGCCGGTTCAGCGCCGGTGCAGGTAACGGATCAGGCCGTTGATGCACTTCTTCACGTCATCGGCAAGACCGTACACCCGCTCCAAGTCGTCCTTGCCAATGTACCCAAGGTCCAGCGCCAGGTACAATTGAGACTGCACTTCGCTGGCGGAACGGCGGGAGATGCGCAAAAACCGAACGAACTCCGAGTCTGAGCCGGCATCAAAGCCCTCGGCTATGTTGTGCATCACGGAACCAGCAGCGCCCTGTATCTGATCCCTCAAACGAGAGTCTCTTCGGAAATCCGCTCCAGCCGTAAGAGCATAAACGCCTTTCGCCAGAGCACGCGCAACCTGCCAGCACTGCAGATCCTCGAACCGCTCGATCCTGCCCATCCCCCAACCGCCCAACTACCCGACTACTTGGCTACCTGACTACTCGACTATCCTCACTCCATCGCTCCAAGAACCAACGCCAGGATGGCCATGCGGACCACGACGCCGTTGAACGCTTCCTCCCAGTACCGCGCCCAGTGGGTGCTGTCCACGTCCGTGGGGATCTCGTCCATGCGCGGGAAGGAGTGCAGCAGGATGGCATCTCCCTTGGCCTTGGTCTGCAGGAGTTCCTTGGTGATCTTGTAGTTGGCGGGGGTCATGCCCACGTCGCCCTTGCGCTCGTCGCGCGGCTTGGTGTAATCGGGCTGCACAACAGGCTCAACCAGAATCACGTCCGCATCGCCGATGGCCTGCTCCACATGCTCCGCCTCCCGGAAGTTGAGCCCCATCTCGGTGATCTCAGCCTTGAACTCGTCGGTCAGGCGCATCTCCGGCGGGGAGACGAAGGTCACCTGGCTGTCGAATTTGGTGAGCGCGTAGGCCAGGGAGTGCATGGTGCGCATCCGCATGTCGCCAACGGCCAGCCACTTCAGCCCGTCGATGCGACCCTTCTCCCGGAGCACGGTGTAGAGATCGGTGAGGATCTGGGTCGGGTGCTCGCCCCAGCCGTCGCCGCCGTTGATGACCGGGATGGTGGCCCATTTCGCCGCCTCTGCCGGAGCACCCTGCTGGAAGTGGCGCATGACGATGACGTCGCCGTAGTACTCCAGCATCTTGACGGTGTCCTTGATGGACTCCTGATACCAGTCGCCGGCGCGGGTCATCTTGGCGTCGGCGAAGCCGGTCACGTGCCCGCCAAGCCTGTGCATGGCCGCCTCGTGGGCCAGCCTGGTCCTGGTGGAAGGCTGGTAGAACGCCACGACCAGAGTCTTGTCCTTCAGCAGGTCCACGTTCCGGCGCTCACGCGCGATAGGTTCCATCTCCTCCGCAACCTCGAAAATGCGGAAGAACTCGCCTCGCTCAAAATCCTTCAGAGAGAGAATGTCACGTCCGAGAAAGCTCTTCATGGTACGACCTCCTTCACGAAATTTGTTTGTCGTTTTCTATTTCGACGGCGAAATCGCCGTTTCGAACCGATCAGCGTCCAACGCCGTTCTCCATGCCCCGCCTGGGAATCCTGCGAATCACGTGGAACTGGAACTGCCCCGGCACGAAGTAGCTCACGGAGAAACCGACCACATCTCCGTCCACCGAGAAGAGCTGGGAGACCATCTTCATCAGCGCAGTGCCCTTGCGCACCTCCAGCAACCCGGCCAGACCAGAACTCGCCCCTTCCGCCGTGATGTCGGTTCTGGCATAGGAGAGCATAGGATCGCCGCGCTCCAGGAACACGTCCAGGACGGAACCGTGGAACTTCTCTCCCAGGTCGTTGCGGCTCAAGAACGTCGTCGGGATCACGTCCACCAGGTACGCCACCGGTTTGTCCTCGATGGAAATCGTTCGGGAAACGCGCAGCACCTCCACCGGATCGGATAGATTGAGCCCGGCCGACTCTTCGGCGGTGGCAAGCCGTTCTTCGATCTGAAGCCTGGTTACTTTCGTCTCCAGACCCTTGCGGCTCGCAAGGCTATCGATGCTCTCCAAAACCTCCAGGCCGGTTTCCAGCGCCGGGATGCGCGGAGCCACGAACGTGCCGACGCCATGTTTCCTGATGAGGAACCCACGCTCTTCGAAAGAGCGCATCACCTCACGGAGCGTAGCCCTGGAAACCCCCATCTCCCTGGCGAGGGCCGGTTCCGGCGGCAACTTGTCACCCGGGCGCAGCTTCCCCAGAAGGGCGTAAAGCGAATCCTCCACCTGCACGTGGGTCGGTCTCACTTTACGCATGGTGATCGGCGCACTGCCGACTTCGGTCGAGCGATCGTTAGGAAGCATTTGCGCTACGTCCGTTCCTTTTCCGAGATTAGATGTCTGACATCAGACAATATCATAACACACAAACTTTTCCAGCGCAAAGTTCGAATCTTGAGGTTCAGACATAGATTCAGTTCCTTTGGTCTGTTTCGACAACGCGAAGACACCAAGACCACGAAGGCGCAGAGCTTTTCAGCAAACTCTGCGCCTTCGTTTCTTCGCCTCCTGGCGTTGTGCTTTAATCAATCCTGCCTGTCCACGGATGCCAAGCAGTTTTCCCAAAACAAAAACCGGCGGAAGTTCCGCCGGTTCGCATCTTCAGCTTCCCTGCTGCTCGCTTTCCTCGCCAACGCCGGCCACAGGAGGCCGCGCACGCCTCCGCGCCCGCTTCCTGGCGACCTTGAGCCTGACGCGGGAGCGCCTGAGGGCATGTTCGGCGCTGATCCTGGTCTCATCCGGAGGCCGGGACTTGAGGAGCTCCTCCGCCCGCCGCATGGCAGCCTCCGCCCTGGCGATGTCGATTTCCTCAGCGTACTCGGCGCTCCGGGCCAGCACCACCACTTTGTCAGGCAACACTTCCACGAATCCCCCGCCAACGGCAAAGAACTGATCCTCCTCGCCATCCTTCTTGACCACGATCTCCCCTTCCGTCAGGAGGGACATCAAAGGGGCGTGTTTTGGCAGGATGCCCATCTCCCCGGCGGCACCCGGCAATATCACCATATTCACGTCATCGGAGAAAACCAACCTTTCCGGCGTTACGATCTCACATCGAATCGTGCTCATCTGCTATTCTCCGATAGAATCAAACTTTCCCTGCCCTCAACTTCTCGGCCTTCTCCACAGCTTCTTCGATGGTGCCGACCATGTAGAACGCCTGCTCTGGCAGGTCGTCGTACTTCCCTTCCAGGATCTCCTTGAAGCCGCGAACGGTGTCTTCGATCTTGACGTACTTACCAGGCGTGCCGGTAAAGGCTTCTGCGACGAACATGGGCTGGGTGAGGAACCTCTGGATCTTCCTGGCCCTGGCGACCGTAAGCTTGTCCTCCTCGCTCAACTCCTCGACGCCCAGGATCGCGATGATGTCCTGCAGGTCCTTGTACCGCTGCAAGGTCTTCTGGACGCCTCGCGCCACGTTGTAATGCTCCTCGCCGACGATCAGCGGATCGAGGATACGGCTGGTGGAAGCCAGAGGATCGACTGCGGGATAAAGCCCCTGCTCCGCCAGCGACCGCTCCAGCGAAATGGTAGCATCCAGGTGGGCAAACACCGTCGCCGGAGCCGGGTCGGTGTAGTCGTCCGCAGGCACGTAGACGGCCTGCATTGAAGTGATGGAGCCGTACTTCGTGGATACGATCCTCTCCTGCAGCTCGCCCATGTCGGTGCCCAGGGTAGGCTGATAACCCACGGCGCTGGGAAGCCGCCCGAGCAGCGACGAAACTTCCGCACCAGCCTGCACGAATCGGAAGATGTTGTCGATGAAGAGGAGCACGTCCTTCCCTTGATCGCGGAAATATTCCGCCATGGTGACGCCGGTCAGGCCGACCCTCATGCGTGCTCCCGGGGGCTCGTTCATCTGCCCGAACACCATCACCGTGGAAGGGAGCACGCCCGATTCCTTCATCTCGTGCCAGAGGTCGTTCCCCTCACGGCTCCGCTCGCCCACGCCGGCAAAGACGGAAAATCCCTTGTGCACGGCGGCGATGTTCCGGATGAGCTCCATGATGATGACGGTCTTGCCGACTCCAGCGCCGCCGAAAATTCCCGTCTTGCCGCCTTTGGTGAACGGCGCCACCAGGTCGATCACCTTGAGCCCGGTCTCGAACATCACCTTCTCCGTGGACATTTCCTCGAACGGAGGCGGGGAACGGTGAATCGGGTACTTGAGTTTCGACTTCACCTCGCCAAGCCTGTCGATGGGCTCGCCGACCACGTTGAAAATCCTGCCAAGGGTTTCCTCCCCCACGGGCACGGTTATCGGCTCGCCGAAAGAATGGGCTTTCATGCCGCGGCGCAAGCCGTCGGTGCTGCCCATTGCAACCGTCCTGACGGTGTTGCCGCCCAACTGCTGCTCCACCTCACAGACGAGCTCGTCACCGTCGGGAAGCGGGATATAGACTGCATCGTACACCTCCGGCAGCTCTCCCTCGGCGAACTCCACGTCCACCACAGGTCCCACGATCCGCCGGATCATGCCGATCATGCGTTCGGCCATTCGTCCCTCCTAAAAACCAAATGTCTTTTTGATCAATCCGATTTCTTCATCGCCTCGGACGCTCCGGTTATGTCCAGCAGCTCCCTGGTGATGGACTGCTGCCTTGCTTTGTTGTAGCTGAGCGTCAGGTCGGCTATCAAATCCTCCGCCGCTTCGGTCGCGTTCCTCATCGCCACCATCCTGGCGGATTGCTCGCTGGCTATGGCCTCGTACACGGCCTGAAGTATCTGGATCTCCGTGAACTGCCGCAAAACCGTATCCAGCACGGTATTCATGTCCGGCTCGAAGATGTAATCCGGAGCCATCGGCACAGTCGGTTCGGCAGGCTCGATCGGCAGAAGCTTGGTGATCGTAGGCTCCTGTCGAAGGGTGTTGATGAAATCGGTGAACCCGATGTAGACGCCGTCGTATGCCCTGTTGATGTAATCCTCGATCACTATGCGGGCAATCGGGGCTATGTCGACTGCGGTAGGCCTGTCGCCAAGGTTGACGAAAGACGCCCTCAACGGAGGCCCGTAGCGCACCATCCAGTCCCGCCCCTTCTTTCCCACGGCGATGATCTGCGTTGGGAGGTCCTTTTCCTTCAGGAAAGCGACGGCCTTTCTGATCATGTTGGCGTTAAGCCCGCCAGCAAGTCCCCTATCCGCCGTGATGAGAACAAGCCCGATGGACTTTTCCTGCCGCTGCTGGAGCAAGGGATGCACCGCCTCCCCACTTTGAGGGAGTCGGGCCAGGTAGGTGAGTACCTCCCAGGCTTTTTTCGAATAGGGGCGCGAGGAAAGCACCTGTTGCTGCGCACGCCTCATCCGTGAGGCAGCGATGGTTTCCATGGCCCTTGTGACCTGGGCCGTGTTCTTGATGCTTTTGATACGCCGCTTTATCTCACGTGCGGTAGCCAATTGGCACCCCCTACTCGAAAGTCTGCTTGAAGTCCTTGATCGCCTGCTCCAGCGCTGCGATGGTGCCTTCGTCCATCTTCTTTCCGGTGCCGATCACCTGGACAAGCTCAGGATGGGTGCTGTCCATGTAATTGTAGAAAGCTTTTTCCCATTCGCTAACTTTTTCCACCGGCACATCGTCCAGGAAGCCGTTGGTTGCGGCGTAGAGGATCATCACCTGATGCGCCAGAGGCACCGGGTGGTACTGCGGCTGCTTCAGGATCTCCTGGAGCCTCATACCACGATCGATCTGCGCCTTGGTTGCAGCGTCCAGGTCGGAGCCAAACTGGGCAAACGCCGCAAGCTCGCGGAACTGCGCCAGCTCCAGCCTCAGCTTACCGGCCACCTGCTTCATGGCTTTGGTCTGCGCAGCGCCGCCAACGCGGGACACCGAAAGACCGACGTTCAGAGCCGGGCGGATGCCAGCGTAGAACAGGTCGCTTTCCAGGTAGATCTGCCCATCGGTAATCGAGATGACGTTGGTAGGAATGTAGGCGGAAATGTCGTTCGCCTGAGTCTCGATGATGGGCAGGGCCGTGAGAGAACCGCCGCCGTAATCCGGCGCCAGCTTGGCGGCCCGCTCCAGCAACCTCGAATGCAGGTAGAATACGTCGCCAGGGTAAGCTTCGCGACCGGGCGGGCGGCGGAGCAAAAGGGATACCTGTCGGTATGCCTGGGCGTGCTTGCTCAAGTCGTCGTAGACGATCAGCGCCTCACGCCCTTGCTCCATGAATTCCTCGCCCATGGCGCATCCAGCGTAAGGAGCAATGTACTGAAGCGCCGCAGGCTCGGCCGCCCCTGCCACCACCACGATGGTATGCCCCATCGCTCCATATTTCTCGAGGGTGGCGACCACGTTGGCCACCTGGGCCTGCTTCTGCCCGATGGCGACGTAGATGCAGATCAGGTCTTTGTCTTTCTGGTTGATGATCGTGTCGATCGCCAGGGCGGTCTTACCGGTCTGGCGGTCGCCGATGATGAGCTCTCGCTGTCCCCTACCGATCGGGATCATGGAATCGATGGCCTTGATGCCGGTCTGCACCGGCGTATCCACCGATTTCCTGGTGACCACGTTAGGCGCGATCCTCTCGACCGGGCGATATTTGTCGCTCTTGATCGGCCCTTTGCCATCGATAGGCTGCCCCAGTGCGTTCACCACCCGGCCGATCAGAGCATCCCCCACAGGCACGGAGATGATCCTGCCGGTCCCTTTGACGATGTCGCCCTCGTGGATGCCTTCGTATTCGCCCATGATGATGACGCCGACGTTGTCTTCCTCGAGGTTCAAGGCGATGCCGTAGACCCCGTTTTCGAACTGCACCAGCTCGCTGGCCATGACGTTGTTCAGGCCAGAAACCCGTGCAATCCCATCGCCGACCTCGAGCACTTCACCAACCTCGACGGGGCGTTCCGTAGGCTCGAAATGTAAAATTTGTTCCTTAAGCTGTTCAGTAATTTCATCCATCCGAACGGCCATATGCATCTCCCCATGTAACGGATGCAAACGCACCCTCACTTGTTATGTTTACTCGGTTACGCCCAGAGCCTGCCGCAACTCCCGAAGGCGCCCGGCTATGCTGGAATCGATGAACTTGTCCCCGACTCGAACGATCAACCCACCCAGGATGTCCGGATCGACCTCGAACCTGAACACTAGGTTGCCGCCGAATTCCTTCCGGATTTTCTCCTGGATCGCTTTCTTCTCGTCCTCGGAAAGGGGAACTGCCGTGGTGATCTCAGCAAGCACCGGCTGGACTTCCACCTCGGAGAGTTTGTCGAGCTCGTCCAGAATGCCGCTCAACATATTCAGATCGCCGTTCTGCATGAGAACGCCGACGAAATTGAGGGCTTCGGCGGGTATGTTGGGAACCGCTTTCCGCACCAGCTCCAGCTTCTCCGCAATGGCGACGGACGGATCGCTTATCCGAATCCGAAAATCGTCGTCTTTCTGGAACTTCTCGTAAAGCGCCTCCAGTGCGTTCTCCCAGCTTGCCACAGCGGCTTTAAGGGCGGCCTGAGCGTAAACCTGCGGTGAGCTCTTCTTTTTCACTTTACCTCGACCTCAGAAATGAACTCCTGAATAAGTTTTTTCTGCAGGTTTTCGTCCAGGGCTTTGCCCAGAACCTTCTGGGTTGTCAGCAGGGTGAGCTCGGCCACCTGCTTGCGTGCATCCGCAAGGATGCGCTCGCGCTCCTTTTCGGCATCCTCTCGAGCCTTTTCCAGAATGGCCTTCGCCTCTTCCTCAGCCTTGCGGATGATCTCCTCACGAGCCCGCTCGCTCGCCTTGGTTGCCTCCGCGAGCTTCTGCTGAGCAAGCCTGCGCTCCTCTTCCAGCTTCTTCTCGAACTCGGCCCGCTCCCGTGCAGCTTCTTCCTTGGCTTTTTCAGCGGCCTCGAGCCCTTCCTTGATCCGCTGCTTCCTCTCGGCCAGCATCTTGAGCATCGGCTTGTAGAGGAACAGCCGAAGCAAGAGCATGAGAAGCAGGAAGTTCACCAACTGTGATATGAGGAAGTTTAAATTTATTCCAAGCTTTTCCAAAGCTACCAACCTCCTTTTGTCGAGCTAAGCGCCGTCACTTCCTCCTCAGGTCAGGAAGACAAGGATCAGGGAAATAACCATTGCGTAAATCGCGACGGCCTCAGCAAAAGCCAGACCAAGAATCATGTTGGTTCTGATTTCGCCAGCGGCTTCAGGATTCCGACCGATCGCCTGCACAGAGCCAGAGACGACCAAGCCGATGCCGATACCAGGCCCGATAGCCCCGATCATGGCCAAGCCAGCTCCCAAAAGTGCCAATCCGTGAGCAGTCATTTCTCGTAAGACCTCCTTAGTTCGAATTGTGTATTCTTGAGTTCTGTGGGAACAACCCCACTTTCATTGCCCGTTCGATATCCTTAGTGAGCTTCCTCACCATGCATACTCAGAGTGGCGATGGTGAAGAAGACCAGGGAAAGTATCGAGAAGATAAACGCCTGAATCACCCCGACGAACGTCTCCAGACCGAAGAACAGAACAGGGAAAATGAACGGGATCAGGAACGGCATGACGAACAGCAGCACCTGACCGGCGAACAGGTTGCCAAAGAGACGGAAGGAGAAGGAGATGATCTTCACCAACTCGCTTATCGTCTCCAGAAGCCCGATGAAGAAATCCATCGGCTTCAAAGGACTCGCAACGAATTTACTGAAATACTTTAACCCCTGAGCTTTGATCCCGACCACCTGTGTCCAGAAGACCACGAACAAAGCCAAAGCAAGGGTGAAATTCAGATCGCTGCTGCCGACCCTCAGGAAGGATACCAAACTCCCGCCTCCCTGATCCTTGGGCAGCTCGTGATTGGTCAGAATGGCTATCGGGCCGGCGCTCTTGACAGCGTACGTCCTCGCTGCTTCCACGTGATGGCCGGTCTCTATGATCCCGATGCTATCGACGCCGGGAATCAGCTCCCACCAGTTCACCACCAGCACCAGCAGGAAAATGGTCATCACGATGGTGAAGAACTTGGGAGCGTATTCCGGCCCGGAGATGTCCTCCACGAGCCCGTACATGCTTTCGATCAGCCACTCCATCAGGTTCTGAATCCCACCGGGAATCAGAGACATTTTCTTCGTGGCCAGGAAAGTTACGAGGAGGATTGTGATGTCTGCGACGATTATTGCGAGGAAAGTGTTGGTAATAGGGAATCCAAGGATCTTGAAACCGGGTATCGGCTCTGGAGGAAGCTGAATGTTTGGAAGCGCTGGCTTGAGGTAAATTGCGCTGCCAATCATTATGACTACCGAAATGATAGAGCCCCAAAAAACCTTACTCTTCAGCAGTTTACCCACTGGCATGCCCCTCCCGACTTATTTTTCAAAAATCAAAAGCGCCCGATTATTCTTCTTCTCGATCTTCTTCAGGCGCGTTTTCAATTTCTGCTTCACGGATGAGCCCGAGCGTCTCCCGGACCACCACCACCGTACCGAGGAGGACTCCAACCCCGAGTCCGGCGAGGGAAAACCACGGCCAGTAACCACCGACATCGTCCACCAACGCCCCCGCCGCGAAGGGGATTACAAGCACCAGAGCAACCTTCCAGCCGATCCTCCACGCCTTCCGCAAGATTGTCGAGGCTCCCTCCAGTGCAACCCTCCCTTGGGATAAATTTTCAAAATTCTTCCCCACAACAGTAAGCGCCGAAATTATACACGGTGGCTCGAATTATGCGCAAATATGGATGTGCAAAATTGAACGAAGGCTCACCACCCCACGAGAATGGGGATCATTCCGCCGACGAACGCCACAAGGGCGGCTCCCCATGCTCCGGCGGAACGCTGCATCCACGATGCCCCCGGCAGGACTCCCAGGCCGTAGAGCACGTACAGCAACATCCCGACGATGACGCTTTTCATGAGAAGAGCAACCGCTTTGTCCAACGACTCCTGTTTCCTGGAATCGAATCCCATGCCTCCAGCGATGACGACCCCAAGCAAAGCTGCCAGGAAGGAAATCAAGTCCACACGCCTTTTTCTCGGCGGGGCGACCTCCCCCGTAGGCCCGGCAGGCGTCGGGAAAGGGGTCGGCGTGGGTGTCGCCGTTGGAGTAGGAGTAGGGGTGGGAGTGTTCGTAGGGGTGGGTTTCGGCACCAGCGTGGCGATGATCCCGCTTTTTCCCCCGGTGATGGTGATGACCAGAGTCGTGGATTTCCTGGCCTCCCCGGCGCTGGCGGTGATGTAAAGCTCGCCTTCCCGCTCCAGCTTCACGGTCGTGCGAGCGACGCCGTTCACAGTGGTCGTCTCGTGCTGAGGCAACTCCAGGGATTCGGCCGGGTACATCAGTCGGAACACAACAGGGGTGCCATCTGGAACCGGGTTGCCGTTGTGATCGAGGATCGGCGAAGTGGCAAGCTCCAGGGTCGAGCCCACTTTGATGTTGGCAGGCTGCTGCGGCGAGCCTTCCCCTTCCGCCTTGGTCAAAGGGATGATCTTGATGACCTGCCCGGGATCGGGTGCGGTGACGTCGATCAAATTGTAGTTGAGCGCCGTGATCGTCACCGGGGAATGCCCTGCTGGGGCGAATTCATGGTATATCCCCCGCACCGACGCTTCCAGGAAAGGCGGAACCTTGGAATAAACCCCGAAAAACGCCGTCAGCTTGCTGATCTCGGTCTGATCCAGGTAGTACGGAGCGCTGT
>JALWAP010000204.1 GCA_027016315.1 Anaerolineae bacterium | reverse complement strand
CAGATGCATACACGGCATTGGGGTACGCCTATTCCAAACTGGGCAGGATAGACGATTCCCTTCGTGCAAACGAGAAAGCACTCGAGTACGCTCCGCACAACGTCGCAGTATTGCGGAACCTCGCCATCCTCTACAAAGTGAAGAAGAACTACGACAAGGCACTTTTCTACGCCCAGGAAGCACTGAAATACGCGCCTGAAAAGGACAAGCCCAAGATACAGGGTCTGATCGATAGCATCAAGAAATCGATGAACAGGTAGCGCGATGGAAAAAGTAATGGTCGTTTTTGCCGTTTCCGTGTTGCTGGCGCTTGGGATGACGCCGCTGGCCAAACATGCAGCTCACAAAGTCGACCTGGTGGACAGGCCCAGCGCGAGGAAGATGCACCTCCACCCAACCCCCTTGATGGGCGGTGTGGCGATATACGCTGCCGTGCTGATAGCGTTTTTCCTGGCAGGGCGCAGGTACAACCTGCACCAGTTCGTCTCTATACTGGTTGGTGCTTCCCTGGTATCTTTCGTGGGGCTTTGGGACGACAAATTCGGCGTTTCTCCTCTGGCCAAGCTGCTGGTTCAGCTCTTCGCTGCAAGCCTTTTGATCGTTTCCGGCGTGAGCGTGCGAATATTCCACGTCCCTGCACTGGATTACCTGATCACGGCCTTCTGGGTGGTAGGGATCACAAACAGCATCAACCTGCTCGACAACATGGACGGCCTGGCCGGCGGGGTTTCCGGGGTGGCAGCGGCTTTCTTCACCCTGATAGCAGCTATGAACGGGCAGTACCTGGTTGGCGCGTTGGCAGCGGCGGTGCTCGGAGCGTGCATCGGATTCCTTGTGTACAACTACAACCCCGCCAGCATTTTCATGGGCGATTCCGGCAGCCTGTTCCTCGGTTTCATGCTCGCGGCGATAGGGATCAAGCTGAAGTTTCCGGAAAATGTCTACATCGTGACGTGGATGGTTCCAGTGCTGGTGCTGGGGCTGCCGATCTTCGACACGAGCCTGGTGTTCTTCTCCAGGCTCAGGCGTGGCAAGAACCCGTTGACCACGCCTGGGAAAGACCACTGTTCGCACCGCTTGGTGAAGCTGGGGTACACGCCAAGGGAAGCGGTGCTGACGTGCTACCTGGTATCCGGCGCTCTGGGCGTGCTGGCGATCTTCGTGACCCAGGCCTCCATCGTGGAAGGGTATGTGGTGGGCGGTGCGACCCTGATCGCTGCTCTCTACGCCGTGTGGTGGCTGGAGAAAAACGCCAGGACGGGACTTTCCGAAAGGTAAATTGGAGGTGAACGACGTGAAGAAAAGCTTGATCTTGCTGGTGGTTGCGGGTGCGCTGGCCTTTGGTGCTTGCAGCGGGGGAAAGAAATCGGCGGGGACAGCGCCGCTGGCGAAAGTTCCTCCGGCGCAGAGAAACAATTACTACAAATCGGAGCCCCCGATGACAATCGACACCTCGAAATCCTACGAAGCGGTGATCCACACCAACCGCGGCGATATAACCGTGCAACTCAGGGCGGACAAAGCTCCCCACGGAGTCAACAACTTCGTGTTCCTGGCGAGGCAGGGCTTCTACAATGGGCTAACTTTCCACCGGGTCGAACCGGGGTTCGTGATCCAAGGGGGCGATCCGCTGGGAACCGGTACCGGAGGTCCAGGCTACACGCTGCCTGCGGAAATCGGTCTCAAGCACGAAAAAGGCGCCGTGGCCTGGGCAAGGCTCCCGGACAGCGTGAACCCGGATCGGCGATCCAGCGGAAGCCAGTTCTACATCACTCTGGCACCAACCCATTTCCTCGACGGAGGGTATTCCGTCTTCGGGTACGTCGTCAAGGGCATGGACGTGGTAGAGCGAATCCAAAAAGGCGACAAGATCGAGAGCATCGACATCATCGTGAAATAAGCGAGCCATGAAGAAAGTACGAAAGCATCTCTTCATCAGCGGCATAGTGCAGGGCGTCGGGTTCAGGTACAACGCCAGGAATCAGGCAAGACGGCTCGGCGTTACCGGGTGGATAAGGAATCTGTGGGACGGGCGTGTGGAAGCCGTCATCGAAGGGGACGAAGACGCCGTGAACCAGATGGTGAATTGGTGCAAGCACGGCCCCATCGGCGCCCGCGTGACAAGCGTAGAGGTCATAGACGAGGAATACAAAGGTGAGTTCGACGACTTCAGGATAACGTACTACTGATGTAGTGCGTAAACAGGTTGGAACGTGAGATATAAGGAGACTTTGTGTCTTCCAAGCAAAGTTTGGGAAACGGCGTGTTGTTGTAGTACAATGTTTAACTGCGGCTGCCGGTTTGGCGGCTCAAACTAATGTGGGGGAGGTTATGGCGAAGAAACAAAAGGATCAAAAGAAGAAGTCGAAAGATGTCATAGAAGTGGAAGGCGTCGTTACCGAGGCGTTGCCAAACGCCATGTTCAAGGTCAAGCTCGACAATGGGCATGAGATCCTGGCGCACGTCTCCGGGAAAATGCGGATGTACTACATTCGCATCCTGCTCGGCGACAGGGTAAAGGTCGAGCTTTCTCCCTACGATCTGACACGCGGGCGAATAGTTTACAGATACAAACACTGACGCCTGCTGTGTCTGGATGTACCGCTTTTTCAATCACTGCCGAAATCTCGGCGGTGGAGGAAGTTTTCTTGTCTTCGAAAGCTTTGCTCTGAAGTATCCCTCCGGATTTGTCGCATGGTGCAAGCCCTCACTGTTCTGAAGTGAATCCACAGCGCGTAGTGCTGCTCAAACAGGAAGAAAACCCGTCGGGAGAGACTGAAAAGGAACGCCGAGACGCAAGGGCTGCATAGGGCGCAAAGAATTTCAAAAATTCTTTGCGTCTCGTTTGTCTTCGCGGCTTTGCGTTGACATAACGCCCCTACGAGTCTTTTCTTAGTAGAGGTTCCTGGTTCGCTGTTGAGGAAGAATCTTGAATGCCGTTCGTGAACCGTCCAGATTCGCGTGGACGTCGGAGTTCGCTGTTGAGGAAGAATCTTGAATGCCCTCTTTCCAGGCAACGCTGACTTGCCCGGATCGTTGCAAGATTCTTCGCCTCGGCAGGCGGCTCTGCACCACTGAGTTCTCCACCGGATGAATCCGGTTCTTGAGGCGGGCTATGCCCCCGAACATGGCGTTGTGTCGCACAAAGCGCTCCTACGTCGAAAGAGCGTTCTCGGCACAGACAGCGCTCTGGTCGGCGTCGAAGGCGCCTCGAGTTCCGAATTTCATTCGGTGGCGCTCAGAACTGGTGGGATAGCGCTGCTATTGCCCTCACCCACCAAGGGCGAGGCCTGATCTCTCCCTACGGGCGCACCGCATGTGGGTCGAGCTGTTTAGCTCGACCAGGCGAGCCAGACGGCTCGCCCCACGAAACTTGCCGCCGCAGGCGGCTGGGGTGAAGGATGAGGGCAAAAGGCAACCCCATATTTCTTGACCCAGACGAGCTCATCCCACTACTTTTGAGCGCTACCAATTCATTCTGTCCTTGCAATGCGACTCCTTTTTCGGACCCAATGATAGGCGCAGCACGCTATGACGCTGTAGAGAGGGAAGAGTGTATCCTTGCCCAAAGTTTGTCCCGGACGCACTGTCAGCGCTCATGCATCGCTACTTCATGCATCCCCACGCAGTTTCCGAACGCTTTCGATTACGAACAAAGGGCGGGTTCTGAAAGCCCGCCCTTTTGATGTCGAAGTCGGTGCTGTTACGCTCAGTTCCGCAACGGTTTGTTGTGCTGAAGCATGTACTGCAGCCGTTCCTGCGTCTTCTTCTCGCCGCAAAGGCTCAGGAACGCCTCTCGCTCCAGGTCGAGCAAGTGCTGCTCGCTGACCGTCGTCCCAGGGATCACGTCGCCGCCGGAGAGCACGAAGATCAGCTTCCTGGCGATGAACTCGTCGTATTCCGTGATATACCCGGAATAGAGCATGTTCTTGATCCCCATTGTCAGCGTGGCGATCCCCTCACGCCCCGGCACTGGAATGTCGGTCAGCGGATGCCTGGGCTTGAACCCTTCCTGGATCATCGCCAGCACAGTCTGCTTGGCGTCGTAGATCAGCCTGTCCCGGTTCATGGTGATGTTGTCGGTCTTGCGCAGGAGACCCCAATCCATCGCTTCCTTCGCACCGACCGCGACCTTCGCCATGCCGATCAGCTCCAGCGCGTGCGCTGCTGCTTGCAACGCGTGCTGCGGTATCTTGTACGGGTCGGTCGGAACCGGGCCTTCGCCGTAGGAGCGGAGGTACACTTCCTTGTTGCCGCCGCCGCCAGGTATCAACCCTACGCCAACCTCGACCAGGCCCATGTAGGTCTCCATGTCGGCCTGGACTTTGTGGGCGTGCATCGTGATCTCTGCGCCGCCGCCCAGGGTCAGGTCGTAGGGCGCCACCACGATCGGCTTTGGAGCGTACTTCATCCGCATGTTCATGTCCTGGAACGACTTGACCACCTGGTTCAGCATGTCGAACTGCTTTTGCTGGGCAGCCGTGAGGATCATGAAGATGTTCGCCCCGGCGCTGAAGTTCCTCGCCTGGCTCCCGATGACCAGCCCTTCCAGCTTGTCGTCCTCCAGCATGTCGATCGCCTTGTGGATCATGGCGATGATCTTGTCATCGGTAGAGTTCATCTTGGTGTGGAATTCCACCAGTCCGATCCCGTCTCCCAGGTCGATGAGGGACGCCGATTCGTTCTCCTCGATGATCTTCCCTTCATCCTTCAGGTTCTTGATGACAATCACGTGGGGGCTGGTTGGGACCGGCTTGTATTTCGACTCGACGAAGTCGAAGTAGTATTTCTTCCCTTCCAGTTCCACGTAGAAATGCCCGTAGCCTTTGGTGATCACGTCTTTGATCGATTCGGGCAGGTAGTAGCCTTCGGCTTCCATCCTCTCGATGGAATCCCGAACGCCGATGGCGTCCCATATCTCGAACGGCCCGAGCTTCCAGTTGAAGCCCCATTTCATCGCGTTGTCGATGTTCACGATGTCGTCGGCGATCTCACCCAGCCTGTAGGCGGAGTAAATCAGCGTGTCGCGGATGATCTTCCATGCGAAATCGGCGCCGCGATCCGCACCTTCCACCAGTATCTTGATCTGCTTCCGCGGGTCACGCTCGCTCTTAGCCGCTTCGACCGATTCATAGTAGTACTCTTCCACCGGTCGATATTCCAGCGTTTCGGGATCGATCACCAGCCGGACGGTATTGCCTTTCTCGTCCTTGGTCTTCTTGTAGAACCCCGCGCCGGATTTCTTGCCGAGCAGGCCTTTCTCCACCATCTTCTTGATGAAATCCGGGACCCGGAACATCTCCCGCTGCTCGTCCCCGAGAACGACATCGTAGATGTTCTCCACCACGTGCACCAGCGTATCGATGCCGACCAGGTCGCCGGTCCCGAACGTGGCGCTCCTGGGCCTGCCCATGGCCTTGCCGGTGATGTAATCCACTTCGTCGATCTGATAGCCTTCGTTCAACATCGTCCAGACCGCGTCCATCAGCCCGAACGTCCCGATGCGGTTGGCGATGAAATTGGGCGTGTCCTTGGCGAACACGATGCCCTTGCCGAGCACGTTCTCGCCAAAGTCCTTCATGAACGCGACGACATCCGGGTCGGTCTCTTCGCCGACGACCAATTCCAGCAGCTTCATGTAGCGGGGCGGGTTGAAGAAATGGGTTATCATGAAATGTTTCTTGAATTCGTCGCTCCGTCCCTGGGACATGATGCTGAGCGGGATGCCGGAAGTGTTGGAAGTGACGATGGAGCCCGGCCTGCGGTACTTCTCCACGGTCTCGAAGACCTGTTGCTTGATCTTCGGGTTTTCGACCACCACCTCAACAATCCAGTCGGCATCTCCGAGCCATTCCAGGTTGTCCTCCATGTTCCCTGGAGTTATGAGTTTGACGTCGTTCTTAGAGAACAACTGTGGCGGTTTGGATTTCAACAGCCCCTGGATGGCGTTCAATGCGAACCTGTTCCTGGCTTTCGGGTCTTTTTTCTCCTCTTCCGTCAGGTTAGGCGGGACTATGTCCAGGAGATAGACCGGGATGCCCACGCCGGCGAGCAATGCGGCTATGCCGCGCCCCATCACACCGGCACCTATCACAGCGGCTTTTCTGATCTTGTATTTAGAAGCCATCGTTGCCTCCTCCCTATTATTTTTCGATCTCGATGGCGGTGGATATGCCCATGCCGCCGCCGATGCACATCGTAGCAAGACCAAGGTTGAGCCCGCGCCTGCGCATCTCGTACATAAGCGTAGTCAGAATCCTCGGCCCGGAGATGCCAAGCGGGTGCCCCAAAGCGATCGCTCCGCCGTTGACGTTCACGATGTCAGGATCGAGCCCGAGTTCGTAGATGCTTGCCAGCGATTGAGATGCAAACGCTTCGTTGATTTCCACCAGTTGGAAGTCCTTGATGTCGAAGCCCCACCTGTCCATGAGTGCCCTGGTGGCGTAAATCGGGCCGAGTCCCATGACCTCCGGCTCCAGCCCCCTGACGCCGGTCGCCTTTATTTTCGCCAGCGGCTCGAGCCCCAGCTCTTTCGCCTTCTTGTAGGACATGATGACCATTGCCTGCGCTCCGACGTTGATGGGCGAAGAGTTGCCGGCGGTCACGCGTCCATTTACCCGGAAAGCCGGCTTTAGCTTCGCCAGGGCTTCCAACGATGTGTCCCTTCGGGGGCTTTCGTCCAGCTTCATCAGCTTCCACCCGTCCGGCACGCCCTTTTCCTCCCTGTACATCTCCACATCGGCGGTCTTGGGGTTGACCACCAGCGGGACGATTTCCTCGTCGAACCGGCCTTCGTCCTGGGCTTTGATGGCTTTCATGTGGCTATTGTAGGCGAATCGGTCCAGCGCCTCTCGGGAAAGATCGTATTTGTCCTGATACCTGTCGATCACCCGCTCGGCGGTTTCACCCATGGGGATGTAGACGTTTGGAAGGTCTTCCGGTATCTCTACACCCTCGATCGTCTCTCCGTAGAGGGCTTTGATGAACCTGATGTTCGGGGTTGGCTTGTTGCTGACCATGGGCACCAGTGTCATGCTCTCGGTGCCACCTTCCACGATGATGTCGGCTCCACCGGACCAGATGGCGTAAGTGGCGTAGTGAAGCGCCGTCATGGCCGAACCGCACATCCTGGAATAGGTGGCTGCTGGCACTTCCTCCGGGATTCCGGCCAGCAATGCAGCCACCCGTGCGACGTTCATCCCCTGTTCGGCTTCCGGGAATGCCGTGCCCACGGCGACGTCGTCTATCATCTTCCAGTCTTCGAGCTGAGGGATTCTTTCCAAAGCAGCTTTCATGGCGATCGCTGCGAGGTCGTCGGGGCGGACTTTGGCGAGCAAACCTTTCTTGGAGCCGATGGGAGTACGCACAGCGGAAACTATCACTGCATCCCTTTCGTTCATGTCCATATCCTCCTACCGTTGAGTTGAATTGTAAAAGCTTCGTTGCTTCGTCTGATGTGGGCCTTTGCTTCAGGTAAGAGGATACCACGTCAAGCTCAGAAAGTCAAAAATTGGGAATTTACATTCAAGAAGGGTTTTCTGTCAAAAAAACGGTGCTATAGCTGTTCAGTAACGTGCGATTGCCTCAGGGGATGGCGA
>JALWAP010000203.1 GCA_027016315.1 Anaerolineae bacterium | reverse complement strand
TGACGGGTATGCCGTGCCTGTTGAGGGCTTCCACGAGGTTAGCACCAAGGAACCCGGTGCTGCCGGTGACGAGAGCGCGCCTCATTCTTCCTTGCCTTCCTCCGTCCGGATTTCAGGAGCCATGGCGCCGCCCTCTTCCTCCTGCTGCTTACGTTTCTCCTCCAACGATTTCATCAAGTTCTCGATCCCTTCGTCGATTTCCTTCAAAGCCGAAAGGATGCCTTTTTCGATCTCGTCCTGAACCTTGCCAGACTTGAATTCTTTCTCCCATGTCTCCTTGAGGTCCTGCTTCAGCTTCTGAACCTCCTCCGACTCGAGCGCCTTCTTCACTTCGGCCTGCGCTTTCTCCACCTGCTCCTGAAGTTGCGCCGTCAGGTCGTCCAGCTTCCCGCTTTTCTGGAACTCGTCGACTTTCTTGTTCAGCTTGTCCAGCATGCTCCCGATTTCGTCTTTCAAGCTCCTCTTCTCCTCTGCCATTCGAGCACCTCCTTGCCAATGGCCGTGAGCGGGGCGAGCACAAACCTCGCCCCGCTACAAAATCATCACAGGTCCCCATCCTTTTCCAGTTGGGCATTGACCAGTTCCACCACATCCGGGAAGTCGATGCCCAGCCGCTTCAGCGTTTCGAGCTTCGGCACGCCGTTCTTCGTCCACCCGCGCCTTTCGTAGACCGCGTCCATCAGGCTTTCGTACCGCTGCTCGCGGTATTTTCTGAGAGCTTTGAGCTTCTCCTCGGTGCTCATGCCGGTAGGATCGATGCCAACTTCCTCTTTGAGTTGCTTGTCATATCGCTCGGCACGGGACTCGTACTCGTCCACGGTGACCGGCCCAGCGGCGCGGTAAGGGATCCTATCGTCCTTGCGGGTGCCGGACCCGCGGCGCAGGTTGAAGACCCGCTGGAAGTTGTAGACCTTTTCGGACTGCAGGATCAGGTCAGCTCCGGTGACTTTCTTGCCGGTCATACCCTCGTAAAGCCATGTGTAGTTCTCGACATGCTCTGGGACTTTCGCCGGTTCGTCGGTGAGGGCGTTGTCGGCAGGCTCGATGTCGTTCCA
Source organism: Anaerolineae bacterium (assembly GCA_027016315.1). Classification (GTDB taxonomy): domain Bacteria; phylum Chloroflexota; class Anaerolineae; order S016-19; family S016-19; genus S016-19. Next base: position 1,236 of record JALWAP010000203.1, on the reverse strand, counting down.
CGGAAGTTTGCACATGCCGTGGAGGCTGAACCACGTGCGCCACATGGGGAAATAATGCAACGCTTCCGCCTTGTCCTCGAAGGTCGGCAGCTGCTTGTTCACCATGTCCATGAAGATGAGCCATGCTTCGTCGTGCTGCGGGCCTTTGTTCGCCATGCCGTAGCCCCCCTGCTGTGCCAGCGATTCCTTGGTCACGTATTCGGAGAACTCCAGCCCTTTGACCTCCATGGCGATGTCATTCAGGAAATCGGGGTCGGCGCCGTATTTTTCCACGAAGAGCTTCTTCAGGTAGCGGGAGCCTTTCCCGACCTCAGCGCCAAAGCCTTCGCCGCGGCCAAGCTGATGGAGCACTTCCAGAACGGCATCGGTGTTGCCCCAGGTCAACTTCAGCCCACCGGTGACTTTCTCATCGATGATCCCTTCCTCGAAGCACTCGATGACGAACGCCATGGTGGTGGCGAAGGAGATGGTATCCACACCGTAGGTATCGGCGTAGAAGTTCAGTTCGAGCACGTCGTAGGGATTGAAATTGCCGATATTAGATCCGAACCCCGCTGCCGTCTCGTACTCCGGCCCGTCCACGGTCACGATGCGGCCTTTGTACGGCCCGGTGCGAAGCTGGTATCCGTCCACTGCATGGGAGCAGGAAAGGGTACAGCCATAATGGCAGCCGTCCACCATCCCCTGGGTGAAGAGCTTCTTCCAGACGGCGGTGTTGATCTTGTGTGCCTCCGGGTGGGAGCCGTAGCGGTAGTTGTGGGTCGGCAAGAGGTCGTAGTCGTTCATGACCGTCACCAGATTGGCCGTACCGACTTTCCGCATCTGGTTCTGCTTGTCGTCCAGTTCGGCGATTTCCTTGTTGATCCTGGCGCTGGCCTTCCGGATGAGCTCCGGCTTGGCCGGATTGTTGACTTTGACCCCGTACTTAGGAGCAGTCACCACGATCGCCTTCATGCCTTTGTCACGGAAAACCCGGCCGGTGCCGCCCCGAGCTGCTTGCTTGTACCGGACTTCCTTCCGGCGCAGGTCATACCAGGAGAGGTTGATCCCAGCCATGTAAGAGTGATCCGCGGCCCTGCCGGTAGTAGCTACCGATACGGTCTGCTTCTCCTTCGGCGTGCTGGCGAACATGTCGGTCAGATGCTGGGCGATATCGTAGGAGTCCACGTCCTCCAGCGGATACTCCTCAACCGTCACCCGACCATTTTTGCCATCCACCACCACGATCACGTCCCT
>JALWAP010000202.1 GCA_027016315.1 Anaerolineae bacterium | reverse complement strand
TCTTGCCTTTGGGGTCGTCGAGGGTCTTGATGCCGCTATCGGCTCGGACGATGATCTGGCCGCGGTAGTAGGGCTTGCCGTAGCGGACGGTGACGAGCTTGACCTCGACGCCGCATTTGTCATGTGCGAGGACGTAGGCGAAGGTAGAGAGCCAGCCCACATCGGCTTTGCCTGCGCACATGGCCTCGATAGCGGCGGCGTAGCTTGTGGCTACAGAGGACTTGAAGTAAAGGCCGGTCTGCTTGTGTAGCAGGTCATCGAGCTCCTTGGCTCCGGTGAGGATGGCCTGAGTGTTGCCTGAGGGGACGAAGACCATCCTGATGGGGTGATCTTTGGTGCCGAGTTGTACGGCTGGAGCCTTTGTAGGAGCAGGAGCTTTGGTGGCGGGAGCTTTGGTTGCCGCCGGAGCTTTGGTAGGTGCAGGCGTGTGCTTGGCGCAAGCCGAGAGCACGGGCAAAAGCATAGCCAGCACCAGAATCCAGGTAAGAAGTTTTCGATTTCTCATGGTTCTTTCCTCCTTCTGTAAATCTCTGAGATTCAAACCTGTTAAAGGACTACATTCCCGATTTGAAACCGAACGATTTGTGTTTTGGCTATCACCCCCTTTCGCATCAGCCTTTCAATCCAGAGGTCATTATGCCTTCGGTGAATTGTTTCTGGGTCAGGAAATAAAGCACCACGATAGGTGCAATGGTGAATGTGGCTGCTGCCATGAGCTCCTGTGTTTGCGTTCCCGCTTCCACCAGAAAGCTCCTCAACCCGACCTGAATAGGCCGTACCTCGGGCTTGCTGGTCACAATCAGGGGCCAGAGGAATGCATCCCAACTGCCTATGAACCCCAGCATAGCCACGGTGACGATCGCTGCTTTCGAAAGCGGGACGACGATCTTCCACAGGAAGCAGAGATGGCTGCACCCGTCCAGAATGGCGGCATCGTGCAGTTCTTGTGGTATCGTCTTGAAAAACTGCCTGAGCAAAAATATGTAGAACGGACTTGCGATGAACGGTACGATCTGCGCCGTGTAAGTGTTGTACCAGCCGAGTTTCTTTATGATGAGGAAGTTCGGGATTAGCGTGACCTCGCCGGGGATCATCATCGTCGCCAGGAACAGCAGGAACACTGTATCCCGGCCCCAGAAATCGATCCTTGCAAAGGCATAGGCCGCCAGCCCAGAGGTCACGAGCAGCAAGGCTGTGGTCGTAACGGCCACGAAGATCGTGTTCAGGAAATACCTGCCGAAAGGCTGGCTTTTCCACGCGTTGACGTAGTTGATCCAGCGGAGCTTCGACGGGAAGAATGCTCCGGTAGCCACTTCGCCATAGGATTTGAACGAAGTCAGGATCATCCATATGAACGGAAAGATGGATATGAGCGCCCCTACGGTCAGGATGATGTAGATCAGCATCTTGACCGAATCGATCTTGAATCCCAGCACTTTGAATCGGGTCGTCATAAGCTGTCATCCATAATGAACGTGTTTGCTTCCGGCGTAGTTCTGGAGCAACGTGAACGCAAGGATTATGAAGAAGAGCAGGAACGAGATCGCCGAAGCGTAGCCGTAAGTCGGCACCTCATAGAATTTCTTGTAAATCAGTATCGCCACCGTCATGGTTGTGCCCAGTGGCCCTCCGATCTCCACAGACGACGCGTCGTTCATGATGAATATGTGGTTGAACGCCTTGAACGATCCGATCACGGCGACGATCGTCAGGAAGAAAGTGGTGGGCGATAGGAGCGGCACGGTGATGTATCGGAATAGCTGCCACTTGTTGGCCCCGTCGATCTCCGCAGCTTCGTACAGTTCCTTGGGTATGTTGCCGAGACCCGCCAGGAACAGCGTTGCGTCGTATCCAAGCCAGAACCAGATGACGAAGAGGAAGATCGTCACCATGGCGAGACTGGGGCCGTGTATCGGAACCGATTTCCAGCCGTGCGCTCTGGCGATCAGGTCGAATATGCCTTTCGGCTCCAGCAGCCATTGCAACGGCTTGAGTCCCAGTGCTTTCAGGAGTTGGTTTACTGGGCCGTGGTTCGGGTTGAATATCCATGCGAACACGGCTCCCGAGGCGATGGTCGACGTGATGTACGGGAGGAAGTAGCTGACCCGATACGCCTCTCGCCCTTTGATGTCCTGGTACAGCAGGTAGGCCACGATAAGGGCGAACACCAACTGGAACGGGACCGTTCCGATCACGTAGTAGACGGTGTTCACCAGCGCCTGCCAGAAATCCGGATCGTGGAGAGCCCGGCTGTAGTTGGCAAACCCAACGTAGCTTTGTTTCACGATGCGCCA
>JALWAP010000201.1 GCA_027016315.1 Anaerolineae bacterium | reverse complement strand
CAACTCCGAGGGCACCACGCTGAGGCTCTCCGACGACATCGGAACGATGGCGGACAGGATTGTGGTGACAGAAGAGCAGATCGGAGTGATGGCTGACAGGATCGTTGTAAGCGAGGGAATGATCAAGGACGGAGCCCTCCAGACGCAGGACAATGCGATCGGTATGGGCCAGAAATAAGGCCACACTTTCCCCCTTGAAAACGCCTGCACTTCCCCAAGTGCGGGCGTTCTCGCTTTGCAAGAGCTTCCCTCGTCTGTGAATTACGACAATTTGTGTGTCCCCCTCGTCAGGCACCTCAGCCACAGAGAATCCTTTCAGCCTGGGTTCACTTTAGACCGGAATGGAGGAAGCTTTGTATGAACTGCCGCTGGAAAATCAGGAACGCCAGGAAGAGCGGAGCTATGACGGTTATGGTTGCCGCAGCCAGCAAAGGCCAGCGTGCCCCGATCTCCCCGAGCTGCGTGAACCGAACGAGTCCGATCGTCAGCGGCCTGGAGCGATTCGTCAGCGTAACCACCAACGGCCATAGGAACTCGTTCCAATGCCATGTCACGGACGAAAGCGCGAACGCCACCAGTGTTGGGATCGCGGGCGGCAGGTAGATGTGCCTCAGTAACTGCCACCAGGAGCACCCGTCGATGATCCCAGCATCCACCAAATCGGATGGAACCTCGAGGAACGCCTGCCGCATCAGGAACGTGCCGAAAGCCGAGCCAAAATAAGGCAGCGCCACGGCGAAAACAGTATCGAAAAGCCCGAGCTGCCTGATGGTGGAGAAATTCGGCACCAGCAGGGCCGCGGCCGGGATCATAAGCTGGAGCAGCAGGAAGAAGAAAATCCATTTCTTTCCCCAGAACTTGTAATGGGCAAACGCAAACCCGGCCAGAGTAATCGTCACGAGCTGCACCAGCAGGATCATCCCAACGATGACAATCGTGTTCCGGTAGTAGATTCCAAACGGCGCCAGCGACCAGGCTTTCAAATAGTTGGCGAAAGTCAACGTGTGCCCGAACCACACGTCTCCACGCCCGAGGGGTTCGTTTTCCGGGCGGAAGGACACAACGAATCCCCAAATGATCACCGTGGCCCACGTAAGCCCGAGAGCGGCCGTCAGCAGGTTCAGGAACCAGTTGGTGAGCCGTTTTTTCATCTTTCTGCTCATCATTCACCCTCCCGTTCCGTGAGCAGGAAATTCGCCACGGTGATTGAAAGCATGATGACGATCAGCACGATGGTGAGCGCCGAGGCCAGGCCAACGTTTTGATCTTCGAACCGGACCTGCCACAGATAGTAGAGCAGGACCGTGCTTGCCCCGCTGGGCCCGCCCTGGGTCAACACGAAAATGTGATCGATGACCTGAAAAGCGTCGATGATTGCGATTGTCGAAACGAAGAGGGTCGTGCGACGGAGCAGCGGGAAAGTGATGGCCCAGAGTTTTCGCCACCAGCCAGCGCCATCAATGTCCGCCGCTTCGAAGACATCCGGCGGGAGGCTTTGCAGCCCTGCCAGGTAGAAGATCATCAGGTATCCAGCGTTCTTCCAGACGGCCACGATCATCACCGCCAGCAGCGCAAGATGTGGGTTGCCGGTCCAGTTCTGCGGCCCCCTGTAGCCAAGAGTCCTCAGCACCGAGTTGAAAAGGCCGTAATCGGGCGTGAAGAAGAACATCCAGATGGTGGCGGCACTGACCATGGGCAGGATCGTCGGGTAGAAGAAAGAAAGCCTCGCCAGCCCGATCCCCTTGACCGCCCTGTTGACCAGCAGAGCGAAGAGGAACGCCAGAATTATGCTGGCCGGAACGGTGCCGACGACGTAAATCAGGGTGTTCAGTAGCACCTGATGGAAAGTGGAGTCGGTCAGGAGTTCTTTGTAATTACGCAGGCCGATGAACGTCGGATGCCTGAATTTTGCGATGTTCAGGTACTGGCGGAAGAAACTCATGTAAAGAGACGTTATGGTAGGCCACGCCGTGAACACCAGCACAATTATAAACGTCGGCAGAACCAGCAGGTACGGCAAGATCGGGTTTCTCCTGCCGGATCCGGAAAGCGCTTTGGTGGAAATGCTCATGCCGTCTCCCCTTCGATGATATGAAACGACGGCAGACCGGTTGCGCACCGGCCTGCCGTCCGACGATTAACCGATTATTTGAACGGGGCAAGGGCCTTGTCAGCCTCTTGCTGAGCTTTCTTCATCGCCTCCGCAGGCGACATCTGGCCGTTGTATGCGGCCTGCAGGTACTTGTGGAAGATGTTTCGAACCTTCCCAAGGTTCATGCAGGAAAGCTCCATGCCGG
>JALWAP010000200.1 GCA_027016315.1 Anaerolineae bacterium | reverse complement strand
GCGATCTGGCAGCCCCTTCGCCTTAGCCATCTCGACATAATCTTCGCTGGAGTAGATTAGGAAGAACGTGCGCCAGTTGTAGATGCCCAGGAAGATCGAACTAATGGCAAGGGCGAGCAGTGGCAAAATCATGTGCTTGCCGATGTTGAGCACCAGTCCGATGGTCGTCGGCGGGGGTGGGGCGTCCACCATGCCGCCGTATGGAAGCAGGTGTAGCCACGCAGCGAATATCAGGATCAGGAAGATGCCGTAGAACCACGCTGGCGCGGCTGAAGTCGGCGACAGTGTGACTATCAGCTTGTCCCAGAAGCTCCCGTATTTCCGCGATAGCATCAGCGCGAAGAAAAGCGTGATGAAGAAATTTATCAAGAACGATGTTCCGAATAATAGCAATGTTGCCGGTAATCGCTCCAGCAAAATCAGCCTCACCTGCCTCGACCCACTATCGCTGGTCATGTTCATCGCTCTGCCGAGCTTGAGTTCCAGAGCGTTGACAAGGAAGTTGAAGCTGCGAATGAGGAAGGGCTTGTCGAGTCCAAGGCGGTGCTCTTCGATCTTGATCAGTTGTTCCTGGAGCTTTTTCCGCTCGTCTACGCTGAGCTTCTTGTACTGCGGGTTCTGGCTGACGCTAATGGCAATCCTCTCGCGGAGTTCGGATTCCCTTATCTGGTCCACGTAGCCGCCCATGTTGGCGATCAATATCGTCAGGTAGAGGCCGATCACCACGGCGATGGAGAGCGTGACGAACCGGACGAGGGTGTATTTCCCTATCCTAAGGAAAGTATCGGCTCTGGCCTTGGCGGTGATTTTCTTCTGATTGGAATCTGGCATGGGGTTTCCTTCCGATGAAGATGGGATGGCAGGGAATTCCCTGCCATCCCGTATGTCGTTCGAGCCTTACTTCACGGCACGCTGACGAACTGCATGTCGGCGAAGGACGGCACGCTGACGACCAGCGGCGAGACCGCTATTTCGATGCGGTTGGTGCCAGCCTCCAGCTTGGACGTTACGTCCTTGCCGAGGACCACTTTGTACTGCCCGTCTTTGACCAGTTCGGCGTTGCCGGTGGCAACCACGTTTCCGTTGACGTCGAAGACAAGGTACTTGACCTCGGAGAGCTCCTTGGCCGGATACGGCTTGCCTTTGAACGTGATGGAAACGTTGAAGGTCGCTTCTTCGCCTTTCTTCACGCGCCCAGGCCCATCCACAGAAACTGTGGCGATCTTGGGCTCGGAGAACTTCAGCCATCTGTTGGCCGGATCAGGGTACTTGTCGAACCGGACCAGCTCCAGCGATTTCTCCACCGGGTGCGCGGCCTGCAGCATGTAAGGTCCGGTGCCAATCCAGAAGTGCCCATACTTGGCATAGAACTTGTTCAGGTTCGCGTACCTGGTCTTGACTTCGTCAGGCGTGAGGTACTTGCTGAGCACGTTCTTGTACGGCACGAACCCTTCTTTCGTTGCCTCGTCCAGGTATTTCTTCAGGATCTTCAGGCTCGGGCCGCTGATGAAGTTGGTCCATTCGACCTTGAGCTCGTCCGCCTTGTCCTGGGAGAAGGCGAGCTCTTTGTTCTTCTCGGCCAGCATGGCAACAGCAAGCGTGTGCCACGGTGCCTCGCCGTAGCTGTAGTAAGGCCACCACGTGGAGACGCTGTTCTCTGCGTCGAGGCTGTACTGGTCGTCGAAGGTCTCGATGACCAACGGATCGGTAGAGAGGATCTTCACACCCTTGAAGTGGCTCAGGAAGGACTGCAGGTTGGGTGTGTCGGAAGGATCGTAGTACGGGCTGTCCTTCTTGCCGCGATCGAAGGTGAGGATCATCCCTATCACGAAGTCAGCCGGAGAGAGCTTGCTGCCATCGTGCCAAGTGACCTTCTGGAACATGCCCTTCGGGTAGTAGACGATGGACTTGGTGTTGGCCTCGGAATAATCCCTTTCGGCCAGGTCGAACGTATCCGGATCCTGATCCTGCAGGAACTGGACGCCGTAGTCCGCCAGAGCCTTTGCAGGATCATCGGCGCCGGTGATGCTCTTGACGTCGCTGGCGAGTTTCTTCTTGCCTTTGTCGCCCGAGAACTGCTTGGCGACGTCCACCTTCAGACCGTAGGCGGTCGTCAGGTCGGTCAGGTACTTCACCAGGCCATCGCCGGTCAGCGATTTGGCGTTTGCCTTGGACGCGAGCTCTGTGGCCTTGTCCGTGGCCGCTTTCACCTTGGCTTTGGCCTTCTCGATCTTGGCCTTCATCTCGCCAGCGGTGATGAACTTGCCTTCCTTGGCGTCCCAATCGACCCACGCATCGTCCGGGACGGTGATCTTGTCCACGAACTTCAGGTCGACCCAGTTCATGGTCTTGGCGACCGGCAGGCCTTTCTTGACATCCAGCTCAGCTTTCTCGATGCGCTGGGGCATTCTGAGCCCGGTGAACGGGTTGGAGATTGCGCCCCAGTCGCCGGTGGCACGCTGCGGCATGGTGTCGTAGACGGAGTCGGAACCGGCAATCGGGTTCCACGGGTCGGTCAGGATGCTCGGCTGGGCGATCTTGATCGTTCCGCCGGGGCCTTCCGTCCGACGAATGGTGAACGGATAGAGCTGCGCTCCTGCAATGCCGCCAGCAAGATCGGCGGTTACCTCGATGTCCTTCCTGTACGGGGAGAAGCTCTTCTGATCGACCAGCCAGACGCGGACGCTATCCTGCAAAGCCAGCTTCATGGCCTCACGGAACAGCTTGCCGCGCTCTTCCATGGTGGAGAAGTCGTTGTTCTCGAGTTTCTTTGCGACTTCGTCGAACTCCTTGGAAGGTTTGTATGCCTGCCAGAGCGGGACCGGGATGCCACGCGGGGTGTAGAAGAAGGAGAAATTGCCGCCCTGATCCCGATCGATGGCGGTTGTGATCCACCCACCGGTGTAGACGGTCCATTTGCCTTCTTTCGGATCGGTGTGGATCCACAGCGCACCGGCATCCTTGTAGTTCTTGTACATGCGGTCGACGGTGAAGCCCATCGATTCGAACTGGTTGGCCACGTAGTCGCCGATTTCCTTCCGCTCGTCTTCCGTCCTGATGATGAATTTGATGGTGACGGGCTTGCCTTTGTATGTCCACTTGCCGTCGACCAGCTTGGCCCCCATCTTCTTCATTTCCTCGGTGATGACGCTCTTGGCTTTGTCCGGGTTGTAGGCGTACTTGAGCTCCAGCTCCCTAACCGTGTCAACGTACCTGGCGTAGTCAGGGAATGCACTGGTGATGGGGAGGAACTTGGGCACGGCGAGGCCGCCGTAGATCTCCTGCACGATGTGGTTCCTGTCGACCAGCCAGTTCACCGCTTCCCTGATCTTGGGGTCGGAGAACGGATTGAGCTCGCCTTTTCCGTACTCGGGGCCGACCGGATTGAACGTCAGTTCTGTGTAGGCACCGTAGCCCTCGGCATACTTCAGGTCCGGATCGTTCTTGACTTTCTTGAAGAGCTCGGGATCGCTCACGGAGTAGGCAAAGACGTCGATATCCTTGCTCTTGAGCTGAGCGACGGCTACGTCCGCCTGCTTCTGAACCGTGAACACCAGCTTGTCCGCCCAGGCGCCCTTACGCGGCATAGGCGTGGGTGTGGGTGGAACTGGAGTAGCTGTTGGAGGAACTGGTGTTGCGGTTGGAGGAGCAGGTGTAGGTGGTGCTTGTGTTGGTGTCGGTGATGGCTTTGCGCATCCGCTTACTGCCATCACGATCACCAGCAGCAAGCTGATGACGACGAATAAGCGTTTGTTCATCTTTCTACCTCCTTGTGATAGTGAGTTGTGGGGCGTATTCGTTCGTGGCCCCATTCGGTGAAGCTCCTAAGTCCCGGGTGGGACATGCACATTGTAGGCGGATATACCTCGAATGTCAAAAATTGGTCTGGATCGGGGTGGGGTGTTGGCGATGGAGTTAGGCTTTCTCAGACTTCTCGTGTTAAAATGTGTTGACAATCTGACTTCACAGGAGGAATTATCGTTATGGCCGATTCTCACGGGATTCCCGTTCCGCTCCTTTTGCCGGACGAACCACCTTCACAGGCGGAGATCGATCTTGTGCTGCTGACGGTGGATGCGCTTCCGGGTAAGCTCGATCGGAAGGATATCGTTTTCATCCTGAAGGGCTCCAGGCGCAGCAGGGCGCTGTTCAATCAGTGGTACAAGCTCGAAAGCTTTGGCGCGATGCACCATCTGGACGATTACACCATAGGCAAGACGGTGGACTGGTGCATTTACGACGGTTGGCTTCAGCTTGTGGTCGATCCCAAAGGGGAAATGAAGGTCTATTTCGACAAGAAGGGATGGGAACGGAACAAAGAAATCTGGAAACAGCGGGTGTTGGATTGGTTTGGAATGCTGATGGAGCAGGGCACACCAAAGGACGTCTGGCCGAGGATGAAGCCGATCCATCGGGAAATCAAGTCGATGGTGCTCGATGAGATCGCCGATCGCGGCACGAGAGAATTCGATCCCATTTTGGTGGAGTGGGAATCCCACGAGGAGGATCTGGAGATCAGGTCTCGCATCCGTGACGTGCTTGCTTCTGCAGAATAACAACACAGCCGAAACATTGTGATCGTACTCTGTGGGAAAGGCCTGCTGCGGCTTGCGTCGGGGCGAGGCTTTTGGCCTCTGGTATGGCGGGCTGCGAGGAGATCTTTTCCGCCAGCCAGCCTACTTGGACAAACCGAAGTTGCCAAGACCACGAAGGCGAGCTTTCCCATAAACTTTTGTGTCCTCGTCTCTTGGCTCCCTGGTGTTGTGTTTTTGAGAGTCCTGGTGTGGGTTTGTGAAAAAGAGGTCCAGGCCATGGTGTGGCAGAACACATGTCCAAGGGTGGGGCCTGGGGAATTTGTCTTCGTTTCGAAGATGATATAGAATAATATCGGTTGTCGGCGTCGGTAAGTGTTTCAGTCCATATTTTCCGCAAGGAGGGGGAAATGAAGTACATTCTACGTATCAACATGAACGACCGCAGTTATCGCTTCGAAGACGTCCCCGAAAAATACAAATTGCTTGGCGGCAGGGGACTGACCTCGAACATCGTCTATGATGAAGTGGTTCCAACAGTTCATCCTCTCGGTCCGAACAACAAGATAGTGTTCGCACCAGGTATCGTTACCGGCACCAACGCGTCCACCTCGGGCAGGATATCCGTTGGGGCCAAGTCTCCGCTGACCGGGACGATCAAAGAGTCCAACGCCGGTTCCAGTTTCCCTCAGGATCTGGCACGCATGGGCATCAAAGCGATCGTCATCGAAGGCTATCAGCAGGATGACAAGTACTGGCTCATCTACATCAAGTGGAACAAGGAAAAGGGAATGCCCTCCGTGGAATTCCTTCCGGCAGACGAATACGTGGGCCGCGGGCTGTACGATGTGTTCCCTGAACTGCACGAGCGGTTTGGGAAGCATATCAGCATCTCCGGTGTGGGCATCGCGGGAGAGCGCCGATACCTCAACTCCGGCATCGTGTTCAACGATATCGACGGTCGCCCGAGCAGGTACTCCGGCCGTGGCGGGCTCGGTAGCGTGTTGGCAAGCAAAGGGGTCAAGTTCATTGTTACGGACAGAAGCGGCGCACCTCGTGTGCCTCTGGCCGACCCTGCCCTTTTCGAGAAGGGGCGCAAGAAGCTGGTCGATGCCTTGCGGGAACACCCAATCACGAAGCCCGGCGGCGGGTTGAATGCCCTCGGTACCGCCGTTTTGGTCAACATCATTAACGAAGTGGGTGGCCTGCCCACCAGAAACTTCCGATCCGGCAGGTTCGAAGGTGCTGCCAAGATTTCCGGCGAAGCTATGGCGCAGATGATCAAAGAGCGCGGCGGTGGAAGGATGGGGCATCCGTGCCATCCTGGTTGTATCATTCAGTGCTCCAACATCATTCCGAACCCGGACGGGTCTGAACACGTATCCGTAATCGAGTACGAAACCACATGGGCCTTTGGCGCCAACTGCGGAATCGACGACCTGGATGTGATCGCCGAGCTCACCAGGCTGTCCAACGACTACGGCCTCGACACTATCGAGATGGGCGGCACGATCGCCATCGCCATGGAAGCGGGGCTGCTGGAATTCGGCGATGGGCAGAAGGCAATCGAGCTCATGCATGAAGTCGGAAAGGGCACGCCGCTCGGACGAATCCTGGGAAGCGGCGCGGCTACTGCGGGCAAGGTTTTCGGCGTGATCAGGGTTCCGGGCGTCAAGGGGCAGAACATGCCTGCTTACGAGCCTCGTGCGATCAAGGGGATCGGCGTCACCTATGCCACCACGACCATGGGTGCAGACCACACCGCTGGTTACACCATCGCTCCGGAAGCCCTTTCCTCCGGCGGTCAGGTGGACCCGCTGGCGGTGGAAGGCAAGGGCGATCTGAGCCGCGCTTTCCAGGCCACTACTGCGTTCATCGATTCCACCGGGCACTGCCTCTTCATCGCTTTCGCCATTCTGGACATCCCGACCGGGTTCGAGGGCGTGATGGAGGAGTGCAACGGCGTGCTCGGCACGAACTGGACGGTGGAGGATGCTCCAAAGATCGGAGCGGAGATACTGAAAGTCGAACGGAAATTCAACGAAGCCGCAGGCTTCACCAAGGCTCACGACCGCCTGCCGGAGTTCATGTACTACGAGAAACTCCCGCCCCACAACGTCACGTTCGACGTCCCGGACGAGGAGCTGGACTCCGTCTTCGAGAAGATGTGAGGCCCTGTTTCCAGAAGCTTTGTTCGAAAAGGCCAGCACCATTGCTGGCCTTTTTTCGTGACTGCCGGACCTCTCGGGTCGCTTCCATCCGGCCAGCGCGATGCTAACGAACCGCTAACGCAGCTCTATCACTTTTCTAACAAATCCCGCCTACAATGGAAGCGACCAATCGGAGGGCAGGCGTGATCCGCGCCTGCCACAGGAATCATCAAGGAGGTGGATTATGAAACTGGACAGACTCACACAAAAAGCACAGGAAGCGCTGGTTGACGCTCAGGAGAGGGCGTTGAGATACAATCACAGCCAGATCGAGCCGGAGCACCTGCTGGCCTCTCTGCTGGAGCAAGAAGGCGGCGTCGTGCCGCAGATCGTGCAGAAACTGGGCGTGCAACCGCAGGTTCTGCTGAACCAGGTGGAAGCGGTGCTTCAGCAGCGGCCCAGGGTTTACGGTGCAGCGGCGCAGGTCGGCATTTCGCCGGAGCTTCAGCGCGTTCTGATGAACGCCGAGGCGAAGGCCGCCGAGATGCAGGACGAATACGTTTCGACGGAGCACCTGCTCCTGGCGATGACCGACAAGAGCGCCGGAGGCGTCGCCGGAATTCTGGCGCAGAACGGCATCACCGAAGATAGCGTCAAGCGCGCTCTGGTCGAGATCCGCGGCAGCCACCGCGTGACCGATCAGAACCCGGAGGTGAAATATCAGGCGCTGGAGAAATACGGCCGCGACCTGACCCAGATGGCCCGCATGGGCAAGCTGGACCCGGTCATCGGGCGGGACGACGAAATCCGCCGGACGATGCAGATTCTGAGCCGCCGGACCAAGAACAACCCTGTTCTGGTTGGCGAGCCTGGCGTCGGCAAAACCGCCATCGTGGAAGGTCTGGCGCAGCGGATCGTCCGCGGCGACGTGCCGGAAGGGTTGAAGGACAAACGCATCGTCCAGCTCGACATGGGTGCGCTCA
>JALWAP010000199.1 GCA_027016315.1 Anaerolineae bacterium | reverse complement strand
TTCATCAGCCACGTGCCCAACGGCAACTGCAGCGATACCATCACCAGAAGCACGCCCAGGAGTGTGTCGTACAGGTGGAGCAGGCGCAGCACGAAGAAAATCGCTATGAGCAGGGTCACGCTGGGGAAAGCGTGCAGGATCAATGTCAGGGAAAGAAATCCGCGTCTACCGGAGAACTTGATCCTGGAAAGCGCGTAGCCGGCCATGGAAGAGATCAACACGTCCAGCACAGTCAAGCCCACGGCCAGGATCAAGGTGTTGAGCGTTACCGTCCAGATGCTGGGCCTCTGTGGCAGCCTGTGGGTGAGAAAGTCCCAGTACTTGATCGTGAATCCACCGTGCGGGATCAGCCCGTAGGTTATCGGCGTGAAGCTGGAAATGATCAACCACACGTATCCCACGACTATCGGGAGGGCGGTCACAGCCAAAAAGATGTAGATTATCGCTTTTTCCGTCTTGCTGGTGTACTGCGAAACGTCCATGATCCCCTCCTCAGAGCGTTTCTATGCGGGGCTCGACCACCAGTTCGTTGAACTTGAAAACGCGCAGGTAGACGTAGGACATGATTATGCCGATCACCACCAACACGGCGGCCAGCATGGCACCGTATCCGAACTGGATGTTGCCCCAATAGTTCGCCAGGGCGCGGTGATAGGCGTTCAACGCCCACACTTCCGTCCCATATCTGCCCGGTCCGCCGTCCGTCAGAAGCAATATCTGCTCGAACGAAGTCAGCAGGGAGAGCGTCTGGTAAGTGGTCACGAAGAGCAACGGCCAGCGAATCATCGGCAGGATGATGTGCTTTATCCTCTGCCAGGTGGTAGCTCCATCGACCAGGGATGCGTAAATGAAGTCCCTCGGTATCGATTCTATGGCGGACGTGAATATGATCATCCCGAAAGAGGCTCCGATGTAGCCATTGACCAGGATCACTAAGACCCACGGAGCGGCCATCACCCAGTTCTTGGTTGGCAGGCCGAGCGGCTTGAAAATGTGCTGGTTCACTATGCCATAAGGCGCGTCGGCGGCGATCCATTTCCACATCATCACGTAGACCACGGAGGGCGTGATCCTGGGGAGGAGCCACAAAGCCCTCGCTGCCATGCCGTGTTTCCGTGGGATCAACGTGGTCACGATCCCGAGAACCAACGCCATTCCGACGTTGAACAGCGCAAGGGTGGTCGCCACGTAGAAAATCGTGTTCTTGAGCAGGATCTTGGTCCATCGGAACTTGATCAGCTTGGCGTAGTTCCGCAACCCGATGAAATGCCAGTGAGTCAGGGATGCCGTGCTCATGTCCGTCATGCTGATGAAGATCGTCAAAACGACCGGGATGAAGAAGAAAAGGAACACGAGCACGGTGAGCGGCGACATGAAAATGATCGGAGGAAGTATGTTCTTGATCTTATTTTTCAGGGAAACCGAATAGTTTTCCGGAGAGGCTTCCATACGGTGTCACCTCCTTCAAAAAGCACCCCGCAGGCTCGAAGCCTGCGGGGGCTGGCAAACCGGTTTTACTTGATTATCACCTTGTCGCCAAGTTCGGTCTTGACGTCGGACACCACGTTCTTCACAGCTTCTTCGGGCTTCCACTGGCCGGTCTCCACGGCGGAGATGCCACCATAGATGATTTCGTCCATGGAGCCGAAGTCGGCGTTGTCGGGCAGGAACGTGGTGTAGTCGAGCATGTAGGCCACGGCCTTGGCGAACTTGTCCTTGGAGTAGGTCGGGTCGTTCAGCTCGGACTTTCTGATCGCCAGATGGCCGCTGGTGACCGCGTGCTTGGCGTTCAGGTCGGCCGCGCTGGCCTCCGTAATCAAGCGGAACGCCAGGTCCGGGTGCTTGGACTGCTTGGTAACCATGTAGACCAGCGGGTGAGACAGGGTCACGGGCTTGCCGCCTTTCTCGGCAGCCGGAATCAGAGCGAAGCCCATGTTCTCCCACAGGTACTTGTCGGGATCGGAGACATCGGAGAGGTACTTGGTCTTCCACTCAGCCCTGTTCCACGTGCCGCCGAAGTAGAAGAGCACCCGGCCATGGGCGACGTTGTCGTGGATGATCTTCCACTCGGTGCCAAGCAGGTCAGGCTTGGTGACCTTGTAGGTGTGGGTGGCATCATAGAGGAACTTGTACAGGCCAAGCAGCGCTTTCTGGTCCAGCACCAGCTTCCCGGTCTTGGGATCCTGCAACGTGCCGCCGAAGTCATAGTAAAGCTCATAGAAGTCAGGACCTTTCTTCGGCCTGTGCCAGAACCCATAGCCCGGCTTGACTATGCCTTTGTCCTGGGCTTCCTTGGCAAGCTTGAGCATATCGTAC
>JALWAP010000198.1 GCA_027016315.1 Anaerolineae bacterium | reverse complement strand
CCCGGATGCCCGGTGTGCGTCACGTCGCAAAAGGACATAGACCGGGCTATCGCCATCTCCCAGTTCCCCGACGTGATCCTGACCACTTTCGGCGACATGGTGCGGGTGCCCGGGACGACTTACACCCTGCAGGAAGCGTCGGCCGCGGGCTCCGACGTGCGAATCGTCTATTCGCCGATGGACGCGGTCAAGCTGGCGCAGGAACACCCCGACCGGGAGGTCGTCTTCCTGGGGGTCGGGTTCGAGACGACGGCTCCGGGAGTTGCGGCATCCATCCTTCAGGCGAAAGCCCTTGGGCTGCGGAATTACTCTGTTTTCTCCATGCACAAGTACACCCCGCCAGCCATGCGCGGCATTCTGGACGGCGGCGAGGTGCACCTGGATGGCATCATCGGGCCGGGGCATGTCACCACCATCACCGGCTCCAACGCATGGGAGTTCCTGCCGAAGGAGTACCACATGCCTGTGGTGGTTTCCGGCTTCGAGCCGGTGGACATCCTGCTGACGGTGAAATTGCTGGTGGAGCAGGTGGTCTCCGGCGTGGCAAAAGTGGAAAACGCTTACGAACGCTCCGTGCTACCGGAAGGGAACGTGGTCGCCCAGCGGATTATGAACCAGGTATTCGAACCCGCGGATGCCGACTGGCGCGGGCTCGGGTCGATGCCTTTGAGCGGCATGGCGATCCGGCAGGAGTTCTACGAATTCGACGCCCAGGTGAAATTCGACATACCGGACGTGCCGTCCAGGGAGCCGCCGGGTTGCCGCTGCGGCGAGGTGCTGCGGGGCGTCATCGAGCCGCCGGAGTGCCCGCTGTACGGCAAGGTCTGCACGCCGGACACACCCAAAGGCCCGTGCATGGTCTCCGACGAAGGCGCTTGCTCGGCGTACTACCTTTACCAGACGGGGGATTTTTGACGCAGAGGCGCGGAGAAAAACTCACGATCATTTGCACCTCGGCATTTCTGCGTCAAAAGTTATGGAGGAGAGATGAGGAAGGAAGAGCGAGTTACTATGGCCCACGGAACAGGTGGGCGAATGACGCAACGCCTGATCGAAGAAGTCTTCGGGAAGAAATTCAGCAATCCAATTCTGGATCGGATGAACGATGCCGCACTGCTTCCCAACGAGGGAGGGAAACTCGCTTTCAGCATCGACGGGCACGTGGTCAGCCCGCTTTTCTTCCCCGGCGGCGACATCGGGAAGATTGCCGTGTTCGGCACGGTGAACGACCTGGCGATGATGGGAGCGAAGCCGCTATGGCTGGTGGCATCGTTCATCATCGAAGAGGGCCTGCCGATGGATACCCTGCGGAAGATCGCCGATTCCATGGCGGAAGCCGCCGAACAGGCCGGCGTCCAGCTCGTCGGCGGCGATACGAAAGTGGTGGAGAAGGGCAAGGGAGATGGCGTCTACATCTCCGTGGCGGGCGTGGGAGTGGTGCCGGAAGGCCGGGAGATCGACGCAGGGAACGCCCGCCCAGGGGATGTGCTCATCCTCAGCGGGCCCATCGGCAACCACGGCATCACGATAATGACGCAGCGGGAAGGGCTGGAGTTCGATGCGGACATCGGCAGCGACACGGCCCCGCTGAACGGGATCGTGGAGGCGCTGCTGGAAGCCGCTCCCCACGTCCACGCCATGCGGGACGCCACCCGCGGCGGGCTGGCGACGGTGTTGAACGAGCTGGCGTCGGCGTCCAAAGTGGGCATCGAGATGGACGAGGAAGCGATTCCAGTGGAGGAACCGGTGGAGCGGGCGTGCGCGCTGCTGGGGCTCGACCCGCTGTACGTAGCGAACGAAGGGCGTTTCGTGGCGGTGGTGCCGCCGGAGGAAGCCGAAGCTGCGCTGGCGGCGATGCGTGCGCATCCGCTGGGAGAGAGTTCGGCGGTAATCGGCGAGGTGGTGGAAGCGCATCCCGGCCGCGTCGTGCTCCGCACGACCCTTGGAGCGAAACGGATCGTCGGACCTCTCACCGGAGACCTGCTTCCGCGGATCTGCTGAAGGCTCCTGATGCGGCTCTCCCTCACCCTTCCTACCGGGTGCGCTGGCTCAGCGCCCGGCTCAAGGCTAGCCATTCCTCCGGCGTGAGGGTACCGGGCCTGCGGGATGGCGAGATGCCGACCGAGAGCAAAGCGGCTTTGACCTCGTCATCTCCGAGCCTCAGCCCGCCCCTCAACGAGTTGTGTATCTGCTTACGGCGTTGAGAGAACCCAGCCCTCACCACTCGGAAGAACCAGTCGGCCTCCTCCTGAGGGACTATCGGTTCGGTACGCCTCTCGATCGCCACCACGCCGGAATCCACTTTCGGCGGGGGTACGAATGCGCCCG
>JALWAP010000197.1 GCA_027016315.1 Anaerolineae bacterium | reverse complement strand
AGCTTCCCATGGATGCCGCTGTTCATGGCGCGCCATTTGTTCTCCAAAATCTGCTCCCGCCTGTAGATCCTGAAGGTCATGTTCTTCTGGCGCAGATCCCAAAGCCACGCCACCAGCGCCTGGACCAGCCCGGCGATGGCTATGGCTTCGTCAAGGCGCGGGCAGATGTCGAACACGCGGAACTCCAGCGTCGGGAAAGTGTGGTGCGGCCGTAAGTCCCACCATATCTTCGACCCATCCGGTATAGCCCCGATTTCGATCAAAGTGTCTTCGAACTCCACGAAATCATCCCAGGAGCTGAAGTAGGTGGGAATGCCAGTCCTCGGGAAATCCTGGAACACCTTGCTGCGGTATGACCTCATCCCGGTGTTCTCCCCGACCCAGAACGGCGAGCTCGTGGATAGAGTAAGGAGGTGAGGAAGGAAGTATCGCAGCACGTTCATGGCATCGATTGCGAAATCCCTATCCTCTATCCCGATGTGTACATGCATGCCGAAGATCAACAACTTGCGGGCAAGGAACTGCATGTCTTCGAGGATGGTGTAGTAGCGTTCGAAGGGGGTTACGTTTTGCTCCTCCCAGGACGAAAAAGGATGTGTGGCAGCGGCAACGATAGCAAGCCCTCTCTGCGCCGCCAGATCCCGGATGTATTCCCGCTGGCTCTTCAACTCCTCGTAGGCCTCGGCGACCGAATGGCACACCTCCGTGCCCAGTTCCACCTGCGACTGGTGCAACTCTGGCTTGATCTCCCTGCTGGTGATCCTCGAATTGTTCATATCGAGGAAATGGGTGATGTAGGATCTGAGCTCACCGGTCTCCGGATCCACGATTTGATATTCTTCCTCTATTCCCATTGTCAAAGATGGCTCAGACATGATTCCTCCTCTTCAAAGCACTCCCTGGGCTGTCTCTGAGGCCAGCAAATCCACGACCGATTTCAGGCTCCCGCTGTTTCTGAATTCCTGCAATTGCCGATCGGCGCTGTTCCCGGATTCGAGGATCGAGTAGATTCGCTCCAGATACCGGCGGCTCCCAAAATTCTCGGAGAATTCGAGGACCAGATGCAGCATCTCCCTGACCAGCGACTTGACCGGGAACCGCTCCCGTTTCCCGAAATCCACCAAATCAGCCTCCAGTCCGTACCTGGCAGCCCACCACCTGTTCTCCTTTATCAGGTCTCCGTGGTACAGGCGGAACGTGAGGTTCTTGCGCCTCAGGTCCCAGAACCACGCTGCAAGCGCCTGCAGCAGCGCCGCCAGAGCGAGCACGTCCTTCACGAGAGGATTTGCGTCGCACACCCGGAAATCCAGCAACGGAAGCTGCGGATGCACGCGCACGTCCCACCAGATGTCGGTTTCGCTTTCCATGCTGTTCGTCTTCAACAAACTGTTCAGCAGCCTCTGATAGGAACTCCAAGTCGGAAACTGATCTGGCATTCCGGCACGCGGGAGGTTCTCCAACAGGATCGCCCGAAAGGAGCGCAGGCCGGTGTTCTCCCCACGCCAGAACGGCGAACTGGCGGACACCGTCAGCACATGCGGCATCATGTACCTGGCGACGTTCATCATGTCGATTGCGAGTTTACGATCCTCCACCCCTACCTGAACGTGCAGGCCAAAGAAGAGCTCTTCGTACACTTTCCCGACCAGCGTCCTGGGGACGTTCGGAGCAGAAGCGGCAGTACTTGGCCCGGCCCACCTGGAGAATGGGTGCGTGCCCGCAACCACGACTTTCATGCCCTTGCGTGAAGCCATCTCGAAAATCTGTTTTCTCTGCTCCAGGAGCATCTCTTCGAGGGCAGAAATAGAGGGCGCCCTCGGTGGAAGCGGCGTTACTTCCCTCGAGACCACGCCGGCGCCTTTCTCGAAAGTGAGCCAGATGATGCCTTCCCTCGAATGGGACTGGGTGACGAACGCCTTCAATTCACCACTTTCAGGATCTACGAACTGATAGTGCTCCTCGACGGAAACGGACAACGATGGTGGGGTCAACATGGCGGCAGACCTCCTTTTGAAACCATTGAAAAGAGAAAAACGACCGACAGGAACTCATCCTCGAGCGATTCAACTAAATACATTATCCCAACAGTCACAATCTTTGTCAAAGGCAGTGAGTTGTGGGAGCGATCCCCTGAAGGCCGTATCTGGTGGTACAGCTCCTGGCAGACAAACAACCCCAACCACCTAAACCAAACGAGGCTGCGCACACGTTTTACCGAGGACCGCGCTTCACAAGTGCCTCAGCCTGCACCTTGGGTGGTTCATGATGTCGTAGATCTCAGAAGAGGTGCTCCCGACGACTTCCGCCAGCCTTTTCACACTGAGGAAGTCATCGGCAGTCAGTTTTTTCAGCACCTCGGTTTCTG
>JALWAP010000196.1 GCA_027016315.1 Anaerolineae bacterium | reverse complement strand
AGCCTGCCCGCCGCAATCTGCTTCTCGATCGACTTGATGTCCTCGTGCTCTACGATTTCCGGCGTCGGTGTAGGAGAGGGAGTCGGAGTGGGTCTGCGCCTCCACGACCTGGTGGGCGTGGGCGCCGGGGTCGGTGTGGGCGGGAAGTAAGGCTCGTCCAGGATGTTCAGCACTTCGGTCAGGATTTCATCCTCCCGGTCTTCCGGGATATCGGCTGGCACCACTGCTACGTCGAAGCTGCCTACGTTGTAGGCCAGCAGTTTCCCGTTTCTGTCGTAGATTACCCCCCTTGGAGCGCGCACGACCTCCTTTCGGATACGGTTCAGGGCTGCTTCCCGGCGGAAGCGGGCCCCGCTGGCGAGCTGGAGTTGCCAGAGGCGGTATACCAGCACTCCGAAGGAGAGCACGATCACCAGCCTTGCTATGATGTAGACCGAAAGCAACGGAGATTTCCGGTGCATTACAGTTCCAACCTCTCTCTGCCGATTTCGAAATGCACTTTACGGAAAACCGGATACAGGACGACTGCGGCGAGAGCGTTGTAGATGGCGTTTGGTAGCAATCTGTGCTCGAAGACCAGCGAGAAATCCCCTCTCCACCCGGTTAGCTTCAACAAGAAGAAGATTTCCAGACCGTACAAGAGCGATGCAAGGAACACCACGGTCAAAGGCAGGGCAATCCGCTCGCCGTATACGAGGCTTCGCCCTGTGCTGCTAAACAACGCTATCGGCACCAGCGCTACGGTCAGTATGAGCGCAGGGCCTCCGGAGAATAGTGCCAGGAAGAATCCCCCCACGAGTGCCCACAAAGTTCCCTCGGTCGGTCCTTGCAGCAAGCTCCACAACGAGATGGTCATCAGCATGAAATCCGGGGTGGCGTTGAACACGGTCAGGTGTGATTGCAACCCGACTTCCAGTATCGCCACAACGAAAAGCAACGGGACACTTAGGAAAACGTTCATTTGTTCTTCCCCTTGTTGTCTTGCGAGTTTTCTATCGGGATCGGGGAGAATTTCGTTATCACCACCACGGTTTCCAATCGGTCGAAATCCACGGATGGGTGAACGATGGCTTTCTGAAACACGTTGTAGTCTTTTTGAATCACTTCCGTGACCTGGCCGATGATCAGGTTTTTCGGGAATTCGCCGCCCATGCCAGAGGTAATGACGATTTCGCCTTTGGCTACCTTTTCGTGCTGAGGAAGGTAGTCCATCAACAGGTCGGCGTTTGCGCCGCGCCCCCGCACTATTCCCGTGAGCCTGGAGGTTTGCAGCAATCCGCTGACCGCGCTATCTGGGTCCGTAATGAGGAGCACTTTGGACGTATGAGCGTAGACTTTTGATATCCTCCCCACCAATCCCCGGTCTGTGACCACCGGCATTCCTTCCTGGATGCCCTCGTCGCTGCCTACGTCGAGGATGATGTATTGCAGGAACGGATTTGGGTCGTACCCCAGTACCTTTCCCACCACCTGAGCGCCTCTGAAGGAATAAGTTGGATTCTCCCTGGTAAAGTTCAGGAGCTTCCTCAGGTTCCGGTTTTCGGCTTCGACTTCTTTCATCCGGACATTTTCGACTTGTAGTTTGTTGACCAGTGCCCGGAGTTCTTTGTTTTCACGGCTCAACGTTCTGAGGTGCTTGATCGTGTATCGAATGTCTCCCATGGTCTTGCTGCCAGCGGAAAGCGCGGCTGCCACTTTGTTCGAAACCAGAAGCACCCCGCTTTCCACAGACTTCGTCCATCCAAGAGAATGAGCTACCACAACCAACGCTATGAATACTGCCAACGCGGATATAAGCTTTCTGGTAGGTTTCACCTTCGATATTCTCCCTCAGAGTCGGTGCAAAAACTCAAAGGCGCAGGGAGCACAGAGATTACGTCTCTGTGATTTCTGCGCCTCTGTGTTTTTCCCGTACAAAACGTATCGAGCTTGAAACGGAGGTTGCGGAGACCTTTGCTCACGTTCATCCGCCGTTCGCGCTGGGAGAGCAACTCCCGATTCCATTACCCGTGGCTTATGCTTGCCCTCGTAGTATCTGCCAAGACCTTCCCAAGCACGTCCAGGTCTTCCAGCACGGCTTCTGCTCCGAGCGCGACGCACATCATCGGGTTCTCCGCCACGTACACGTTCATCTTCGTTTCTTCGCTTACCCGGTCGGCAAGCCCTTTCAGCATGGCTCCGCCGCCTGCGAGGGCTATGCCGTTGCTCATAAGGTCGGATACGAGCTCCGGCGGGCTTTCTTCCAGAGCTTCTTTTACGGTGTTTACGATCATCCCTATGGACCGGCTTAGAGCTTCCCTAACTTCCACGCTGCTTATCTCCACCGAATCGGGTAGACCGGTGATCAGGTTCCGGCCTCGTATCTGGTAGGTGCTTTCTTGCTCCTGTGGGTATGCAGAACCTATGGCTATCTTGGTTTCTTCTGCCATTCTCTGGCCGATGAGGAGATTGTATTTCTTGCGGGCGTAATCCATGATGTCTTCGTCCATCTCGTCCCCGCCTATCCGGATGGACTTTGCCACGACCATCCCACCCAGCGAGAAAATGGCTACCTCGGTTGTGCCTCCTCCGATGTCCACTATCATGCTGCCTCTGGATTCCATTATCGGGAGCCCGGCGCCAATCGCTGCCGCCACGGGTTCTTCGATCAGGTAGGCTTCTCTCGCACCGGCGCTCAAAGTGGCGTCGTACACAGCCCGTTTTTCCACTTCCGTCACGCCGCTCGGGATGCCTACCACGACCCGCGGGCGCGGCATGCTGATGAACATGTGCTCATGTACTTTGTGGATGAAGTAGTGAAGCATCTTTTCGGTCACGTCGAAGTCCGAGATGACGCCGTCGCGCAAGGGGCGTATCGCGACGATATTGGCCGGCGTCCTGCCGATCATTTCTTTCGCTTCTGCTCCGATCGCCAGGACTTTTCTGCTCTTTTTGTCGATGGCTACGACCGAGGGTTCGTTGATGATTATCCCTTTTCTGCGGACGTTGACCAAGGTGTTGGCCGTGCCCAGGTCTATGCCTATGTCAAGCGAAAACAAACCTAATATCCAGTCTATTGGATTGAACACTGGTTACAATCTCCGTTCCACGCTGATTTACAACGCCCGCAGGCGCTCGCACATTATAGCACACAAACCAGACCAGCAAAAAAGAGCCGCCTTCTCGATAAAGCGAGGCGACTTTCTATAGTCGGTGCTGGGATGTAGCGTCTCTTTGGTCTAAACCGTGTGGTCGATCTGAGAAAAGGCCGGTTTGCTTTTTTTCGATTCAGCCAATATCATAGTGCCGACCTGCTTCGGAGAGAGGAGTGAAAATGAGCTCTTTGCAAGACCTTCGCCGGATCTTGCTGCGAATCGATGGAAGGGGCTACAAAGCCTACAAGGACATAGAAGGAGTCTACCAGGCCGGTTCGTTTACCCTGTTCGTCGATCATGTCCAGGGAGACCCATTCGCGGCCCCCAGCAGGCTTCGCGTTCGGGTTCCCATGAAAGTCGCCGGGTTTCCTGGACAAACTTTTTCGAATCGGAGCCGCCGAACCGCTTTAGCCGACTTCCTTACGAGGGCATTTTATCGCGAAGCGGATAAGCTTGAGCGGAAAAGCGGTTCCGGCAAGTCCGGAATGATCTCCATCGACCGCCCGGGTCAGGAGATTCTGGAACGCACGTCTGTGATAATTACGTCCGAGTGGGTTGAGGCCAGGTTCGTGGTTGGTCTGCCCGCCGCGGGTAGGCGGGTTCTGGGCAAGGTAGCAGATGAGATCCTTACGTCCAAAGTCCCCGCCATTGTGGAAAAATCCCTTTTCTACCGGAACCTCGACCACGAAGCGCTGAATCTCCACATCACCACGGCAGAGGACGCCGACGCACTTCGGGCTGCGCTGAGGAAAGCGGGGCTTGTTGCCTTTGTGGCGGACGGCAGTATCTTGCCGAGGAGGAGTGGAATCGATCCACGGCCCCTGAGCCAGGGTACGGTGGTCACGTTCAAAAGCCCGCCGTCCCTCTCCCGAGCGTTCCGTCTGCCGAACCGGGGAGTGGTTCGGGGGATGGGCATTCCTGAGGGGATCACCTTGATCGTCGGTGGCGGCTACCATGGCAAATCGACCCTGCTAAATGCCATCGAGCTGGGGGTGTACAATCATATCCCGGGAGACGGTCGAGAACTGGTCGTCACTGTGAAGGACGCCGTCAAGATCCGCGCCGAAGACGGCAGGCGCGTGGAGAAGGTGGACATATCTCCTTTTATCTCCAACTTGCCGTTCGGCAGGTCGACGAGAGATTTTTGCACGGACAATGCCTCCGGGTCTACCTCCCAGGCGGCGAACATCGTCGAGGCGCTGGAGGCCGGGGCTGGCGTTTTGCTTCTGGACGAAGATACTTCTGCCACGAATTTCATGATCCGCGACCACAGGATGCAGGAACTTGTCTCGAAGGAAAAAGAGCCAATTACACCGTTCCTCGACAAAGTGCGGCAGCTATTCACAGACTACAGAGTTTCGACCGTGCTCGTCATGGGAGGCTCCGGGGATTATTTCGACGTGGCCGACACGGTGATAATGATGGACGAATACCTTCCGCGCGATGTAACTGCCCGCGCCAAAGAGATCGCAAGCAAGTACAGGGCCGAGAGGAAGCATGAGGGAGGGGACAGGTTCGGCGACATAACGCCACGGGTCCCTCTTTCCGGCAGCCTGGATCCAAGTAAAGGGAAACGAGAGGTGAAGATCGGCGCCCGAGGGGTGAAAGCGATCCTTTTTGGCACTCATGAGATAGACTTGAGCGCTGTGGAGCAACTGGTAGATCCGAGCCAGCTCAATTCCATTGGGCAGGCAATGTATTACGCCCGCGAGAAGTACATGGACGGAGCGAGATCCCTCTCCGCTATCCTTGACGCTGTGGAGCAGGATGTAGCCCAAGGTGGGTTGGATGTGCTGGATAGGCGCCCCTTGGGGGATTACGCGGGATTCCGGAGATACGAACTGGCCGCGGCGATCAATCGGCTCAGGACTTTAAAGGTGAGGCAAATCGGAGGGGAAAATGGTTAGAGTTGCCCTTGATGCAATGGGCGGAGATTATGCTCCCCAAGAGATCGTCGCGGGAGGGGTTTTGGCCGCGAGGGAATTAGGCGTAGAAGTGATCCTCGTTGGGAAAAGGAAGGAAATAGCCCGCGAGCTGGAGGAACATGATGATGTTTCCAGGTTGCCTTTGACGGTCGTCCACGCCGACGAAGTGATCGAAATGACTGATCACCCTGCTACCGCTGCCAAAACGAAGAAAAAGAGCTCGATGCATGTAGGTATGGGACTGGTCAAGGAGGGCGCTGCAGATAGTTTCGTGACCATGGGGAATTCCGGCGGTGCGCTTGCAACGGCGTTGTTCGTGTTGGGGCGGATCAAAGGCGTTAAGAGGCCTGCACTCGCCACAATATACCCTACTATCGACGGTTACACTTTCCTGCTCGACATAGGGGCCAATGCAGACTGTAAGCCGGAGTACCTGTATCAATTTGCCATCATGGGCAACATTTACGTGCGCGACGTGCTTGGAGTCCGCAACCCCAGGGTCGGGATAATTTCTAACGGGGAAGAGCGGGGAAAGGGGAACAAGCTGGTGCTGGAGACGGTGCCTTTGCTCGAAAACGCTCCTGACTTGAATTTTGTCGGCAATGTGGAGGGGAAAGACGTCGCCAGGGGCGTCGCGGATGTGGTAGTCATGGATGGATTCACGGGCAACGTCCTGTTAAAGACGTCAGAAGGCATTGCGTGGATGCTGGGGGAGATGATCAAACAAGAGGTGAAGAAATCTCCGGTGGCAATTTTAGGAGCCTTTTTGATAAAAGGCGCCATGAAAAGGGTCCTTGCCAGAACGGATTACAAAGAATACGGAGGCGCGCCGTTGCTTGGGGTCGACGGGAACGTGATTGTGGGACACGGCCGGTCGAATAGAATTGCTGTCAGAAACGCCATCAGGGTTGCAAAATCGATGGCAGAACAGAAAGTGATAGAGTCTATCAGGAATCATTCCGGAATAATCGGGGAGAATGCAAAATGAAACTCACGGTAAACGAAACGTACATCAAAAAGCGGGCTAAGATTGCGATGTACCTTTCTTGGGGAAGTATGCTTGCGCTGGTGCTGGCTATGGTTGCCAGCTTCCGCGTCAAACCGACCAGCCCGGATTACAGGACCTGGATCATGGTGTCCTTTGCTGCTTTGCTCATTGGAATATTGATGGCAAACGTAGGCACGTACAACGTTCGACGATTCGGGCGCAAACCACGTCCCGACCAGATGATAGCCAATGCACTCGAGCGTCTGGACAACCGGTATCATTTCTATTCGTGGACGCTTCCTTCTCCGTATGTTTTGCAGACACCGGCGGGGTGTTACGTTTTCATCACACGAGACCTGGATGGGAAGGTTAGCTACAAAGGCGGAAAGTGGAAGAGCGCTTTTAGTTGGAAGAAACTTCTCAATATATTTGGTCAGGAGGGTATGGGTAAACCTGCAAAGGAGGCTAAAGCAGAAAAGGAAGTAATGGAAAAGTACTTGAGGGAGCACATGCCAGATGCAGAGATCCCGGTGTATCCTGTTCTTGTGTTTCTGAGCCCGAAAGTCTCACTCGAGATAGAAGGGGATCCGTTCCCCCCCGCTGTAGAGATCAAGAAGCTTAGGAGTTTTTTGAAGGAAGACATAAAAGGCAAAGATCTGCTCCCAAGTTCCGTGCAGAAAAAGCTCAACAAGCTATGTTCTGATGAGAGGTGAGTCCGGGGAATCGGGATGGAATTTTCGTTGAAAAACTTGGCTTTGGCCTCTTGACAAGTTAGAATTGTCTATGTATAATGAAAATGTGTTATGAGAGTGTGAATAAGTGTGCCAGGGCGAATAGCTCAGCTGGTCAGAGCGCCTCGCTTACACCGAGGAGGTCACAGGTTCAAGTCCTGTTTCGCCCACACATGCTGTCGGGCTTACCGGCGGCTTTTTTGTTGACTTCAATGTTCCCACGTGTGGGTGGAATCTGGAGAGTGGCTCTCTGATGAAGGTGTTCAGAGGACGGGTCATCAAAGCAGGGCACGCAGAGGGACTTGCGCTGGTCTCACAAGTCCCTATTGGCTTCCTCGGGGGTGTGGATCCCCAAAGCGGAATCGTGGTAGAGCCCTGCCATCCCCTGCACGGAGAGTCGGTTGCGGGGAGGGTGTTGGTTTTCCCAGGCGGGAAGGGAAGCACGGTGGGCTCGTACACGCTACTCAGGCTTGCTGCTAATGGTGTTGCTCCTGTAGCCATCGTGAATCTTCGCAGCGAACCGATAGTTGCGGTTGGAGCGCTGTTGGCAGAAATCCCTATGGTAGACTTGATCCCAATAGATGAGTTTCGGAGTGGGGATTTTGTGACCGTCGAGGGAGATACCGTTACGATTCGGAGGAACGGCGACCCATGAGACCGTTGATCTTCTTGAAGCTTGGTGGGTCGCTCATCACAGACAAAACCCGTCCGAATACCCTTCGGCTTGAGCACCTGAAGAGAGCTGCCTACGAGATATCTGTGGCTTGCTCGAAGTGTGGAGTGAGGCTGCTCATCGGACATGGAAGCGGCTCCTTTGGGCACAGCGAGGCCAGTAAGTACGGTATACGCTCCGGCGTCTCCGATTCGAGGGAATGGAGTGGCTTTGCGGCTACCGCGAGATCTGCTGCGAGGTTGAATCGCTTTGTTGTTGATGCTTTGTGGGAGTCCGGGGTCCCGGTGATCTCGCTACAGCCTTCTGCATCAGCCGAATGCCGTGATGGGGAGCTGCTATTCATGGCGTTGGGTCCTGTCTCCTCCGCTTTGAACCATGGGCTGGTCCCGTTGGTGTATGGCGATGTTGCTTTCG
>JALWAP010000195.1 GCA_027016315.1 Anaerolineae bacterium | reverse complement strand
GCGCGAAGTGGGCACGCTCTACGTGAAAGAGCGAAAGGTGCGCGTGCTGCCGCGCAACATCAAGGAGGCATGGAAGCGAAGCGGCCTGAGCAAAGAAGCATTTGACGATGCAATGGAGGCTGCCCGTGTTAGCGGATTCGTCGGGAAGAATTCCGTGACCACGGCAGGCTTGTTGGTGCTGGAAGCGACAAAGGCTATGCAGCCCAACGTTGAGGCCCAGCTCATCGGGCTCGTGCAGCCACCGGAAGAACAGGCCTGAGCCAGAACGCAGGGTCGAGGTGAGAGGGCGGCGACGCGCCAGTGAACGATGTCGCCGCCCTTTCAGCATCCGGGCCAATTCGGTAGCACGGGACGCCCTGCTGCAAACGCCTTGAAGGAGGTGCGGGATGAAAATCGAGGGACGGGTCTGGAAATACGGCGATGACGTGAACACGGACGTCATCTTCCCGGGCAAGTACACCTACACGCTTCGCAAGCCGGAGGAACTGGCGGCACACGCGCTGGAGGATCTGGACCCGGATTTCGCGTCCAACGTAAAGCCGGGCGACATCATCGTCGCGGGAAAGAACTGGGGAAACGGCTCCAGCCGAGAACAAGCCGTCACGAGCCTAAAGTACGCAGGCGTGGGTGCCGTCGTGGCGGTTTCCTTCGCCAGGATATGGTTCCGGAATGCGATCAACAACGGATTACCGGCAATAACCTGCCCGGAGGCGGTAGAGGCAATCCAACACGGAGACGTGATCTCCATCGACATGGATGAAGGGACGATCCACACCCCTCGCGGCGATTTCGATTTCGCGCCGTTCCCGCCATACCTGCAGGAAATCCTGAAAGCAGGCGGCATCATCGAACACGTGAAGAAAGAGCTTTCGGAGGAAGGGAGATGAACGCCACCCGGCCATTGACGCTTTGTGCAATCCCGGGAGACGGCATCGGCAGGGAAGTGATCCCGGTAGCCGTGGAGGTTCTTCTGAAAGTAGCGCCCGAGATCCACGTCTGCTGGGCCGAAGCAGGCTGGGGAACCTTCATGGAAACCGGCAACGCCTTGCCGGAAGCAACCCTTTCGGCAGCCAGGGAGGCGAAAGCCGTGCTGTTCGGAGCCACTTCGTCTCCATCGCACCGGGTCGAAGGGTACAAAAGCCCCATCGTGAGCCTGCGGAGGGAACTGGATACCTTTGCGAACATCCGGCCTGCCAGAAAACTACTTCCACCCGACAACGGAATCGACCTGGTGGTCGTTCGGGAGAACACAGAAGGAGCTTACAGCCGAAGGGAGCGAATGAAAGAGGACGCAGCGATCTCGGAGCGGGTGATATCCCGCTCGGGGAGCGAAAGGGTTGCGCGGGTGGCCTTTCGGCTTGCCGATCAAGAGAACCGACCGCTCACCATCGTACACAAAGCCAACGTGCTCCCCGTGACCGACGGACTATGGCGGGAAAGCTGTCTTACCGTAGCGAAGGAATTCCCGAACGTGAAAGTCGACGAAGTGCTGGTGGACGCCGCAGCGTACCACATGGTGCGCACCCCTCCCCGATTCCGGCTGCTGCTCGCGCCCAACCTCTACGGCGACATACTCTCAGACCTGGCGTCAGCGCTGGCAGACGGCCTTGGAATGGCGCCATCTATCAGCCTGGGCAAGGATTTCGCCATCGCCGAGCCGGTTCACGGCTCTGCTCCGGACATCGCCGGACGAGGGATCGCCAACCCCATCGCCTCCGTCCTGAGCGTCGCCCTGCTCCTGAAACACTGGTGGGGGTTCGAAGACAGGGCAAGGAAGGTAGAAACTGCCGTCGCCAAGACGCTCTCCGATGGCCTGCGCACGCCGGATATCGCCTCGCCAGGCGAGGAGACCGTGGGCACGCGCGAAATGGCCGATGCAATCCTACGACACCTGTGATCTGCGCTAACGATGCAATGTTTGCAAAAAGCCTTGCGCCCTTGTGTCCACGGAGCCTCCGCGGTGGTGAAGCGGGTACGGTGGGCTGGGAGTGCTCTACCCGCTCAAACGGGAAGAAGGTGAGGAGAAATGGTGAGAATACCGACCAATCGAGAGCCAACGCATCCAGGAGAAATCCTGCGTGAAGAATTCTTGCAGCCGATGGGAATCACGCAGCGGGAGCTTGCGGCGGGTATCCATGTGCCATACCAGCGAGTCAACGAGTTGATCAACGGGAAGCGAGGAATAACGCCCAGCACCGCCCTGCGGCTGGCGAGATATTTTGGCACAACGCCGGGCTTCTGGATGAACTTGCAACTGCGTTGGGATTTGTATCGAGCGCAGCAGAGGGAAGCCAAACAACTAGAGAAGATAAAGCCTCATGTAGCATCTGTGTGATCCGGTGAAGCAATGGGGTGAAAGATGCAAAATTCGCCAAAAGGC
>JALWAP010000194.1 GCA_027016315.1 Anaerolineae bacterium | reverse complement strand
CATCTGAGCGCGACCCACAGCCAAGCAGCCATGAGCGCCATCTGCCAGGAGTAGACCTCCGCTATCGTTGCCTGCGACCAGAATACCGGCGTCACCGCCAGAGCGACCGTCGCCACAAGGCTCGCGGAGCGCCGTTCGGTAAGCTCCACGACGGCCAAGTAGAAGAACCCAACCGCAACTGCAGCGCCGACGGCTGAAAACAGGTTCGCTCTGTAGGCCATGTCCCCCAGTGGAACGATGTGGGTGAAAAGCCAGCCAGCCATGGTGTAGAGTGGGTAGCCCGTTGGGTGCGCTATGCCGAGCGACGGGAGCACGAACTGGAATTCCAGGCTGTCGTCGAAGATCGTTGCAACCGATGGGGCGAGGGTTCTGAAATACAAGGCGAAAGCACCCAGAGCAAGCAAGAGCCCTATCAGCTTGTCGATCTGTCCTCTTTTCAGCATGATGTTTCCGATGCCTTTCTTAGAAAGCGAAGGTTTTCAAGGATACGGTTTGTTTCGATCAGTTTACCACAAAAGTTCGGCGCCAACGAATCGCTGTAGCAAAGGACGCTTTGCTCCACGGGGTGGCATAGTGGCGGCGTCCGAGAGCAAACGTTTGGGACGCTCTACACCACGCAGCGGGCATTCCTACCGGCATGGAGTGAGAACATATTCATGGCGAAAAGCACTTCCGATCTCTCTTTGGGGTCTGAGAGATCGACCTGGAGTATCTCCTCGAGACGCTTGAGCCTGTAGTTGAGCGTGCTTCTGTGCACGTAGAGGTCTCTCGCTGTCTTGAGGGCGTTCCCGCCGTTCTCCAGGTACACGCGCAGTGTCTTCACGAGGCCGCTTCCTCGCTTTCGATCCAGTTCCACGAGGGTTGCCACTTTCTCGAAATACTCGTTGCCTGCCACCTCCTCGTCCGGGACGTGATACAGCCAGTGCCACATTCCGAGCCTGGAGAACTCAGTGATCTTGCCTTTCCATCCAAGGGCTTTGGACACGGAGAGCGATTCGCAGGCCTCCCTGTAGCTCCTGGAGATGTCGTAGGGGCTCTCCGCGATCCCGCCTATCCCGATTTTCTCCACCCCTTTCACCTCGCCGGAAACGAGCATCGCCAGACCATCGGCTTTGTACGAAGGGGGCGACACTTCCACTATCCCTACCATCCGACCGCTGGATTCTCCTATCAGGAACGGACGCCCCCAGAGGTTCCTGACCCTCTCGATCCGTTTTATCAGGCCCATGGAGCCTTCTGCCCTTTTATCCTCCGATAGCTCTATGACCATCACCTGGTGTGGTTTCTTGAGGTCCAGCCCGAACCTGGAGGCATGGTACATCGCAGATGCCGCTTCGTGTCTGTCCAATGGGTGGAGGAGTTTGCCGAGGAAATCTCCCCGGAGCCTGTTTTCCACTTCCCACACCGCTTTCTCCCGGAGCATGATCAAGGCGGCGACGGTGGCCGCTTGCTCGATGGCCAGCAGGTCGAAGTCCTGATGTTTGGAGCCTGGAGAGGAGGGGGGAGTCGTGTCGGCCCAGATGTATCCTATCGTCTGAGAGCCTGTGGAAATCGGGACCAGCGTGCCTCGGTCCGGGATCGGCCTGTTGCCTTCGCGATTCCACCTGCTGGCTTTCCCCACGAGTTCGAGCTGCTGCCCGGGCGTGAGTTTGGGAACTGCGGCAAGGACGTCCATTTTCGCCGAATAGACCACGATTTGCTTGCCCGAGAGGAGCATGGAAAGTTCCCTGGCCAGGTCTTCGAAATTGCCTTCCTGTAGAACCACCTGCGTGAACGAGCGATGGATGTTCACGCTGTATTCCAGTAGGGCGTATTGCTCCGCCACGATCCTCTCCAGGATGGCTTTGGTGACGTCCACGTACTGGATGTCCCACGGGACTTCTATCAACGGGAAATCGAGCCGGTCGGCGTCCCGGCGCATTTTCTCCGGTATGTGCTCCAGGAACTTCCCGATGCACACTACGAGCCCGGCAAGCCCTTTCCCGGCCAGGTCTTCGACGATGCGGTCCTGCAGTTCCGGGTTGTCGTGCAGGCTGAGTGCTGTGGTGAGCAGCAATTCCCCGCCGATGACGGATTCGTTCACCTGGGGCACGTCCACGATGTGCACCCAGCGAATCCTCCGGGAGAGTCCTTTCTCCCCAGCCACCACCTTTGCGTCCTCGAAAACCGGCAATTTGAGCGCATCGGCTACTGTGAACATTGTACGTCTTTCCTCCAGATTGTTCGTACAGATTATACCAGACGCCGAACAGGGAGGGAATTTCACTGGTATTGTGGGAATGCCGGCGGCATCGCAAAAGTTTTTCTGACATTTTTGTGTTTGGTGCATTTGTCTGTTCTTCCAATAGATTGTTTGACTGGGAAGCCGTGAGCGGATACACTT
>JALWAP010000193.1 GCA_027016315.1 Anaerolineae bacterium | reverse complement strand
ATCGTTCCATCTCTTGCTGGACTGTGGATTGAATCTGCCTCCTCAGTTCCAGCTCCTTTATTTTCTTCCCCAGAACCTTTGCCACCGCGTACGCCCTGTCGACCGGATCGATGATCTCCAAAAGCCGTTGTTGCTCACTGATCGGAAGCTCCATAGTGGAAGCTACGTAGTCCGCAAGCGCTCCCAGGCTCGGCGAGTTCATGGCATTGATGACTACGTCCTCCGGAATCTCGTCGGTCAGAGCTTTGGCTTTCTCCAACATCGATATCAGTTCGCTACCCAGTGATGCAACGAAAGTCTCGTCCTCTGGAGTTTCGATGCGCGGGATGTTGAACTCCGGACCGAGTTCGAATACATCTGCTTCCAGGTAATCATCGTCCGAAAAACCGAGATCCTTCACAATCACCCTTGCGACCCCTTGCAGAACTGCACTGAGGCTGTCATCTGGCATCCGTAGAACCCTATCCACATGATAGAGAACGCCGACGGTATCGTACAGATCCTCGGGGAGGACGTCGTCCAGGCTGGTGTCGGGGTATTTGACGGCCAGCCCGACTACCATGTCGTCGAACCGCCTGGCGAGTTCTATGCTCTCGATGGAAAGCTCGTCGAAGAAGAAAGCTGCGTCCATCGTCTCCGGGAAGATTATCTGCTTCAGGGGGATGACCGGGTATCTTTCGATGTACTTCTTGGCGATCCGCTTTGGTCGTTTGACCCGCGGGTGTTCTTTGATCCATTCGATGAACGGTTTTGTTGCTTTCGGACCGCGCTCCGTGATCTCTTTCTCCACCATTTCTTCTATCTCTTGTTCCTCGCGGGTTTTCCTCATTTTCCGCTTTCCCATGATGTCCTCATAACCCCATATTTTAGGCTATCGTAAAGATGCATTCTCCCGTGTTGTTTGCCTGTATTCTTGCAGAGCCTCCCATTCGGCCTGGTCTACCCAGAGTAGCCTGGAGGCTGCTTCAGGATGTGTCGCCGCCCAATACTCCCTTGCAGCGGCAGCGACGAAAATGGAGCCGGTTACGCACAACAAATCGGCCTCGTCCGCCTCCTGCATTGCCGCTTCCATTGCGCCCCACACACCCTCGGTCACCATGACGGTTTTCCCCGGGAGAATGCTACGTGCCTGCTCCGCCACGGCTTCTGCATCCGCCGCCCTGGGATGCCTCGATTGTGTGGCCCAGACCTTGTCCGCCAGCGGCATGAGCGTTCTCAACATCCCGTCGATGTTCTTGTCCCTAGAAGCTCCGAAAACCAGGTGCATACGGTCGTGCGGTAGCAGTTCCTGGATTGCCACCAGGAGCTTCTGCGCAGAATCCTTGTTGTGCGCGCTGTCGAGCACCACGAACGGTTTCCTACTCAGAATTTCGAACCGGGCAGGCCATTGGGCCGTTTCGAACCCTGTGGCGATTGCGTTTTCATCGATCACGAGGCCGTGTTTTCTGAGTTCCTGAATGACCGCGTATGCTACCGTGGCATTGATGACCTGGTGTCGCCCAAGGAGCTGTATCCTGTATTCCTCCCCAGACCTTCGGTTCTTCCCAGGCCACACTTCGAAGTATTGGTATTTCAGGTCTTCCGTTCGGATCGGCCTGTACTGCCAATCACGTCCCACTTTTATGAGGCGAGCGTTCTGGGTCTCGCAAACGTCGGCGATGACCTCCATTGCCTCCCTCTTTTGCGGCGCAGTCACCAGCGGCACGCCCTGTTTCACGATGCCCGCTTTCTCCCACGCAATCAGGGAGATGGTGTGACCCAGCAGCTCCGTGTGGTCGTAGCTCAGCGAGGAAATCGCGCTCACGACGGGGTGCACAACGTTGGTGGCATCCAGCCTCCCGCCAAGCCCCACTTCCAGTACTGCTACATCGACCCCCTGATCGGCAAAGAACTTGAACGCGAGCCCGGTGATCAGCTCGAACGTGGTGAGCCCGGGGATTGCCCGTGCCGCAGGTTTTACGCTTTCCACCAGATCCGCGAACTCGAGCTGGCCGATCAGATCGCCATCCACTCTGATCCTTTCCCGGAAGGTATGCAGGTGCGGGGATGTGAACAGCCCCGTTTTGTAGCCTGCGTTCCGTAGGATCGATTCCGTCATCGCCGCAGTGGAGCCTTTCCCTTTGGTCCCCGCGATATGTACTGCTTTGAAGGATTCATGCGGGTTTCCAAGTTCGTTTAGAAAATCGTAGACTCGGTCGAGGTTGAAAACGGTGGCGCTGTAAGGGAATCGGCTCTTGCGTTCGTAGTCTATGAAACTGTAAATGTACTCCAGCGCAGAAAGGTATTCTTCTTTCACAACTGCCTCCAAGCAAAGATAGCGTCAACGCACCGGAAGCAATTGTACCTTAAGCGGTTGTAAATGTACAGATTCGCATTTCAATAGCTC
>JALWAP010000192.1 GCA_027016315.1 Anaerolineae bacterium | reverse complement strand
GTGCGAGGGGCGCAGCTTCTCAGGTGGATACAACTGCGGGAGCGCGGCGATCCTGATTCGGTCTCGAAGGTGGCGCTGTGGGTCGCTCCAAAGTGACGGATCTGCCGAGCTCTCGGCTTTTCGCAAGTGCCGAGACCGCCTGAAGACTTTGCGATGCTTCGCCGATGGCTATTCTCAAGCTGATCGGAGGTCGTTGGAGCGGGTAAGGAGATTTCCGAAGTTCTGGAGGCTTTGTATGGAAGAAAGTCTGGAAAACGGTTTCCTGGATAAGAAACTTTGCTGCCTCGAATGGCTGAACGTGGAGAAGGCGCTCTACGGCGTGCTGGTGCTGATAGGTGCCGTAGCCAGGCTGTACCACCTTGGGGTTCGCGCCATGGCGCACGACGAAAGCCTGCACGCCATATTTTCCTGGTATCTGTACATCGGGCAGGGATACCGGCACGATCCGATGATGCACGGGCCATTGCTCTTCCATCTGACCGCCCTTTCGTACTTCCTGTTCGGGGACAACGATTTCTCGGCAAGGTTCATGGTAGCGCTGTTCGGCATAATCCTGATCGGCCTTGTGTATCTGGTGCGCAGGTGGATTGGCAGGCTCGGGGCGCTGTTTGCCGCCGCGTTGATAACCATATCTCCATCGCTGCTGTACTATTCCAGGTACATTCGCCACGACATACTCTCCATTTTCTGGGCTTTTCTGCTTATCTGGGCGGTCTTCCGATACCTGGAAGACGGGAAAAGCAAGCACCTTTACATGACCGCGGCCTTCCTTTCTTTCCTCTTCACCACCAAAGAGGTGGCTTACATCTACACAGCCATACTTTACACGTTTTTGCTGATCCTCTTGGTCAGGGATTTCCTTGCCTCCAGGAAGTGGAACCCGCGCCTCCTTGACATCTTGTTCCTGATAGGAGCACTGCTTCTTCCGCTTGCGACTGCCCTTGTGGTCAAAGTCCTTGGCTGGAATCCGACTGACTACAGTGCACCGGCGATCGCGCGGACCGGGACCGTGCTTGCGGTGATCTTCGCCATTTCGATCGCCGTCGGATGGATCAGGTTGAGGAGCAGGTGGTGGGCATCAGTCGCTCTGTTCTACGCTATTTTCCTGGTCTTCTACACCACTTTCTTCACCAACGGGAAAGGTATTGCAACGGGCATAGTTGGCGCGCTTGGGTACTGGCTTTCCCAGCAGGGGGTGAAGCGAGGCGACCAGCCATGGTATTACTACGTTTTGCTTGAGGTGCCGCTTTACGAGTATCTTCCACTTGCCCTGAGCGTCGGCGGCGCCATCGCATGGCTGCGGAACGGCCTGGAGGCGAGAACCGAGGACGTTGAGAACTCCGTCCGAGCGGATTTCGTGTCGTTTCTGGTGTATTGGGTGGTTCTGACCTTTGTGGCGTACTCATGGGCAGGGGAGAAGATGCCGTGGCTCACCACCCATTTTGCGTTCCCCATGGCGCTGCTCGGGGGTTGGTGGGCTGGCTACGTACTCCGGAAGGCCGACTGGAAGGAAGTGTTCCTCAGGGGCGGGTTCTGGGTTCTGGTTTCCCTGCCGGTGCTCCTGGTATCGCTTGCGGTGTTGATTTCCGTGAAGCCGTTTGCCGGAAGCACGATTCCGCAGCTCGATGCCACCGGAAGATGGCTGGCAGCGCTCGTGGTAGGCATCGGGGCAGCGTATCTGACGTATTGGGCCATGAGGAGGTTCGGTGCGCGCGTCAGGTGGCAGTTGATTTTCGTCGCATTTTTCCTGTTCACCACCCTGTTCTACGTCCGCACGAGCTGGATGGCCAATTTCGTCAACGACCAGAACGTGAAGGAGTTCCTGGTCTACGCTCACGGCACCCCCGACATAAAGCTCGTGTTTCGGGAGATAGACGACATTTCCCGCCGAACGGTCGGGGGCAGACAGATCAAAGTGGCTTACGACGACGATTCCACGTGGCCGCTGGAATGGTATTTCCGGCTGTACCCGAACAAGGTCTACTACGGCGATAGGCCGACCGCCGATGTCTTCAGAGGCGTGCCGGTGGTGATCGTCGGGCCGAAGAATTACGCCAAAGCAGAACCCCTGCTGAAGAATTACCGCAAGTACACGTACAGGCTCATCTGGTGGCCGATGGAGAGCTACAAAGGGCTCACGTGGAAGCGGATCAGGGAGGCGTTGACCGATAAGGCCAAGCGGAAGGCTTTGTGGAACGTGATTTTCTATCGGAAGTACGACAAATCGCTTGCCGACTGGCCTTACGTGCACCTGTTCTACGTGTTCGAGCGGAAGGACATCGTCGACACGATCTGGCGACTGAACGCTCCGCCGGAGGCCGGTGCAGAGGACATCTACTCTAAGCTGCACAAGAGCGTTCCGATGTCGAGTAGCCTGGGCGGGAAAGGAATCCTGAGCCGCCCAAGGGATGTGTGGGTGACCAGAGACGGCAAAGTCTACGTTGCCGATTCCGGTGAGAGCCAGGTGGTAGTGTTCGATAGGTCCGGGAAGGTCGTGGCACGATGGGGCAAGCGCGGCAACGGTGATGGGGAGTTCATCGAGCCGTGGGGGATCGCGGTGGCGAACGGCAAGGTCTACGTGGCCGATACCTGGAACCACCGCATCCAGGTATTCACTCCGGAAGGCAAGTTCCTCTTCTCCTGGGGTGCGTTTGCCTCCACCAACGGGCAACTCTCGAGCCCGGGGGTGTTCTGGGGGCCTCGCGACATCGCCGTCGATTCCTCCGGAAACGTGTACGTCAGTGACACGGGCAACAAGCGGATACAGGAATTCTCGTCCGATGGCAAATTCCTCGCCCAGTGGGGTGGGTTCGGCACGGAGAAGGGCAAATTCGACGAGCCGGTAGGACTTGCAATCGACAAGGACGGCAACATCTACGTGGCCGATACCTGGAACCAGCGCGTCCAGAAATTTTCGCCGAGTCACCAATTCCTGTTCAGCTGGAGCGTGCCGGTCTGGCAAAGCCATTCCGTGGTGGACAAGCCGTATCTGGCGGTGGACGAGGGCGGCCATGTGTTCGTAACCGATCCGGAGAACGCCCGGGTGCTGGTTTATTCGTCGGAAGGCAAGCTGCTGTACACTTTCGGAGACGACGTGCTGGCTTTGCCCAACGGCATAGCTGTGGGGCCGGACGGCAAGATATACGTAGCGGACGCCAACAACGACCGCATCGCCGTGTTCCAAAAGTGAGGATTCTTCGTCTGGCAGGAGGCTGGAGATGGACGAGATGATCGGTGTGAGTTCTGTGAAATTGTTCGTTCGAGAGACAGCGGGCAAGACTTTGCTCTTCGTGCATGGTTTCCCGCTGGACCACACCATGTGGAAGTTTCAGATCGATGCTCTGGGGCGCGAGTATCGCATCATCGCCCCGGATCTGCGAGGGCTTGGGGCAAGCGATGCGCCCGAGCCTTATACCTGCTACAGCATGGATGCTTACGCCGCCGATCTGAGGGACTTGCTCGACGAGCTGAGGGTGGACCGGGTGGTGCTGATCGGGCTTTCCATGGGCGGCTACATCTCTTTCGCTTTCCGCCGCCTCTTCCCGGAAAGGATCAGGGCGATGGTGCTGGTGGATACACGCGCGGAGCCGGATTCGCCTGAAGGAATCGAAGGGCGGATGAAGGCCATCGAATCGGTCAAGGCGGAGGGGCCTAAGTCCCTGGTGGAGGGCATGCTTCCGAAGCTCTTTGCCCCCAGCTCCCTGAACGAAAAGCCTGAGGTGGTGCAGGATGTCCGGGCGATGATAGAGCGTCAGAGCCCGGTGGGTGTAATGGGTGCACTGTGGGCCATGGCGCATCGACCGGATTCCCGCCCTGACCTCCCGAGCATCGATGTGCCCACCCTTGTGGTGGTGGGAGAGGAGGATTCGCTTACGCCACCGTCCATGGCTAAGGAAATGGCCGATTCCATACCGGGGGCTCGGCTCGCTGTCATCCCGCACGCGGGACATATGTCGCCCATGGAATCGGCTGCGGAATTCAACGAGGTTCTCCTGGAGTTTCTGCGCAGTGTGCCATGAGCAAATCGGGCTGGGTGGGGAAGAGGCGATTCCTGGGCAAGGACGTTGCGTGGTGGGCGGGGGCGGTACTGCTCCTGCTCGCCCTCCTCCTGTACCTGTGGACGCTGGACGACGGGCTCGAGATGCGCGAGCTAAAGGGCGGTGATCTGATCACCCATCAGTA
The DNA here is from genome assembly GCA_027016315.1 of Anaerolineae bacterium. Lineage (GTDB taxonomy): Bacteria > Chloroflexota > Anaerolineae > S016-19 > S016-19 > S016-19. The sequence goes on along the minus strand of JALWAP010000192.1, from coordinate 3,763 downwards.
CGCTCAGGTGCAGGGTAGGTTCTCCAACGCCCCGGGATACCCGCTTTACACCATGGGAGGCTGGCTGTGGTTCCACGGCTGGCGCGCCATCCTGGGCCTCGAAAGCAACCCCGTGAGGATACTTTCCTCGTACTCGACGTTGTGGGCGTTGATTTCACTGTTGCTCTTGTACGCGCTGGCGCTCAGGCTGACGAAGAACTGGCCGATTTCCTTTCTCGTGACCGCGTTCTACGGCGTGACGTATTTCTTCTGGTACTACGCTGTCACCACCGAAGAGTACACGAGCGCGGTCGCTCAAACATTGCTCTTCGTGTGGCTGCTGTGGAAATGGGACGAGAAAGTGGACGCGGGCGACGAGAAATGGGCGGACAGGTACGTCTACTGGATGGCGCTGCTCACCGGAATTGGGCTGGCGCACATGGTCACCGTGCTTTTCATCGTCCCGGGGATCGTGTGGTACATCCTTTCCCGTAGGCCGGATTACCTGAAGCGCTACGGATTCCTGGGGAAGGTCGTGGGCGTAGCTCTGCTCCCGCTCCTGAGCTACGCCTACGTGTACGTGCGTGGGGCGCAACACCCGGAGTGGCGGGGCGCAGGCCATTGGGCTTCCACGTGGGAGTGGTTTTGGAGCTTCGTAAGCACCAGCCAGGGGCGCTCGGAAATGGCACGTGGGTACAGGGTCTTCCCGATCTTCACGCGCGAATTCCCGGCTCTGATCTGGGGTGACCTGACGGCGATCGTGTCGGCAGGCGGACTCGTCGGGCTTTTCCTGATGAGGAAGCGGGATGTAGTTTGCTGCTACCTCACGCTGGCGATTTACTTCGTTTTCTGCTACGTGGATAGGTTCGGCAACTGGTTCCAGGTGATCATGCCAGCCTACCCGCTGATCGTGCTTGGGTTCGGCAACCTGGCGGCGAAGGTCTATCGATGGAGTCCGAGCCGCGAGAGCCTTGGTCTGGTGATGAAGTTTCTGGTGCTGGCTTCCCTGGTGGCGTTGGTCGGATACCGTGGCGCGAAGAGCTATCCGCGGGCGGATCGCTCCAACCGCGCTTCCGACGACGCACTCGACAGGGGATGGCTCATCCTTTCCGACGATCCGCTTCCCGGAGCCGCTATCGTCGGCACGGAAGACGAATTCCTGTCGCTGGATTACATCACTCAGATCTGGGGATGGCGCAAGAACGTTAGGCCGGTTTCGCCAGACGAGATGAAGCGCTTGTGGCTCGACGGGCGAAACACCCCCCTTTACGTCACGTCCGATGCTGCGAGCTACGTGAAGAAGCTGCTGCCGGATGCCACGTTCGATGGGGCAGGGCTGACGTTGCTCCGGCTCCTGCGTCGCCGCCCCACGTCGCTTCCTGCCGATGTCAATTCCACAGGGAAACCCCTTGGCGATGGGCTCGAACTCGCCGGGTGGCGGGTTCGGAGACCGGCACCGTTGCCGAACCACGCACGCATGCCGAAAGAAGCCAGAGAGCAACGGCTTTCTCTTTTCCTCAGGGCGGACGAGAGGCCAGCCAACGATTGGTCGCTTTCGTTCCGGTTGCTGCACAGCGGGCGGCAGGTCTTCCAGCGCGATCATCAGAATCCTGCACTCGGCTCCGTCCCCACTTCCAGGCTTGCGGCAGGCGAGTTCGTCCGGGACGATTTCCCGCTTCTTTTCTCCCCTCGTCCGGATTCGTGGAGGTTGATCCTTTACAGGCCGCTTGGAGGAGGGCGATTTAGGAATCTCGCTTCCGTGACGATTCCGCTGCCTTGAGGGCACTAAGCTCCCAGTAACTTCTCGACTATGCTCCATGCTTTGTTCCGGCGTGCATTGGGATGCTATAATCGAGCCATGGATGGAAAAGGCGGCAAGGTTCTGGACTCCCTCAAGCTCAGGTGGGAGGTGGAAAAAGCGCTCCAGGAGCTCAGGCAAGCAGAGAAGCCCGAGGAGCTGGTTACTGCGCTCGACCAGCTCCGGGCGTTTCCGTCGCGCGCTGTAATCGATGCGGTTTTGCGGAATCTGGGCACAGACGATCCTTCCTGGCGCGCCAGACTGGGAATGCTTACCAGAATTCTTCCACGTGGGGAAATCGTGGAGAGTTTGAAAGCCGCGGCTATGGATCGGAGCAGGGACGAGCAAAGCAGATCGACGGCGCTGATGATACTGGAGCGATACCTCGAGGTACCTATCGATCCGTCCCTACTTTCTGGATTTGGCAGTCCTGAGAGCGTGGCGAGGCAGTCGGTTTGGGAAGCGCTCAGGCAGACAGAGGAAGACCCTCTCGTGTGGCTGGACTACGTGCAGCAGTTGATGGAACAGCCTATCGACGTGGTCTTGCTGATGGAGAGAGTGCTTGCTTCGGAGGATGACCCCCGAGTCACGATTCCGCTTCGGATCCTTGCACTTGAAGAAGATGCAATGGTGGCACAGGAAGCGGTCAGGCTCCTGGGCGGGATGGCGACGGAGGAGGCCGCCACGGCTCTTTACACCCTCGTCCCGAGCCTCCAGTTCCCGCTCCGCGAGGTCGCTTCAAGGGAGTACAGGAAGCTGTCCTTACGCGGCGTGACCCCGAAGCTTGTCTCCCCGGAATCGGAAGGATGGAGGGCGTTGGTCAGCCCGCCGGATAGCATCGGGAAACAGTTCCTCTGGTTCATCCAGCAAAGCGAGGAGACTTCTGTGGCAAAAGTGTTCCTCGGTCTCTTGGTGAACGAAGGGCAAGGGATTGTGGAAGCCGTCGGCAGGTTCGACCAGAAGCTTGAGGAGGGTTTCCCTGCCAGAGCTGAAACAGGAGCCGTGCATCTGGTTTATCTTCAACCAGGTGGCGGGTACGTTCCGCTGCTGGAAGCCCCTTATGAGTATGCCATTCACTTGCTGAGATCGGCGCTGGATGCGAATCTTTCGTCTGGAACTTCCTTGCCGCCCGCGTACCGGCTTTTGTCGGATAGGGTATGGAACTGGAGAGTACCGGAATACACAGCCAGGTTGCCGAGAATAGGGGAGGAGGAAGTCACGTCGTTACGATCGAGGACTCCGGAGTTGCTGGATCATATCGGGTTCATCAACTGGTTCTTGATGGACGAACGACTTTACCTGCTTGCATGGGAGCGCCGGGAAGAAGATCTTCCGGAAAAGCTTCCAGGCACGTTGAGGAAGAGCTTAAGGCAATGGCTCGACGACTTTCTAACTGAAGAGATGCTGAAGGGGTTCCGGACGAGGCTTGAAGCGATGGCCGAGTGGCTGGCAAACGCTGGTGAACCGTATTTGGCGAAACTGGCGGCGGTGGCGTCCATGGATGACCAGACGGATTCCTTTTCTCGACTTCCGTTCTTCTACGCCCTGGCCGAAAGGAGTTTCCGGGCGGTACATGCAAGATTCCACGAAGTGCCAGAGGAGCCGGAAGGGTAACGCTGGTGGGGAGGACGCGCCGGGTCAACGAGCACTTTCGGCAGAAGGCACTTGATCACCGACGGTACTTTGAGCTTCCGGTTCTGCTTGCTCGGAAGGCGGCATCTTCTTGCTCCAGCCGAGCACTTTGAAGAGAGCATCTACCACTTCCGGGTCCCATTGAGTGCCTGCCCCTTCTTTGAAAATCCTCCACACTTTCTCGATCGGGAGTGGCCCCCTGTATGGCCGGGCGATGGACATGGCGTCGTACGAATCTGCCACAGCAATTATCCTCGCCCCAAGAGGGATATCCTTGCCTTTCAGGCCTTCTGGGTAGCCTTTCCCATCCCATCGTTCATGGTGGTATCTAACGTACTGGGTGCCATCCTTGAA
>JALWAP010000191.1 GCA_027016315.1 Anaerolineae bacterium | reverse complement strand
TTTGCTCGACATTGCGGTAGGAGCGGTGAATGGATACCTGTTTGCCGGCACAGCCTGGTATTACATGGCGCTTTTCGGATATCCATTTCCCAAATGGATGCACGTAGACATGAGTCGCACCACGCACCTTGCACAGGTAATCGTCAGCCAGTATCTGCCGCCCACCCTGCTGGACGACAAGATCATCATCGCAGCGGTAGTGCTGCTAGTGATCCTTGGTGTGAGGAAATGAGGAACCGAATCGAAGAAGTGCTGGAGAACCGAAACAGCCATATCCATCTCGTCGGGATCGAGGGGACTGGACTCTCGGCAATTGCACGCGTGCTCCTGAAAGAAGGATTCACGGTAAGCGGGTCCGACAAAGCCGTTGGAGAGAGAAGCCGGGGGCTGGAGTCCCTGGGAGCTAAGGTTTTCCATGGGCACAACGCGAAGAACGTCAAAGGAGCCGATTTGGTGCTGATCTCTTCCGCCGTCCCGGGAGACAATCCTGAAGTCGTGGAAGCGAAGAAAAACGGGATCCCGGTGGTCAAAAGGGACGAATTTCTCGGTCCACTCACATCAAGAAAAAAAGTGATCGCTGTGGCCGGGGCGCACGGCAAGACGACCACGACGGCCATGATCTCGTTCATCCTGACCAGAGCCGGAAAAGACCCGAGCTTCATCGTGGGAAGCACGATGGCGGATCTGGGAGAGAACGCCCACGCGGGCGCAGGAGATAGCTTCGTGATAGAAGCAGACGAGTACGATGGGATGTTCCTGGGGCTGGAACCGCAGGTAGCGGTCGTGACGAACATCGAATGGGATCATGTGGACTGCTACCCCACCCCGGAGGCCCATCGCAAGGCTTTCGTCGAGTTTCTTGGGAAAGTCAAGCCGGGCGGGACTGCGGTAATCGATACAGAAGACGCCGGGGCGAAAAAGGCCCAGGCGGAAACGTCCAGGGACGACATCCGGTGGGTCGAGTATGGGTTGGAGAAAGGCGAATGGCACGCCGCGGGCGCTCGTTCGGAGGCCAACGGAGCATCGTTCTTGCTGGTGCATCCCGGAGGCGAGCAGGAGGTCCGGCTCGCCCTAACGGGGATGCATAACGTGTCCAACGCGATTGCGGCGATGGCGGCAGCGTTCTACGGCGAAGGCGTCCCGCCGGAGGATTCCGGCAGGATTCTGGCCGATTTCCACGGCACGGAACGCCGGTTCCAGGTAAAAGGTGAAGCCGATGGGGTCATCGTGGTGGACGATTACGCTCACCATCCGACAGAGATCAAAGCCACGATCCGGATGGCCAGAGACAGGTACCCGGACCGGGAGCTGTGGATCGTTTTCCAGCCCCACACTTTCACCAGAACCAAAGCAATGCTGGATGATTTCGCAGGTAGCTTCACCCGGGCGGATCATGTGTTCGTCACGGACATCTACCCGGCGCGGGAAAAAGACGACCTGGGCGTGAGTTCGGCACAGATCGTGGAGAGATCGGAGCATCCGGACATGGTGCATTCCGGCGACCTCGAGTCCACTTTTCAGGCGGTGATCGAACGGATCGGGCCTGGATCGGTGCTGCTGACCCTTGGCGCAGGCGATGGCTACAAAGTAGGCGAAATGGTTCTGGAAGCGCTCGGAAGGCGGGAGCAAGGTGGTGCATGAGTCTGGAACGGTTCGGAAAGGCGTGGGAAGCGAAGTTCGGCGAAGCGCCGAAGCGCAACGTGCCGCTGGCGCCCTACACCACCATTGGGATCGGTGGCCCGGCGGACGCGCTGGTGGAAGCGAAGACCACAGACCAACTGATAGAAGCGCTAAGGCTCGCGCGGCAGTTCGACCTGTCCTACACAATCCTGGGAGGCGGCAGCAACGTGCTGATAAGGGACGCCGGAATCCGCGGGCTAGTGATCGTCAACCGGTGCAAGCGGATCGAGGTGGACGGCACGACCGTGAAAGCCGAGAGCGGAGCTCCTTTTGCGGGGCTCGCCAGGAAAACGATACGGCTCGGGCTACGCGGGCTGGAATGGGGCGTGAGCATCCCCGGCACCGTTGGCGGAGCCGTTGTGGGGAACGCGGGAGCGTACGGTGGGGACGTGGCCTCGGTTCTGAAGCGCGCCGAGGTCCTCTCCCCGGACATAAAAAGGGAAAGCTGGAACCGGGAAAGGTTCTCGTTTGGGTACAGAACCAGCTATTTGAAGGAAGCGTGGAAACGGGGAGAGAAGTGGCTGGTACTCTCGGTCGAATTCGAACTGAAGAAAGGCGACAAAGAGTCGTTGGAGGCGAAAGCGGCGGAATATCTGGAACATCGTCGAAGAACGCAGCCAAAAGAACCAAGCATGGGGTCGACATTCAAGAACCCGCCTGGGGACTACGCCGGGAGGCTGATAGATCGAGCCGGATTGAAGGGGAAGCGAGCAGGGAATGCACAGATCTCAACGGTGCACGCCAATTTCATCGTGAACCTCGGCGGGGCGACGGCTTCCGAAGTGGAGAAATTGATGGAAATCGCCAGGAACGAAGTCTTTCGGCAGTTCGGCATAGATCTGGAGCCGGAAGTACTGATACTCGGAGGGTGAATGGGTAAGCTAAGGGTTGGAGTGATCTTCGGGGGAAGATCAGGGGAGCACGAAGTGAGCCTGGTCTCGGCGCAGTCCGTGATGGAGGCAATGGACCGGAGAAAATACGAGATCGTGCCAATCGGGATAGACCGAGAGGGACGGTGGATCGGCGGAGGCAACCCGATGGCCTACCTCCGATCCCGGGCAAAGCTGCAACTCGGGGATGGGTGGACGAGCGAAGATCCCGGCGATTGCACGATCTGGGGAAAGCTTCCGCCAATAGAGTTGCTGGAGAGCCTGGACGTGGCCTTCCCAGTGCTGCACGGTCCTTACGGTGAAGACGGCACCATCCAGGGCTTACTCGAAATGGCAGGCGTGCCTTACGTGGGCAGCGGCGTAGCTGCCAGTGCTGTTGGGATGGACAAGGCGATATCCAAAGCGCTGTTCCAGGCAAAAGGGTTACCAGTTCTTCCGTACGTGGTCGTGAGCAGGAAAAAGTGGCAGGAGCAGAAAAGTTCCGTGATACGTGAAGTGGAAGGCCAGCTCCGCTATCCCATGTTCGTGAAGCCCGCCAATCTGGGCTCGAGCGTCGGGATAAGCAAAGCGAAAAACAGGGAGGAACTCGAAAAAGGGCTGGATCTGGCATCGGAATACGACAGAAAGATGCTGGTGGAGCAAGGAATCTCCGCCCGGGAAATCGAATGCGGCGTGCTCGGCAACGAAGAGCCGGAAGCCTCCGTCCCGGGAGAAGTGGTTCCGGGGAAGGAATGGTACGACTACGAGGCAAAATATCAGGACAACAACACGAAACTGCTCGTTCCGGCCCCAATCCCGCCAGAACTGACGGAGCAGGTAAGGGAAATATCCCTCCAGGCCTACCGGGCTCTGGGCTGCAGGGGACTTTCCAGGGTGGATTTCCTGCTCGACAAGGAAACTGGGAAAATCTATTTGAATGAAATAAACACTATGCCCGGGTTCACTCCAGTCAGCATGTACCCGCTGGTGTGGAAAGCCACCGGTGTATCGTATCCGGCACTGGTGGACAGGCTGATAGCACTGGCGCTCGAAGAAGCGTGAGTCCACTTAGCAAAGAGGGAAGAAAATGAGCAAGGGAGTCAAAATAAACAAGCGAAAATCCAGGAGGAAAACCTTCCATAGCACTTACAGCATCTCGACAACCGGCAGGACGATCAAGAAAGTAGATATCAGCGTGCGCGGCTTGAAAAAGGCGGCTACGGTCGCGATACCTGCACTCCTGCTCATTGCACTGGTCTACCTTTTCGCTTTTTCGTCCACATTCAAAGTGACTCATGCGAACATCAAAGGCACGCATCGTCTGGTGACCGCCGACGTTTATTTCATGAGCCACATTGACGGCAAGAGCATTTTTACGATAAGCCCTAAGAAAGTGGCAAAGCGACTGGAAACGCAGGTGCCTTACATCAAGCACGCTGAGGTCAGGTTAGCGCTCCCGAACAAAGTGACCATCCTCATCCAGGAGAGGGAACCGATTATCGAATGGGATAACCCACAGAAACCCAAATGGATCAGCAAGGACGGCGTAGTGCTCGAAACGATCGGAGACGCTTTCAACCTGATGCACCTGTACGATCAACAGGGGAAAGCCGTTGGAAAAGACGGGAAAGTGCCGCAGGAGTACATCAAAGGAATGCAGATGCTGCACGATCGCCTACAAGTCTCCGACTTCACCATAGGGCCGAAAGGGTTTCAAATACACGATCCGGCCGGGTGGGAGGCCTATTTCGGCGGCCCGGCAGGTTTGTGCAATAGGATCGAAAATTACGTGAGGATGCGGAAGGATTGGTTGAACGGCCCACATCCGAAATATGTGGACGCACGCTACGACAGAATCTATGTAGGCTATTGACGAGATCGTCGGAAGGAGAGAGACCATGATAGCAGCAGCAATAGACATAGGCAGCAACAAGATTTCCGTTCTGGTGGGAGAGATAGACGCCGGAGACAAACTCAACGTTATAGCTCTCGGTACGGCTCCCTCCGCCGGCGTCAAGAAAGGCTCCATATCCGACCTGGACCAAGCAGCAGCGGCGATCAAGAAAGCCTTATCGCAGGCAGAGGAGCAGATCAACGGACAGATCGGGAGCGCGTTCGTCAGCATCTCCAGTAGGCACGCCAAGTCCATCAATAGCCATGGAGCCGTATCCGTTCTGACGCGTGACAACAAAATAGACGAGTACGAAATCGGGAGGGCGCTGGAAGAAGCGCGGCAGGTTGGAACCCCAGAAGGGTACGAAGTCATACACACCACGCCGCAAAACTTCATCGTAGATGGACAAAGCGGCATTCAAAACCCGGAGGGGATGCTCGGATACCGGCTTGAGGTGGACGCATACGTGGTCATGGGCCTCAAGAGCAACATCATGAACATCCAAAGATGCCTGGAACGGATAAACGTGGAAATCGACGGAACAGTCGTGGCTCCCCTGGCAGCAGGAAAGGCGGTTGCCACAAAAGAGGAAATGGAGGTCGGAGTTGCCGTGGTGGACGTGGGAGAGGACTCCACGGAGATCGGGATATTCCTGAACAACGGCCTCTGGTACACCTCCGCCATTGACATCGCAGGAGGCCTGCTCACAAGCGACATAGCCACCATACTCAAAGTACCACGGGACGAAGCCAAAAGGCTGAAAGAGAAATATGGGACCGTGCTCGCACAGAACCAAGAAGGCGAGGTCACAGCAAAAGGGTTCGGTGCAAATAGGAACGTGACGGTTTCCAAACAGTACATCACCGACATCCTGAGAGCCCGCACTGAGGAGCTATTCGAGTACGTGCTGCGGGAGATAAAGCGCTCCGGCTACGACGAACTCCTCACGGCAGGGGTGGTGTTCACGGGAGGTACTTCCAAGATACCGGGATTTCTGGAATTGGCCCAGAAGATGTTCCCGGCCAATCTCCCGATTCGACTCGGAGCGCCGATACGCACCACCGGCGAACATGGCAGGAAAGCAAGCAGCCCGGAGTTCGCCAGGGTGGTCGGCACACTACGTTGGGGGTTACAAGGCCACGATAGACCGGAGGTCAGAGAGAGCTCCGGCTCTTCAGGGCCTTTCTGGAAGAGAGCAAGGGACTTCCTAAAGCCATTATTGCCTTATTAACAAGATAAAAACGAGAGGGAAAGGAGCAGAAAAATGGTTGCAACAAGACAGCAGAAAGTTTCCAATTTCGCACAGATCAAAGTGATAGGGGTTGGAGGCGGCGGATCCAACGCCGTGGACAGGATGATCGAATCCGGAATCCAGGGGGTCGAATTCATCGCCATCAACACCGACGCCCAAGCGCTCGTCATGTCTAAAGCCCCCATCAAGCTGCGAATCGGGGACAAAGTGACCAAGGGACTCGGCTCGGGCGGAAAGCCGGAAATCGGGCGCAAGGCGGCGGAAGAGTCCCAAGAGGAGATCCGCAAGACCATTGACACCGCCGACATGGTGTTCGTCACGGCAGGCATGGGAGGCGGCACCGGCACAGGCGCGTCTCCCATAGTAGCCTCCCTCTCCAGGGAAGCTGGTGCTCTGACCGTGGCGGTCGTCACCACGCCTTTCAGCTTTGAGGGGAGACAGCGCAGGAAGATCGCCGAAGACGGCCTCAAGGAGTTGCAGAAAGCCGTCGATACCCTGATCGTCATCCCGAACGACAGGCTCCTCCAGATCACGGAGAAGAACATCACGATTCAGGAAGCATTCAAGCTGGCCGACGACGCCCTACGGCAAGGGATTCAGGGGATTTCCGAGATCATCACCATCCCTGGCCTCATCAACGTCGATTTTGCCGACGTGAAATCGATTATGGAAAGCGGCGGTGCGGCCATGATGTCCATCGGCGAGGGTACCGGGGACAACCGCGCACGAGAGGCTGCCGAAAACGCCATCCACAGCAAGCTACTGGACGTCAGCATCGACGGTGCAAAAGGCATCCTGTTCAACGTGGTCGGCGGGCCGGACATGACCATGCACGAGATCGACGAAGCAGCTCGGGTGATTCAGGATACCGCCGATCCGGACGCAAACATCATCTTCGGCGCTACGATCCTTCCCAACATGAACGAGACCATCCGAATCACGCTGATCGCCACAGGATTCGCAGGGGGATCAGAAGAGGAGCTTTCCGAAGCCAGGAAAACAATTCGAGCGCCTTGGGGTGATTCGAAAAAAGTCGCTTCCGAGGATGAAATTGGGATTCCGGCGTTCCTGCGTAGGCGAGGAAGGCTGAGAAGGGACTGAACCGGGCAAGAATTGCTCCTTTCCCCAACATGGGAAGAAAGTGGCTCCCTGTAAAAAGCTACAGGGCTGATTCCACAGCCCTGTAGCTTTGCATTCCTCTCGTCCCCTACCAGCACCAATATCCAGCCTCAGAGGCGGTGCCTGGATCAGGTGCGGTTCCCACTCACTGACTACACGAAGTCTACTCCTTTTTCCTGAACCCGAGCATCTCGTCGAATTTCCGACGAAGCGCCGCACGCCACCCCACACCTTCCTCCGGACCGAGTAAGATGCCGTAGAACCACCTGATTCCACGTCTGATGTCCGACCTGATACCGGCCAGCCTGTAGCCGATCTCACGCCATACATGCCTGTGGACCGGAGCTTCCTTTGCGGGTGTCTCGGCACCCCACTCTATCGCCACCGCCGCGTAGGTCAGGCCTGCGCCAAAACCCGTCAGAATGAGCTTGCTCCCCTGTTTGATCTTTCCCTCGTTTATCGCATCCACCAGCGCCATCGGTATCGAAGCCGTGGACGTGTTGCCGTGGGTGGCAATGTTGATGTACGCTTTCTCCATTGGCATCTTGAGCTGCTTCATCGCTGCCTGGATTATCCTCTCGTTGGCCTGATGAGGCACCACCAGATCCACGTCATCCGGAGTCCACCCGACTTTTTCCATGACGACCTTCGACGATTCAGCCATAACCTGAACGGCAAACCGGAATATCGGGCGGCCTTTCATTTTTATGTAATGTTTCCGCTCAGCGATCCCTTCAACGGAAGGAGGCATCCGGCTCCCCCCCATAGGCAGGTCCAGCAACTTGGCGCCGGATCCATCGGAGCCCATCATGGAAGCTAGCACTCCGCCGGGCTCTTCGCTCACTTTCAAAACGACCGCGCCTGCGCCATCCCCAAACAGGACACACGTCTCCCTGTCACTCCAGTCCACGAACTTGGACAGGGTCTCGGCGCCGATCACGAGGGCTGTATCCACCTCACCCGATACGATAAGCCCACGCGCCATTGCCAGCCCGTAGATGAAGCCAGAGCACGCAGCACTCAGGTCAAACGCCCCGGCGTTGGTGGCTCCGAGCTTGTCCTGGATGATGCATGCAGTGGCCGGGAACAGGTGATCCGGCGTGGAGGTAGCCGTGATGATTATGTCGATATCGCCTGCACTCATGTCGGCTACCT
>JALWAP010000190.1 GCA_027016315.1 Anaerolineae bacterium | reverse complement strand
GCCAACGGCATAGAGTTCAACCGGCTGTTGATCCTGTCCGCGGTGCTCTCCAGGCGTGCCGGAGTACGGCTTGGGAACCAGGATGTCTTCGTCAACGTGGTGGGCGGGATGAGGATTCAGGAGCCTGCGGCAGATTTGGCCGTCGCTCTGGCGATTGCTTCCGCCGAAAAAGGCGTGCCGGTGCCTGCCGATCTGGTCGCCCTTGGCGAAATCGGCCTGGGTGGCGAGCTCAGGAGCGTCGGGTACGTGGAGAAGCGCCTGGAGGAAGCCTCGAGGCTCGGGTTCAAGCGGGTGCTGCTGCCTCGATCGGCATCGAGGAAAGTGACGCCGCCTCCTGGGCTTCAACTTCTCAAGGCGAGAACCATCGCGGAGGCCATACGCCTGGGGCTCTCCTGAACGGGCGCTCCTGGCATGTTGCTCGACGTGGCTTCAGAAGAGGTGGACGGCGGAGGCCTTGAAGGTAAGCCATACTTCGTCGCCGACCTGTATCCCAAGTTCCTCAAAAGACCGGCGCGTGACCAGAGCGGTGAGCACGGGCGGGATTTCCACCGAAACGTGCAGTACGGGGCCCGAATCGGTCACAGAGCGCACCACTCCCTTGAAAGTGTTCCTGGCGCTGGATTCGAACGGTGTTCTGGAGAGCAGGATGTCCTCCGGCCTGATCAAGATGCGGGTCGTGCCCCGTTTCGCCTGGGCTACCGCCACGCAGATTCCACCGGTTCGTACACACCTTTCGCCATCGCTTTCCTCGAGTTCGCCTCTCAGGATGTTCCTGGCACCCACGAACCTGGCTACAAATTCGTTGCTTGGCTTCCGGAAGATCTCCTCCGGCGAGCCTATCTGGTGCAGTTTCCCTCCTCCTACGATCCCTATCCGATCGGCAAGCCGCATCGCCACCTCGAAGTTGTGTGTGACGTGCAAGACCGTCGGGCGCAGTCGCTGATGGACTCGTTCGATCTCACCGAGCATTTCTTCGCGGGTTGTAGGGTCCAGGGCGCTGAGCGGTTCGTCGAGCAGAAGCAAGGTCGGTTCGGTGGCCAGCGCTCGTGCGAGGGCGACGCGTTGCTGTTCACCTCCGGAAAGCCCCTGGACGCGCCTTTCCAGCAGGCTTTCGATCCCGAAGGTTCGGGCGATCTCCGTAGCTTTCCGATCACGCTCCTGTTTGCTGCCCTTGATCCCAAACGCCACGTTCTGCAGGACGCTCATGTGTGGGAACAGAAGGTAGTCCTGGTACACGAATCCGATTTTCCTCGATTCAGGGGGAAGCCCGGTGACGTCCTGGTCGCCGAAGTAGATTCTGCCGCTCTTCGGCTTTCTCAGCCCGGCAATGGTTTCCAGAAGCACCGTCTTGCCGGACCCGGTAGGCCCCAGCAGCACGAAGTACTCGCCATCGTTCAGCGAAAGGTCGATCGGAGAAAGCAGGAAGCTCCCGGCGCCCACCGAGAAGTTTTCCAGCCTGATCATGCCGTCTCCCCCGACCGATGGAACGCCACCCGCAGGAGCACGAACACTCCAAGTGAGGTGAGGATGAGCAGGGAAGCAACCGGCAGCACGTACTTCAGCCCGAAAGTCTCGAACCGGTCGTACACCAGCACCGGGGCGATCATCGGATGATAGGTTAGTATGACCACGCTTCCGAATTCGCTGATGCCGCGCGCCCACATCATCACCGCTCCGGCCAGGATGCCTCGCCATGCCAGGGGTAGTGTGACGGTGAAGAACGTCCTGAGTGGAGATGCTCCCAGCGTCCTCGCCACGTTCTCCAGCCTTGGGTCCACGTTCCTGAACGCTTCTTTGGATGCATCCACCATGAACGGCATGCTGACGAAGAGCATCGCCACCACTATCCCATTGACGCTACCGGTAAAAACGAACCCTATCCGGCTCAACCCTTTGCCCAGAAGCCCTTCCCTCCCGAACACCATCAGCAAGGCGATGCCAGCAGCCGTGTGCGGCATCACCACTGGAACGTCGACGATCCCTTCCACGATGGAGCGACCTGGAAATTCGTACCGGGCCAGCAGGTACGCGAGCGGAACGCCAAGCAGCGCTGCTACGACGGTGGCCACCGCCGCTGCGTAAAACGTGAGCAGGATAGAATCGAGCACTTCTGAGTCTCTGATCGTCTTGCCCAGCAACGCAGGCGAGGTGCCGAATATCGTGGAGAGCACAGGCAGCAATACAAACAACAACAGCGCCGCTCCAAGAACTGCCAGCAGAGGCACGAAAGCTTTCGAGAGTCTGCGGCTCATGGGCCTCTACCCTTCACAGAAAGCTGTGCATTTGCCTGAACTCAGCGCCTTTTCGAGGTTGTCCGAGAAAGGCGGCGATGCGAAGCAAACCTTCGCTCCTTCCCCTTCCAAAATCTGCCGTAGGGCGTCATCCACGGAGCCGGAGATCACGAC
>JALWAP010000189.1 GCA_027016315.1 Anaerolineae bacterium | reverse complement strand
TTTGAACGCCGATCCAAGTCCGATTCGCTTCAAGGTTTGCACAATAGTACCTCCTTAAAATTTGTGGCGAGAAGGCCAAAGATGATTCAGGTTCCGACGCACCCATTATACCAGATTCCTTTAGAGGTAGCCATGTCTGCTAACCGACGGAAAGGATTCATGGACAGCGGAATGTATCCCGGTGGCAAGAGGGACCGCGTTTAGCGTTGTGCCGCCGCCTTTTCTGTCAAGGGTGACTTCCGGGCGGAGCAAGAACGCTAATTGTATCCAGAATCTGAGCTGTTTTTCATGCGTTTGACCGTGGAGAGTGTTGCGGTCCATTTTGCAAAAGAATGTTGACATTTCTATGACTGGAATATACACTGTGATGTGGTTAGAAGGAAGATCCATGGTAACCTTTTTACACGTTAGGATGTGAAATGTTGGCTATTCTTGTTGCTCTGGCGTCGGCTGCAGCGGTTCTCAATCTCGCATATGGGGCGTGGATGATACTCGCCAAGCGGACCGTGAGTTTGGTGGTCCCCGTTGCTGTGTTCTTCATGTTTTTGGGGTTTGGGAATATCGTAAATGTTCTATACAGAACTGCGGCCACAGAGGCAGGAGCCCTTTTTGCTTTGAAGCTTTACTTCACCATTGCATCGTTGGCCTGTATAGTATTGTTTGAAGGGGTCTTGCTACTGCCGTTGACGCCTGCCTCGAAATGGATGCATTTGCTTTCGCTCCCGCTGATTCTTTTCGACATTGCTATGTGGCGTCCTGGGTTCACCCATCTCTCTCTAAAGAAGTCGGTAATGGGATGGGAGTTGGTGAGAGCAGATCAAGTGTGGGTGCTGGCGAGCGTGTATGTATTCGTGTTATCGGCGTTGGTTCTTGTCATTTTGTACGGGTTTTATAAGGCTCAGACGAATCCTAGGTTGAGGCACGCTGCCAAGTGGTTTATCTTTGGGGGGGTGGCCTTCCTGGCGATGTCTTTGGTCTACTACATCCCGCCGATGTACTATAATTTCCCTGACCCCCTGCCTCTCTCAAGTACTTTGTTTCTGCTCGCCACCGTGTGGGGATTCAGGCATTTGGGCGAGCCTGCGTTGGTGAAAGTAGCTCTTTCACAGACGTTGCTTGACGTAAGCCCAGATCTGATTTTCGTGATTTCGCCAGACTTAGAGATTCTGTATTTCAACAAATCTGTGGAACATTATCTACCACTCGTACGCAGTGCTACGCACTTGACCGACCAGGCGGCGTTTGGACCGGAATTCTCCCCGGACAATCGGAGACAGGAGATCGAAATAACCGACAGGGTGTTGTTGGTGGAAAGTATTTCTTTAACGGACAGATGGGGACAGCCTGGGTACCTGGTGATCGGCCGTGACATAACAGAAACCAAACGCTTGATGAAGCAATTGGAGAACCTTTCCGTCACCGATCCTTTGACAGGTTTGTTCAACAGGCGATACCTAACGATGAAACTGGAACAGGAGGCGGCCAGGGCAGAAGAATTCGGCACTGATTTCCTGGTATTCATGGTGGATTTGGATAATTTCAAAGCTATAAATGACGGCATTGGGCACCAGGCGGGCGATAACGTCTTGAAGCAGGTTGCTTCGATCATGAAAAGCCAGCTCCGGGATACGGATACTATCGCCAGGTACGGAGGTGACGAGTTCGCCGGGATACTGGCAACCGACGACCTTGAAAAAGGACGGGAAGCACTACGCAGGGTTCTGAACACGGTAAGCGGTACGGAGTTTTCGTGGGACGGACGGAAGATTAAGGTGGGGTTCTCTGCCGGTCTTACTAGTTTCAGGTGCTCCGGTGGTGATCTCGAATCCTTGCTGGCTATTGCAGACATGGCGCTTTACGACGCAAAGAACAGCGGCAAAGGTGCTGTGCGGGTGCGCTGCCCCCGGGACGTGAAGCACTGACCCGAGAACTCCCGCTGCGGCCCTCCCATATCTCCCAGCAGATTCATGTTGGATAAGCTTCGTCGACCTAGGCGACCTTTCGATAGAATTGCGATTGCCAATACATGATGGTACACTATTTCGTGTTTTTCTGGTCGAAAACCATCTTTGCAGCAAAGGAGTAAGAAAATGGGAGTCTACGCGGGAAAGTATCTTCGTGTCGACCTGTCCGATTGCAGCCACCAAGTCGTCCCAATCAGCGATGAAGAGGTCAGGAATTATCTACTGGGAGATGGTTTTGCTGCGTGGCTCTATTATCAGGAGATGGACCCGTCCATAGAGCCGCTGGATCCAAGGAGCACTCTTTACATCTTCAACGGCGTCCTGACCGGTTCTTTCGCCACCACGGCGAGCCGGACTTCGTTCGCCGCCCGCAGCCCCCTGACCGGCATCTGGGGAGAGTCGAACATCGGAGGCGACTGGGGAGCCATGCTGAGGGCTTCCGGGT
>JALWAP010000188.1 GCA_027016315.1 Anaerolineae bacterium | reverse complement strand
GCGCCTAGTTATTTCCAGTATTCCTCCCATCTCTCGCTCACCAGCTTCTTGATTCTCGGGTCCATTTCGATTCTCTTGGGCCATCCGCGCCGGTATCCCTCGCCCGGGAGCTTCCTGGTGGCGTCAACGCCGATCTTGCCGCCGAAATTCTGCGTGTATGATGCGTGGTCCAGCGCATCCACCGGCCCTTCCTCGATCACCACATCCCTGGCCCAGTCCACGTTTCCAAGCACCGTGAACGCCACCTGGCTCAAATCCTGCACGTCCACGTCGTGGTCGACAACCACAATGGCCTTGGTGAGCATCATCAGCCCAAGCCCCCAAAGCCCGTTGATGACTTTCCTGGCGTGCCCCGGGAAGCGCTTCCTGATGCTTACGATCACCAGGTTGTGGAAGACCCCCTCGGCGGGCATGTTCACGTCGACGATTTCAGGCAGGAACATCTTCATCAGCGGGAGGAACAGCCTTTCGGTGGCCTTCCCCATCCAGTAATCCTCCATCGGCGGTATGCCAACGATGGTGGTCGGGTAGATCGGGTTCTTGCGATGGGTGATGGCGGTCACGTGCATCACCGGATACGGCTCCGGCGGCGTGTAGAACCCGGTGTGGTCGCCGAAAGGCCCTTCCACCATCTTTTCGCCCGGCTTCACGTACCCCTCGATGACGATTTCGGCATTGGCCGGAACTTCCAACGGCTGCGTGACGCAAGGCACCAGATCCACGGGCTTGCCGCGCAGCCATCCCGCCAGCATGAATTCGTCGATGTCCTGCGGAAGCGGCGCAGACCCGCTCCAGATTATCGCCGGGTCTCCGCCGAGAGATACGGCAACCGGTATTTTCTCGATCCCCTCGTCCAGGGCAGTGCGCTCGTGTTCGGCCCCGCCTTTGTGGATCTGCCAGTGCATCCCGAGCAACGGCTCCTTGCCGTCCCCGCCGGAGGAATGCACCTGGAGCCGGTACATCCCGACGTTTCTGCGCCCGGTCACCGGGTCTTTCGTGATAACGGTCGGCAGGGTGATGTATTTCCCGCCATCCTCCGGCCAGCATTTGAGGATCGGGAATTCGTCCAGGGAAAGGTCCTTCGTTCTGACGACCTCCTGCACCGGACCGCTCCCCACGATTTTCGGCCCGACAGACCTGGCGAGGGAAAGCAGTTCGATTCCCTTTTTGAGTTTGTCCGGCAGCGATTTGGGCATATCCGGCACCAGGAGCACCGACAGCCTCTCGTTCAGCTCGTCGAGTCTGTCCACTCCCAGCGCCCACGCCATCCTCTCTTCCGTGCCGAACAGGTTGATCGCCACCGGGATGTCGTACCCGCGCACGTTCTCGAAGAGAAGCGCTTTGTTCTGCTCCTCAGGCCCTTCCACGACCCTATCGGCGATTTCGGTTATCTCGAGCTCCGCGGAGACAGGGGCCTTTATCCTCACCAACTGCCCCTTTTTCTCCAGGAACTTGAGGTAATCTCCAAGGTTGTTGAACATTTTCCGTCACCCGAGGATCAGTCTCAAGAAAAACTGTTCCAACAACATCAAAACGAACATCGCCGCTATGGGAGAAAGATCGAAACCGCCCATGGGCGGGATTATCTTCTGGAACGGCTCCAGGATCGGGTCGGTGATCTCCACGACGATCCTGATCAAAGGGCTGTACGGATCCACCGGCAGCCAGCTCAGGATTGCCCGTATGAAGATCAGCCAGATCAGACCTTCGAAGAATATCCGGATGAAATAGTACAAAAAGTTAGTCATCATCTTCGCTCAAATCTCCAAGGTATTTCGATTTCTGGTAAGCAGCCCAGATAGCCCTCGATATGACGGTGCGGAGGCCGCCTTTTTCCAGTTGGTAGAGCGCCTCCGCGGAGGTGCCGCCGGGGCTCGTAACCATATTTCGCAGGACGGCAGGGTGCTTCTTGCTATCCCTGGCGATCGCCACGGAGCCCTCGATGGTTTGCAGCACCAGCTTTTCGGAGATGCGCCTCGAAAAACCCATGTGAACGCCAGCATCTATCATCGCTTCCATGAAGAGGAAGACGTAAGCAGGTCCGGTTCCGCTGAGCGCGGTCGCCATGTCCAGCTTGTCCTCGTCTTTGACGAAAACATCCTCGCCCAATGCCCCAAGAATCGCTTTTGCCTGCTTCCTTTGGGTCTCTGTGACTTCCTCTGTAGCGGTCCAGACTGTGATCCCCTTTCCCACCTGTCCGGGGGTGTTCGGCATGGCCCTGACGATACTTTTGTGCCCGAGCTTCCTCGAAATCACCTTGATCCTCGCACCTGCCACGATGGAAAGCACCAGAGCGTCCGGTTTGATTTCGCCGCGGATTTCGTCCATGACGGACGGCAGGATTTGCGGCTTGACGCTCAGGACGACCACGTCGCCCCAGCGGGCGGCCTGCCTGTTGTCGGTGCACCCCTGTAT
>JALWAP010000187.1 GCA_027016315.1 Anaerolineae bacterium | reverse complement strand
ATAGTCGGCACGTCCGGAGCGGTGGTGGACTTCAGCATCCTGAACCTGATGATCCTGGTTTTCGGATGGCCGAAAATCTGGGCAAACGCCCTTTCGTTCAGTTGCGCCGTGCTCAACAATTTCACCTGGAACCGGCTGTGGACTTTCCCCGAATCGAAAGAACGGAAGGTTCACGGTCAGCTTGCGCAGTTCGCCCTGGTCAGCATCACCGGGTTGATGATCAACGAAACCATCTTCCTGAGCCTATCCCGTGTCCTCGCTCCACATTTCGGGAACGTCATAGGGTACAACCTTGCCAAAGTGATAGCTACGCTCCTGGTGCTGGTTTGGAATTTCAACGCCAATCGTCGCTTCACCTACCGGGGGATCAAATAAGCGGCGAACCGGGGAGTTAGATCCCCGGTTCTCTCAAAGTCAGGCTCCGAACTTCTCGAACCTCTGTGCGTGCGCCATTGCCCATGGGAGCAAAGTCGTTGCCGGGACGATACCCAGGCCGCCGTGAGCACAAGCTCTTTCTCCGAAAGTGTTGACGTCGTCCGGTCTGACCGTCGCTCCCCAAAACAGCACTGGCACTGGATGCCAGCTATGGCTCTTCAGCTTCGCCGGTGTGGAATGATCGCCGGTGACTATAAGCACGTCTGGTTCGAGCTTGAGTATCCTGGGGATGGATGCATCAACCTCTTCGATGACCCTTACCTTTGCAGCGAAGTTGCCATCCTCTCCTCGGCTGTCGGTGTACTTCATGTGGATGAAAAAGAAGTCATAGTCGTTCCAGCTCCTCTCCAGAGCCGACACCTCATCCTCCCAAGTCTTGCCCGCGTCCAGGAGTTCCATCCCGACGAGCTTCGCCACGCCCCGGTACATCGGGTAGGTAGCTATGGCCGCGGCCTTTATCCCATAGATGTCCTGTAACTGAGGGAGCTTTGGATCGGCGGAGAATCCCCTCAACGTCAACATGTTCGCCGGATGCTCGTCCTTCAAAAGTTTCTTGGCCTCTTCGATCCACATGTTGACGAGCTTGGCTGTCTCTTCAGCTTCCGGCACCAGCGGCTTCGCTGGGAGAGGCGCTGCTCCAACCCTCTGCGGATCGGTATCGGAAATCTCCGGCCTAAGCCCTTTTCCGCGCAACACCAGTGCGAACCGGTGCTCCTTGACCGGCATAACGAAAGTTTCCACGCCGGGGAGCTGAATGCTGCTAAGCTTCTCGGTGAGGCGCGCACACACCTCCGTCGGGATTCGGCCTGCGCGCCTGTCGACGATCAGGCCGTTCTCGTCCACCGTGCAGAAATTCCCTCTGGCCGCCACGTCGTCGGGTCCAATGGGGAACCCGATTCCAACGGCCTCCAGCACTCCGCGCCCAACCTCGTATTTGAGTGGATCGTAGCTGAACAACGCCAGGTGGGCAGGGCCGCTTCCGGGCGTGATACCCGGCGCAATCGGCACGTGCAGCCCCACCATGCCCTCTGACGCCAACCAATCCAGGTTCGGGGTGTTGGCGGCTTCCAGCTCCGTTGGGCCACCGTGCTCTATCGGCAGTCCACCAAGGCCATCCATCACCAGAAGCACTATCTTGGTATCGTTCTTCACTACCAGCTTTTTCAATTCGTCGTGCATGGTTACCTCCTCGGTCGACATGATTAGGGGGATGACTGCACGCCATCCCCCGTCGAAATCGTTGTTCCGGCAGGCACTCCGCCCACCCATGAACGAACCAGCAATCCGTGCTATTTAGAAGTAAGCCTTCTCGGTCTTGGGATCGAACAGATGCATTCTCTCCATGTCAAGCACCACGGTGAAGCTGTCGCCGGGCTTGACCCGCACCCGTGGATCGACCCTCGCTATAAACTGAGTCTTCCCGGTGACCATATACACGAAGATTTCGTTACCCATCATCTCCGTCACATCTACCTCAGCGGTCATTTCGGCACCTTTCAACCCAGGCGGCACGAATCCCTTGGCATGAATGTTCTCCGGCCTGATGCCGAAGATGACCTGCTGTCCACGGTAGGGCTTAACTTTATCAACGAGGTCATCCGGAACCCTGACCCGGAACGTACCACCATCGATGTAGTACTTCCCATCAGCCTCCACGACGGTGGCATCGAAGAAGTTCATGCTCGGGCTGCCGATGAACCCGGCAACGAACAAGTTGGCCGGGTGATCGTAAACGACCTGAGGAACATCAACCTGTTGCAGCACTCCATCCTTCATAACGGCGATCCTGGAGGCCATCGTCATAGCCTCTACCTGATCGTGGGTCACGTAGATGAATGTGGTGCCAAGCCTCTTGTGAAGTTTGGTGAGCTCGGATCGGGTCTGGACCCTTAGTTTGGCGTCCAAGTTAGAAAGTGGCTCATCGAACAGGAAGACAGCCGGCTCCCTAACGATAGCACGTCCTACAGCGACTCGCTGCCGCTGACCGCCGGATAGCTGCTTCGGCTTGCGGTCCAGCAGGTGCTCAATGCCGAGGATTTTGGCAGCTTCGTGCACTCTGCGATCGATTTCCTTCTTGGGAACCTTGTGGAGCTTGAGCCCGAACGCCATGTTGTCGTAGACGCTCATGTGCGGATAGAGAGCGTAGCTCTGGAACACCATTGCGATGTTCCTGTCCTTCGGCGGCACGTCGTTCACGATTTTGTCGCCGATGTAGATGTTACCTTCCGTCACTTCCTCCAGGCCTGCCAGCAGACGAAGGGATGTGGTCTTGCCGCAGCCTGAAGGCCCGACGAATACGAGAAATTCTTTGTCTTCGATGTGGACGTTGAGGTCGTTGACAGCCACAACGTCCCCAAACCTCTTGGTGACATGTTCGTAGGTTACGCTCGCCATTTCGTCTCCTTTGGATTTTGCACCCGGCTCGGAGCCAGAACTCTTCGGCGAAAGCCGTGCTCCGGGGATGCAGGATGTAATCTGAGCTCTCGCAGAATTTTTCGGGGCTGCTTGCAGGGCAGCAAACGTCCAACGGGATATCAAGACGTTCAGGTATGTTCGAGTGCTTCCATCACCTCCTTGCTCCAGAGATGCCAACAGGAAAGGTTCTCCCCACAGCCATTATATCAGACCGCCAGAGTAGCGCAAAATCCCGATTCAGCGCAGCAGATCCACCCCGACGAGCTACGCTTTTCAGTAATGGAGCTCGGTTCCAGGCACCCTTCCGTAAAGCTCAGTCATCTCGGCCAGCCGGGCGGCGAGCGCCTCGTTCAGAGCGCCGGGCAGCATCCTCCAGCTCCAGTTCCCTCCAAGGCTACCCGGCACATTCATCCGACCGCTGTTGTCCAGTCCAAGAACATCCTGGGTTTGTGCCAGTGCCATCACAGCCACAGACCTCCAGGCGAGGCGGATCATCTCCCAATGGATTTCGGCCGGGTTCGCGCACCCAATGTACCTGAGCAAATGATCCCTTGCCTCCTGGGAAGCGGTTTCCTCGAACCAGCCCCGTGCCGTGTCGCTGTCGTGGGTGCTGGTGTACACCACGCAATTTCTGACGTAGTTGTGCGGCAAGTAAGCGTTGCCTGGATCACCACCGAATGCAAACTGCAGAACCTTCATGCCGGGGAGCCGGAATTCGTCCCGCAAAGCGTCTACTTCGGGGGTCATGAACCCGAGGTCCTCCACGATGATGGGGATATCGCCGAGCTTTCCGAACACCGCCTCGAAGAAATCTCTGCCGGGTCCTTTGACCCACCGGCCGTTGACGGCAGTCGGTTCACCGGCGGGAACTTCCCAGTAGGCCTCGAAGCCACGAAAATGGTCGAGCCGAACGATGTCAACCAACTCGAGCGCCATCTTGAACCGATCTATCCACCATTTGTACCCGGTTTCGGCAAGCACGTCCCAGCGGTAGACCGGGTTCCCCCAAAGCTGGCCTGTTTCGCTGTAAAGATCGGGAGGCACGCCCGCCACAACCGTGGGGCGAAGGTGCTCGTCCAGCTTCAATATCTCGGGGTGCGTCCAAGCATCGCAGCTATCGTAAGCCACGTAGATCGGTATGTCCCCTATCACGCGGATGCCCTTCTGGTGCAGGTAGCTTTTGAGGAAATACCATTGCCTGAAGAAGACGAACTGGATGAACTTGTGCGTCTCTACTTCGTCGCGGAGGGATTTCCGTGCTTTGTCCAAAGCATCAGGGTTTCGGGACGCCAGCTTCCACTCCCACTCGAACCATGGAGCGCCGCCATGAGATTCTTTGAGCGCCATGTACAAAGCGAAATCATCCAACCACCAACCGTACCTCTCGCAGAACTTCTCGAAATCGAGCTTCAGCTCCCGGCTGCCGTGTTCGCGGAAAAACCTGAAAGCTTGTTTCAGGATCGGGATTTTGTACCCGATGACGGCGCCATAGTTCACGCGGGAGTCTGGGAACTGCGGTGGAGCTTCGATCGCCTCTTTCGGGAGCATTCCGTGGATTTGCATCTGCTCCAGGCTGATGAGCAAAGGGTTCCCGGCGAAGCTAGAAAGCGCCTGATATGGAGAATCGCCATAGCCGGTAGGCCCGAGAGGCATGACCTGCCAAAGGCTCTGCTCGGCATCTCCCAGAAAGTCTGCGAACCGGTATGCCGCCTTCCCCAGGTCGCCAATGCCAAATCTGCCGGGCAACGATGTGGGGTGCATTATCAAACCGCTTGCTCTTTCGAACTCCATGATGCTCTCCTTCGTTAGATTGGGTCGGTTCAGACCAACGCAGATTGCGATCTATGCGCAGGCAAAATGGCCTTCGCCGGAAGATTACCACATAGGCTACCGGCAGTCTAACGCAGGCTCGTTTCGTCGTAGACCGCCACGAAGAAGCTCTCCTGCTCATGTTCCCAGCTCGAGGACGCCAAGTAGTACGGACGATTTACAAATCGTCCCAACATGCTAACGCGTTAGCTTCACAAACGCGAAGCTACCAAGAGCACAAAGGCGCAACGCCCTTCAGTAAACTTCGCGTCTCTGCTTCCTTGCGCCATTGCGTTCCGCTTCGCGCTCCATAAACGCGCCAGGTCGCCACGTCATTCCGAGTAAGTCGACAGCGGTTGGCACTGCTCAAACAGGAAGAAAACCTGTTGTGGGAGACAGAAGGGGAACGCCAGGACGCGAAGCTGCGCAAGACGCAAAGAATTTCGAAAAGCCTTTGCGTCTTGCTTGTCTTTGCGGCTGTGCGTTGACATAACGTCATCCCCACGAGTGTTTTCTCAGTAGAAGCGCCACCGATCACTCCTTCAACTCGACCTCTGCTTCCAGATGTCGGAAGAACTCCACCATGAACCGATGCCTCCGCTCCGCGATCCGCCTTGCGGTTTCGGTGTAAAGGGTATCCTTGATGCGTGCCAGCTTGTATGCGAATTCGTGGGCAGGCGTATACTCCTCCGGCCCCGGGGGCGGCTCTTCTGGACTCACTTCGAATGGAGAAGTGTTCCACAAAACCCCGCCATGCATCCCCAGGTACGCAAACGACCTGGCAACCCCAATCGCTCCTATCGCATCCAATTTGTCGGCGTCGTAGAGTATCTTGGCTTCCAAGGTTTCCGGCTGCACGCTCCTATCCCTGAACCTGTGAGCCCGGATGGCATGGACCACAGCCTCAGCCCTGGACTCCGGCCAGCCTTCCTCTTCGATCAGAATCCGCTTTGCTTCCAACGCCGATCTGTTGTGGTGGTCATCCCTTCCGCCCAACACCGTACCGATGTCGTGCAGCAAAGCCGCAGCCCGGACGATCTCCAGATCGCCCCCTTCTTCGCTCGCTATGAACTCCGCCAACCTCTCGACCCTGAGCACGTGATCGAACCCATGAACCGGATCCCTGACGGAAGCGTAGAGCGCTTTGACCTTTTCGACCAGCATTACCAACTCCTTTACGAAAAAAGCGCGGGTCTGAAACCCGCGCTTTGATGACCTTCCAAGAACCGAATCATTCTTCTGAGTAAGTCCACAGCGGTTGGCGCTATTCAAACATGAAGAAAACCTGTCGAGAGAGACTGAAAGGGAACGCCAAGACGCAAAAGCTGCGTAAGGCGCAAAGGATTCCGAAAAGTCTTTGCGTCTCGCTCATCTTTGCGGCTTTGCGTTGACATAACGCCCCAACGAGTGTTTTCTTAATGGGTTCCCGATTCCTGATCCCCGGCTGCGGCTTCCTCACCTTGCGAGGGCTCCGCCTCCGCCATTTCCTCAGCTTCCGGGTTCTCAGCCTCCGCATTATCCTCCGAAGCAGCAGCCTCTTCTACCGCAGGCTCTTGCTCAGCGGCAGCTTCAGCCTCGACAGGCGCTTCTACCGGAGCTTCCTCCTCAGCGGCGACCTCCGGAGCGCTCTCCTCCGCCTCAGATTCTGGAGCTTCTGACTCTTCCGCTTTTTCCTCGACGGGAGTCTCTACCGGAGCTTCTTCGGCGCTCTCATCGGCCTGCTCCAGCTCTTTTGCCGCCGCCAGGGCTTCCTCCATCACCGCAGCCACGTCGCCACCCTCTTCCAGCTCCTCAGGGCTTTCGACTGGCACCCAGTCCACCACGGCGTACTTGTCTTCCGGCACGAGCCGAATGCTCAGGCCGATTTTCTTCTTCTCCGGGTTCATCTTGATGATTCTCACGGTGACCCTGTCGCCCGGCTTGACGACCTCACGAGGGTGCTTGACCCGCTGATCGGAAAGCTCGGAGATGTGGATCAACCCTTCGACCCCGTCTTCGATCTCCGCGAACGCCCCGAAATCCGCGAGGTTCGTGATCACCGCTTCGACGAGTTGCCCGATGGCATACCGCTCGACGATGGTATCCCACGGGTTGGGCTTCGCCCGCCGCAGGCTCAACGCGATTCTCTGCTTTTCTTTGTCCACGTTCAGGACGTAGACTTTCACCTCTTCTCCGACGGAGACGACTTCCTTCGGATGCTTGGCCTTTCCCCACGAAAGCTCCGAAACGTGTATCAGGCCATCGGCCCCGCCCAGGTCAACGAACGCGCCAAAATCGGTGACGCTGGTCACCACACCGTTCCTGATTTCGCCGACCTTGAGGGTTTCCAGGAGCTTCTGCTTTTGCGCCTTGCGGCGTTCTCGCATGGCCGCCCGTTCGGAGAGGATAAGGCGGTTCTTCCCTGGGTTGACTTCGATGACTTTGAGGAATAATTCCTGTCCCACGAGCTTTCCCCAAACCTCCTGGGGTGAAGCTTCTCCGTTGACTTTGTGGTCGGGGGCAAGCTGAGAAGCTGGGACGAATCCCCTGAGGCCTCCGATCTTCACGATCAGACCCCCGCGGTTGAACCCTGCCACCGGTGCCTGAAAGGCCGTCCTGCTCTTGTAGAGGCGCTCTGCCTCCCGCCAGTCCTTTTCCCTCGCGGCTCTGGTGATGGAAAGGAGCAACGTCCCATCCACGCCCCCAGACCTGACGACGTAAACCAGGACCTTCTCCCCCGGTTTGAGAGCTTCCCGCTCTTCCGGGCTCATGCGATCCAGCTCACGCTGCCCTACGATGCCCTCCGTTTTGGCGCCCACATCGACCAGAACTGCATCCGGTCTAACGCTGACGATCGTACCTTCTACCACCTGACCCGGCCTGAGGTGATTGAGATCAAATGATTCGACAAGCTCGCTCATGGACGCTTCAGAGTTTGAGGTCATCACCTCCTTTTCCTGGGCTTCACCCTGTTGAGACAACTCGTTCATACCGACAACATCCCCTCCTGCTAAGATACAAACTCAATTATAAATGCACAGTCAAAAAGTGCAAATTACGCCACGATGCATTCCGGACGCCCGCCACGCTGGACAAAGCGACCGTTCCAACCAATCCGCAGGCTCGCCCCGTGAACTTCAGGCCGTGGCGATTGCCTCTATCTCCACCAACGCTCCCAAAGGCAGCGCAGCCACCTGCACGGTTGCCCTTGCAGGCAGGGAAGAGCCAAAGAATTCCCCATACACCCCGTTGACTTTCGGAAAGTCAGCGATATCCGCGAGAAAGATGGTGGTCTTGACCACGTTGTCGAGGTTCGTCCCGGCAGCTTCGAACACCGCGGAAAGGTTCAAAAGCGCTTGCCTCGTCTGCGCTTCCACATCATCCACCAGTTTGC
>JALWAP010000186.1 GCA_027016315.1 Anaerolineae bacterium | reverse complement strand
GTTTTCGAGGAAGTGCTCAGGCACAGGCCCGAGGAGATATCCCGCTTCAAAGGAACGCTCGACCAGTATCAGTGGCGGAAAGACGTGGTGCTCAAGGCACTGAAACGCCATGGCGTAGACCTCGGCATACTGGACGCCGTCGTGGGGCGAGGCGGGCTTCTGCCTCCTCTGGAAAGCGGCACCTACAGGGTCAACCAGGAAATGCTCGACTACCTCCGCAACCCAAACAGAGAACGCACGCATCCAAGCGATCTGGGCGCGATGATCGCTTACGAAATAGCTTCGCCGCTGGGAATCCCGGCTTTCATTGTAGATCCAGTCAGCGTGGACGAATTCGACCCGCTCGCGCGCATCTCCGGCCTGCCCGAAATCGAACGGAAGAGCCTCTCCCACGCCCTGAACCTCAAGGCCATGGCAAGGCGCGCAGCAAAGGATCTGGGCAGAGAATACCATGAAGTCAACCTCGTCGTAACCCACATGGGCGGCGGCATATCCGTGTCCGCTCACAGAAAAGGCAGGATGATCGACGTCAATCAGGCACTCGATGGCACGGGACCGTTTTCTCCCGAGCGCGCCGGAGGGCTCCCGGTCGGCGACGTGCTCAGGCTGGCCTATTCCGGGAAGTACACCTACGAACAATTGTTCCGGAGGATCACCAAAGAAGGAGGGCTGCTGGCGCACCTCGGTACCAACGACGCCAGGGAAGTGGAACGCCGCATCGAGGCTGGCGACAGGAAGGCAGCATTGGTCTACGAGGCCATGGCTTACCAGATAGCCAAGGAAATCGGGAGCATGGCCACTACACTGAAAGGAGACGTGGACGCCGTGGTGCTCACCGGCGGCCTGGCGCATTCGAAGATGCTGGTCGGCTGGATAAAGGAACGAACCGAGTGGATCGCTCCTGTCCTCGTCTACCCCGGCGAGGATGAACTCCTTTCCATGGCGCAAGGGGCCCTGCGCGTGCTCACAGGAAAGGAAGCCGCAAAAGAGTTTAGTATCGCTGCAAGAAAGTAGACATCAGCCGCGATATCCCGTTGCCGATACAATAAAGTCCTCTCTTTCACTTCCCGATTTTTGGCTAAAAAGTTGTTACGCCCCCACCGTTATGCTATATTACCTCTGAACTCTACCGAACAAAGCCGACCCGGCTTCCCAAAGGAGGGAATTTTGCCAGGCTCTTGCACATCAGCTTTTTACGAAGACATAGCCAGGGCGTTAGGTTCGAGTTCTACCCACCCAGACCCCGAAACACCTACTTTGCCACAAGGAGGTAACGATGCCTGAAAGACTTGTCGTCGTTGGAGGTGTTGCGGCAGGCATGAGCGCCGCCGCAAAAGCAAGGCGCGTGAACCGGGAAATGGAGATCGTGGCCTACGAGAAAAGCGGATACGTTTCCTATGGCTCCTGTGGGATCCCCTACTTCATCAAAGGGGACATAAAAGACGTCCCAGATCTGGTGGTCCGGACGCCGGAGCAATTCGCCAAATCAGGAATCGAGGTGCACGTGCATCACGAAGTTCTGAGCGTGGACGTCGAAAAACGCCAGGTGCTGGTGAGGAACCTGGACACAGGGCAGGAGTTCACAGACCATTTCGACAAGCTGGTGCTGACCACTGGCGGTAAAGCAAGCAAGCCCCCGATCCCCGGCATCGACCTGAACCACATTTACACGCTCCGCATCGTCGAGGACGCGGTGGCGGTACGCACGTTCCTTCGGGAATCGAAGCCGGCCAATGCCGTCATCGTTGGCGGAGGATACATCGGGCTGGAGATGGCAGAAGCGCTCGCCGGCCAGGTGAAAAAAGTGACCGTGGTCGAAATGCTGCCCCAGGTGCTGCCGAACATGGACCCGGACTTCGCCGGAATGGCAGCGGAAGAACTCGAGAAAAACGGGGTGGTGCTCGTCCTGGAAAGCCCCGTGGAAGGATTCGAAGGCAAGGACGGAAACGTACAGGCGGTAGTGGCTGGCGGCAAAACTTTCCCGGCGGATCTGGTGATCCTGGCCGTGGGGGTTCGCCCCAATGCCACCCTGGCAAAAGAAGCGGGGATCGCCCTGGGGCCGACAGGTGCGGTGGCCGTCAACGAAAGGATGGAAACCAACGTACCCGGGGTCTATTCCGCCGGAGACGTGGCAGAGGCGCACCATCTCGTCACCGGGAAACCGGCGTACATCCCGCTTGGAACCACCGCCAACAAGCAAGGACGGGTGGCCGGAGAAAACGCGGCAGGCGGTAACGCCGTTTTCGGTGGGGTGGTCGGCACGGCGGTGGTCAAGGTGTTCGGCATGGAGTTCGGGCGCACAGGCCTGACCGAGAAAGAAGCCCTGAAAGAAGGCTTCGATGCTGCTTCCGCTTCCATCAAGTCCCTTTCCAGGGCACATTATTACCCGGGGCACAAGCCTCTGCATGTGAAGCTGGTCTTCGAAAAAGGGACGAAACGGCTCCTGGGAGCGCAAACGGCCGGACAGGAAGGGGCTGCTCTGAGGATCAACGTGCTCGCCGCTGCGCTGCACGCCGGGTGGACCGTGGAAGACGTCTCCAGGCTCGACCTGGCATACGCCCCGCCTTTTGCGCCTGTGTGGGATCCGATACTGGTTGCAGCCAACGTGGCGAAGAAATGAACTCCGGGCACAGTTCAAACACCCGGAAATCTCACGCATCGCAGCGTGACGCAATTCACTGGAGGGAACGCATATGGTTGAACAAATCGACCTGACCAAGGATTTCGTGGAACTGATCCGGAGGTCATCCACAGACCTCCCGGAAGATGTCGAAGAAGCGATCCGAAAAGGACGAGACAGGGAAGAAGAGGGCTCGCCCGCACAGATGGTGCTCGACACGATCCTCGAGAACGCGAGGCTCGCCAGAGAGTCGTCGAGGCCGATCTGCCAGGACACAGGAGTGCCGATCTTTTACGTCCACTACCCGTTCGGCTGGAGCACCAGGAAGCTGAAAGAACAACTGCTCGAGGCAACCCGGGAGGCGACCCGAAAGCTGTACCTCAGACCCAACGCAGTCGATCCGCTGACCGGCAAGAACTCCGGCGACAACACAGGCGTCGACTTCCCCACCTTCCACTTCGAAGAATGGGACGAAGACTACCTCGAGGTCAAGCTGCTCCAGAAGGGAGGCGGCAGCGAGAACGTAAGCGCCCAATACAAGATCCCAAGCCCCGATTTTCAGGCTCCAAGGGATCTCCGCGGCGTCAGAAAGGCTATCCTGGACGCCGTTTGGAAAGCACAGGGCAAAGGATGCGCTCCGGGGATCATTGCGGTCGGCATCGGCGGAGATCGCGCATCCGGAATGATGAAAGCGAAAGAACAGCTCTTCAGAAAGCTGGACGATGTCAATCCCGTGCCGGAGCTGGCGCAGTTCGAGAAAGAAATGTACGAGGAGTTGAACGAACTCGGCATCGGCCCGATGGGTTTCGGCGGGAAGACCACGGTTCTCGGAGTAAAAGTTGGAACCGTTCACCGGCTACCGGCGTGTTTCTTCGTCTCGATCGCTTACATGTGCTGGGCCTGCAGGCGCAGAACGCTGACCTACCGTGATGGCAAGGTCACGATAGAGTAAAGGAGGCTTCAGATGGCTACTTACAAGCTCACCGTTCCCATATCAGAAGAGGAAATACGCAAACTCACCGTTGGCGATCAGGTTCTGCTCAACGGCGTGATCGTCACCGGCAGGGATGCGGCGCACAAGTTCCTGATGGAGAACTTCATACACGGCGACCCATCGAAAGCATCCGCCGAGGACAGGAAAGTGTACGAGCGGATCAAGGAACTGCTGAAGGACGGGGTGCTCTACCATTGCGGCCCGATTGTCGGGAAGAAAGAGGACGGCAGCTACTACTTCGTGGCCGCCGGACCGACCACGAGCATCCGGGAAGAGCCATACGAAGCCGAGGTAATCGAGCATTTTGGCTTGCGCGGCATAATCGGGAAAGGCGGCATGGGAGCTAAAACGCTCGAGGCGATGAAGAAGTTCGGCGCCGTCTACTTCCACGCAGTCGGTGGAGCTGCTTCGCTCATAGCAAACTCGGTTAAAGAAGTGCTGGAAGTGCACAAGCTCGATCTCGGCGTGCCGGAGGCGTTCTGGGTGATCCGGGTCGAGGATTTCCCGGTGGTGGTCACCATGGACTCCCACGGGAACAGCATGCACACATTCGTAGAGGAAGAGTCCAAAAAGAAGCTGGAAGCGCTGCTCGGCTGAGGTGGCTGCAGTAGGCCTTGACGAAAGACGCAGGGGCGTGTTCCCCTGCGTTCTCGTTTCGAGTCCGTTAACGTGAAAAGCAAACGCCACCAGCAGCATGGCGGCCGCGCGGGCCCTCCGGCTCTCGTTCATCGCTGCCGCCGGAAGGCCCAGACCACGCTCGCCAGCCCGAAGGCGAGGCAGGCGACGTTGATTGATGCGTTCAGGACACCGTCGGTCAGGCTGCGCGCGTAGATGCCGTTCCGCAGGTTGAACGAGGAATCGAGCAGCCCCAGGAAGACCAGCACGGCGCCAGACATCAAGGTTGTGGAGATCGCCCAGCGGCGCCCGCGCAGGTTTCCCCACGCCGACGCGGCCAGCAACGGCGTCAGCCAGCCCAGGTCTGCCGGTGGGAACGAACCCTCGAACGCCAGGTACTCCTTCGTGTTCGTCGGATCGTGCCGGAACACCAGGAAGAACGCCGCCCACCAGAGCACGATCCCCACGGCAAAAGCCGCCTGAACCCAGCCAAGAGCCTTGCTTCCTTTCATCTCCGCCCTCCGCCCAGGTAGAGCCACAGACCGTTCGTCGGCGTCAGTTCCTTCGTGCCCATGCCAATCCCCACGCGCCCGACGGGCGTCTCCACCTCCCGACAGCGCCAGCGTGGGCGCAGCGCCGCCAGAATCGCCGCACCCGTGGGCGTGAGCAACTCCACGTCCACCGGCCCGGAGACGTGGGGGATGCGATGTCGCTTCAGGATCGCGGTGACCGCGGGCACCGGCACGGGGAGCGTGCCGTGGGAAAAACGCACCGTCCCGCCACCCACCGACACCGGCGTCAGGCACACCACGTCGTCCAAGTCGATGTTCAGAACCTCCAGCCCTTTCGCCGCGCCCATCACGTCCAGCAGGATGTCCTGCGCCTCGTGCAGCACCGCCTCCTCCCCCGCGTGGCTGTGGGGAATGCCCTCCTTGTGCATCCGCAGGTGGTCGCTGTCCGCCAGCCAGCCGTCGTTCCCGATTTCCGCGTCGTCCAGGCTGCGGATGTGCGGCTTGATGTCCACCACCGGCGTGCCGTCGAACAAATCCAGCGGGCCGGTGTAGATTCGGTTCCCCTCGATGCGGCGGATTTCCGCCACGGTGATGCCCAGGGGACTCGGTCGGTTCGGCGAACGGCTGACGAAGAGCCCCACCCGCTTCGGCCTCTCGCCCCGCTGCCACGGCGGCGTGACCGTCAGCGAGTAGCCACGGGAGCGGTGTAGGTACGAGACGATGTACACGTGGCTGAAGCTTTCCAGCCCGCCCAGGCCGGCGGCGAACTCCGGGAAGACTTCCACGTAGAACCGGCCGCCACTGCCCGGCTGCGGCTGGTGTGGGGCTTCGTGGCTGTACGGCGTGTGGGCAACTCCCACCGGTGTAACTTTCAGCTCGCCGAAATCGAGCCTGCCGCCGCTGTGCGCCTCCCGCTCTGCCTCGACGAGGATTTCCAGCGTCCGGCGGGCGAAATCGGCGTACTCCGGCGCCAGCCCCTCTTCGGCGATGGCATCTTCCAGGTAGCGGCGGGCGTCCCCTGCGGCCAGGTGCGGCGAGTTCGCCTCCAGGGATATCCGCAGGCGCACGCCGGGGCCTTCGTCCGTCTCCACCCGCTCGACCCGCACCTGCGCGCCGCCCAGCGGGCGCGCCGCCTGCTCCATCGCCCCGATCACAGCATCCGCAGGCGCGCCCAGGGAGATCAGGGCTGCGGAGAACATGTCCCCGGCCATCCCCATGCGGGGATCAATGGTCAGCGCCTTCCGGGCACTCATCGCCGATCCTTCCGGCGGCCCCGCGGGCCGCTTCGTACACTTTCCTCAAAGAAACACCGTACCATTCCGCCGCGGCACGGCACGATTCGTACTCCGGGGCCACCGTCACCACACGGCCTTCCAGGCACGCCAGCTTCACCTCCAGCGGGCCGAATTCCGTCTCCACGGTCACCATGCGCCGGGGCAGAGCCACCCGATCCACCCGGAACCGCCGCACGCCCAGGGTCGTGGTCTCACGAAAGACGATTTCCGTCAGCGATTCGGCAAGCTCCGGCCGCGTCAGCACCGAGAGCAGGACGCCGGGCCTGCCTTTCTTCATCACGATGGGGGTCATCCACACGTCCAGAGCGCCCATTTCCATGAGCCGCCGCGCAGCGTGCGCCAGCGTCTCCGGCGTGGCGTCGTCCACGTTGCATTCGAGCTGCACAAGCTGATCGGTTTCCATCATCGTTTCCTCACGTCGTCCTCGCCCACGAAAACACTCCCACCGCCAGGATGCGGTGGGCACTGCCACTACAATCGACCTGCACGAGAGGCGTCTCTTGACCTCATTATAGCCCAGGGATCCACGCCGTCCAAACGACTGTTGCCATCGATCTCCCGGTCATTGGCAACCCTGCTCCGACGCTCGCCCATTCGTCATCCCGATTGGACGTACAGCTTCACGGCACCAAGCCTCACGGCCCATGATATACGCAGTAGAGTGATCTTGGGAAGGCTTGACAAACCTCCAAGCGTAGTGCTATCATATTATCGAGAGGTCGCCCCCTGCAAGTGTGTTAAGTGAATATGAGCTCCCAACGACGCGGACACCTCTCTTGTCGACGCATAGATCACCATCAAGGAAAGGGGGAATGACTATGGAACTGGAAGAAATCCTGAAAGAACTGGTAGATTTCAACAGCGAAGACTCTCCTGTCGTAAGCCTCTACTTGAATGTCGACCCCACCCAAAGGACCACAGATGAATACAGACTCGTCTTGAGAAGGTTGCTGGACAGCAAGGAAGACGAAATCCCTCAAAAGGATCGTGAAAGAATAGAACAGTACGTGCTCTACGGATTCGACTGGCACGCGAAAGGGCTCGCATGCTTTTCCTGCCAGGGGAAAGGGCTGTGGAGGGCCGTATCGCTGCAGGTGCCCGTGGACGATCTGATATTCGTCGAACAGACGCCGTACGTCAGGCCGTTGACAGACCTGATGGACATCTACGACAGGCTCGGGGTAGTGAATTTCGACAGCGAAAGCGCCAGGCTCCTGGTATTCTACCTTGGGGACCTCGAAGCGGCAGATGGGATAATCGGGCAGGAGGTAAAGAAGCACAAGCGGGGAGGATGGGCTGCCCCGAGATACCAGCGGCACATGGAAGCGCTGGCGCTTCAGAACATGAAAGCCACCGCTGAGATGGTCGATCGCTACTACCGGGAAGGAGCTTTCAGGCGACTGGTGCTCAGCGGTACAGAGGAGAATATCAACCAGCTCAAGAGCTTGCTTCCGAAGCACATCAGGGAGATAATAGCAGGTGAGATGCACCTGCCGATCGAAGCGCCTTTGAACGAAGTGCAGGAAGCAGCCCTCAAGGTCGCGCTGGAGGCGAGCAAGAGGGAAAAGGCAGAGCTCGCCAGGGAAGTGATCGACAGGGCAGAAAGCGGAGGTACAGGTGTGGTCGGTCTATCCGACACGCTCGGCGCACTCCACGAAGGCCGGGTCTACACGCTCTTGATCTCGGAGGAGTTCAAAGAGCCGGTCTGGATATGCGAGAAATGTGGGTACATGGTCGCACAGGAGCTCAAAGAGTGCCCTCTGTGCAAAGGGGAAATGGAGATGGAGGAAGAAGGCGCTCATCCTGTGGTCAAGAAAGCGCTGGAGCAAGGGGCGCGGATCGTGGTGGTCCCGCAAGGCTCACCGTTGGCGGAATACGGGAACATTGGCGCCTTGCTCCGATACTGAACCGGAGGTGATCCCCAAAGCATCATGATGCAGTTCGAACGTTTCACCGAAAGGGCAAAGGAAGCCGCCATAAGGGCTTATGAGATCTTGCAGAAGTACCGGCATAGCCAGGT
>JALWAP010000185.1 GCA_027016315.1 Anaerolineae bacterium | reverse complement strand
AGATTTTCGAGACCACGTCCGATCCGGGCGTCGTGGCCGTGACCGATGCGATATGGAGCGTGAACTTCGGGAAGCACGAGATGGTGGTGGGGGAAGTGTATTTCGTCTCCGCCACCGGCAACAGGACTTACGTCGGTGAGGGAGGGAAAGGCGTCCTGTTCCGGCTCCCCGAGGGCGCACGCGACGTGCATTTCAAGGAAGGCGAAATCGGCAAACGCTTCGTCCGCGTCTCCGACACCGCCTACGCCGACGTGCTGCCGCTGATACCGACCGATCCTCACAGGGTGTCGCTCCGCTACACGCTCACGTACACCGGCACGAAAGCGTCGGTGGCGCACGCCGTGCCGTACCCCGTGAGGAGCTTCGGCATTTTCGTGGAGGACATCGGTGAGGACGCGTGGCTCGACATCCCGGCAACGGAGCAGCGCCGGAACGTGAAGGGAACGGAGTACCTGGCCTTCACGTCGTCTAACATTCCGGCAGGGAAGGAAATCCGGCTGGAGCTGCGGAAGCTGCCCGGCAACCCGCTGGAGCCGCTCCCGTGGTGGGCGTATGCCGGAATGCTGGCCTTCGGGAGCGCTCTGGGCGTCGGCGCTGCGTTCGCCACGCACAGGCGCAGGGTGGTGACTTGACGATGACGGGATATCTAACGCAAAGCCGCAGAGATGCAAAGGCGCAAAGTGGCGACAGAAAATCCGATCCTCTGCGTCTCCGCGCCTCTGCGTCAACCCCTCTGATTCAGGTTCGCGGGCTGACCAGGCGGTTCGGCCGGGTCTACGCCCTCAAGGGCGTGGACCTGGACGTGGCGGCCGGGGAGCGTGTGGTGATTTTCGGCCCCAACGGTGCCGGGAAGACCACGTTTCTCCAGATCATGGCGACCCTGCTCCGGCCCACGTCGGGGAGGGTGCTGCTGGCGGGGCACGACCTTGCCAGGGCTGCCGATTCCGCCCGCAGGCACATCGGGTTCGTCACGCACCGACCGCTGCTCTACGGCGCACTGACTGCCAGGGAGAACCTGCTTTTCTACGGCGGGCTTTACTCCGTGCCGGACGCGTCCGCCCGTGCCGATGAACTCCTGCACATGGTGGGGCTGTACCGGCGGCGAAACGACCTGGTGCGCACGTTCTCCCGCGGCATGGTGCAGCGGCTTGCCATCTCCAGGGCGCTGATGCACGACCCGGCCATCCTGCTCCTGGACGAACCGGACACCGGGCTCGACCCGCAGGCTGCGGACGAACTCTTCCCGATGCTCTGGGAGTCGGGCGGCGGGCGGCGGACGGTGGTGATGACCACCCATCACCTGGACCTGGGGCTTGCGTGGGCGCACCGTTTTGCGATACTCTACGGCGGGCGGATCGTCCACGGCGGGGAGACGGCCGGGATCTCCCTCGACGAACTGCGCTCCATCTACCGGGAACAGACGGGAGGCGAAGCGTGACCCGCCGGGTTTGGGCGATTCTGTGGAAGGACATCCGCACCGAATGGCGGAGCAAGGAGTTCTTCAGCGCGATGTTCGTTTTCGCCGCGCTGGTGGTCTTCGTGTTCAATTTTGCGTTCGACCTGCGCATCGAAAACGGGAAGGCCGTGGCTCCTGGGGTGATGTGGGTGGCGTTCACTTTCGCCGGAGAACTCGGGCTGAGCCGGTCTTTCGCCATGGAGGAAGAGGACGGCTGCATCGCCGGACTTCTCCTGGCCCCCGGCGACCGGAGCGCCGTCTACGCGGCGAAAGCGCTGGGAAACCTGCTCTTCATGCTGGCCTCGGAAGCGTTCCTGCTGCCGATGATAATGGCGCTTTTCGACGTGAACCTGATGGAGCCGTCGGTGCTGTTGGCGGTGCTGGCGGGGACGTTCGGCTTCGTGGTAGTCGGGACGCTAATTTCGGCAATTGCGGTGAACACCAGGGCGCGGGAAGTGATGCTGCCGGTGCTGCTCTTCCCGGCGGTGCTGCCGGTGCTGATTTCGGCGGTTCGGCTGACCGCCGGAGCGCTGGACGGACTTTCGGCAGCAGAACTGGCGAACTGGTGGCGGATTCTGCTGGCTTACGACGTGTTCTTCGCCGTGCTTTCGGTGCTGGTGTTTGGTTTCATCGTAGAGGATTCTGCTTTGTGAGCAGATAAAACCAACGCTACGACGCAAAGATGCTAAGGCGCAAAGGGATCAGAAATTGAGTTGCTGTGCGGGTGCACCTTGCACCAGTGGGACACCCTTTGTTCCCGCTGAAGGCACCTAAACCTGTGCGATTGTAAGTTCTTAGCGCCTTTCGTATCTTTGCGGCTTTGCGTTGAAGAAAAACGGAGGGATGTTGAAAAACCGTTCGACGAGTACCGTTCTGGACGTTGCGGCAGCGGTGCTGGTACTGGCGGCGCTGTACATGGCGCTGGTGTACGCTCCTGAGGCGGCGAACCTGCCCACGGAGACGGAGCGGCTGGCGCAGCGGATTTTCTATTTCCACGTG
>JALWAP010000184.1 GCA_027016315.1 Anaerolineae bacterium | reverse complement strand
CACGCAGCTCTTTGATCTGTTCCACACTGATATCCACTTTTACCACCTCGTTGATTCGATTTTGTGTTTTGTAAGGTTATTCTTCTGGTTCTTCGACTGCTCCAGCAGCCTCTTCGGGCTCTGCGACTGCTTCTTCCTGAGCAGGCTCTTCTGTTCCTTCTGTCGCTTCAGGAGCCGGTTCCTCGGGGGCAGCCTCGGCCGTTTCCTCTTTCGCTGCTGCTATTTCTTCCACCGCTTCCGCGACTACGGCTTCCGCCTCCGGAGTCACCTCCGCAGCAGGCGGAGCGTAGATCTCAATCGGCCTTTCTTCTCCGCTTTCCTCGGCAGCCCTCAGCTCCTCGGTCTCCCGCTCTGCTTCTTCGGTCTCCCGAATGCTCTGCCCTTCGATCACCGCGTCGGCGATGATGGAGGTTATGAGCTTGATCGCCCTGATGGCGTCGTCGTTGGATGGGATCACGTAGTCGATTGGGTCTGGGTCGCAGTTTGTATCGACCATCGCCACGACGGGTATCCCGAGCTTGTTGGCTTCGTTGACCGCCAGAGCCTCACGCCTGACGTCCACGACGTAGACGATCTTGGGAAGTTCGTGCATCTCCCGCAACCCGCCGACCCGCCGTTCCAGTTTCGAGATGAGCCGCATCATTTTGAGGGCTTCTTTCTTGGTGAGCTTCTCGAACTCGCCCGAATCCCTCTGCTTTTCCAGTTCGATTAGGTAGTCGACACGCTGCCTGATCGTCCTGAAGTTGGTAAGCGTGCCGCCCAGCCACCGCTGGTTCACGTAAGGCATTCCGCAACGGTCGGCTTCCATCTTGATGATCTCTTGCGCTTGGCGTTTAGTGCCGACGAAGAGCACGGTTCCACCGTCGGCCACGGTATCCCTGACCACGGAATAGGCTTTGTCGAGCCTGTTCATGGTCTGCTGGAGATCGATGATGTGCACGCCGTTGCGCTCGGTGAAGATGTAGGACTTCATCTTTGGGTGCCATCGGCGGGCTCTGTGCCCGAAGTGAACACCCGCCTCCAAAAGCGCTTTCATTGAAACTACAGACATTCTACCCTCCTGGTCGTTGTTCCTCCGCCCGAAAGCCCACCGCTCACGCGGCACGACCTTACATCGGGCGTGCAGATTTAAGCCGGGTCTTTAGTTTCCGACCCGGCTGCCAAGTATAACATGTTTGTAATCGAACTTGCAAAAAATTCGGCTCCGGTCGAACCGAGGCAGTTGACTGACTCGTTCGACCGGAATCGGTTTCCACAGATTCCGGCCTTCCTGAATCGCTTCAGGGAAAAACATGTAAGTCATAGCCGCGCAAGGTTGTGTCAGGCAACGACCCGATTTCTTCCGCTTTCCTTGGCTTGATAGAGCTTTTCGTCTGCCTTTTCAATCAGCTCTGCCAAAGACTCTTCGCCCTCCAGCTCACCAATCCCTGCACTAACGGTCACTTGTACCGGAATCCCGTTACTGTGGAAAGTTTTCTTTTCGATTTGCGCCCGAATCTTCTCGGCGCATTCGTAAGCGGCCTTCTTGTCGGTGAATGGGGTGACGAGCAGCAATTCCTCACCCCCGTATCTGATGGCAAAATCCCCTTTTCTCGTGTTTTTCTTAATTATTCTCGCTATTCCCTTCAACACGAAGTCGCCTATCAGATGCCCGTAAGTGTCGTTTACCTTCTTGAAGTGGTCGATGTCGAACATTATCACCGAGAAAGGGTAGCCGTACCTTCTGGCGTTGTAGAATTCTTTTTCTACGGCTCTCATGTAGAATCTGTTGTACAGGCCCGTGAGGGCGTCTTCCACGGCTGCTTTGTAGACTCTTTCACGCTCCTCTTCCAGCATGATGATGCTCAGTTCTCTCTCAAGTGAAGCAGAGAGCGGAACCGAAAACTTCCCGATGAGGTCCATGTAGGAGGTGTGCCTTACCTCGGCCCCGGGTTTCAGAATTGCCAGCCCTGCGCCGATGGATTTCTTCCTCGAATCTTTCAGTGGAAACACAACGACTTTACTTTCATAAAGCCCCAATTGAGGTAGGTCTATTCCCTCGAGCACTTTTACGCCGTTTGTATTTAGGAGGCCTTCCACTGTAGGTTTGATGTCCTCCCAATCATCTCTCTCCAGCTTGAAGATTTGGTTCTCGGATGCCGACGAGAAGACTACCAGTTCGTTGGGAGGGGCACGACCTATTATCATTAGCTCGCTCACATCGACCATTTCTGCAAAGAGCTCCCGGATGTGGGGCAGGGACTCGGTGAGCCGCCTGTCCATGGCGATGCTGTCTACGATCCCTTTCAGAACCTTGTTCATCGTTGAGAGCCGCATGATGTCGGTATCGTGCCCAGCGATAAGATAGAGGCCGCAATCGAGCCCCCGCAGCTTTTCTATGACTGGTTGGATCAGTTCCTCTGTGATGATGGATCCATGTTGTGGGGCAATCATCGTTGGGTGTTTTTCTTCGATGCGTTTGAGCGCGTAATTGAGGATATCTTTGCTTGGCATGTAGTGTTCATGGAACGGGCGCATGGCTTCAAAATAACTTTCGTCCGTGGCAAAAAGGGAAAATTCCTCGGTGAATCCTCCAAAGATGTCGCTGGAGAATAGCGTTCCTGTTTTTTCATCGTAAGTGCAAAAAGCTCCGGCAAAGTGGGCGTATGGAGTAAAAATGAACTGAAGCTTTCTTCCACCTTTGAGGGTCAGTTCCCAATTATGCTCGTCCACCAACCAGAAAGGAGTTTCCCAGTCGTAGTGCTTGAGCAGGGCTTGGGTTCTCCAATGGGTCACGATAAATTTGTCTTTTCGGGGTATCATTCGCTCCAATGCCCTGATGCACCCAGTGATGTCTGGATCCTGGTGATGGGCAATCAGATATTTTATGTTCTTCAGAGGCGTGACGCTGGAGATTTTCCTTAGAGTCATGGGGAAAGTGATCATTGATCCGGGATCTATCAAAACGGATTCTTCTCCATTTTCTATCAAATACACGTGGCATTGAAACGGATCGTTGGGGTGAACGTAGCCCACCCAGAAAATGCGATCGGCAATCTCGATCGGCTGTGCGAGGTCCAGGTCTTCTCTGTTCATAGTGTTGCTCCACGCAATAAACTCAGTCGGGTCGGTTTGCGGGTTTGGTTGCTTGTTGGGTCATTGCTTCTGTTAAGTCGATGTGTTGTGGCAACAGCGGGTTTTTCTCGAAAAGCTTTAGGAACACTTTAACTACTTCCGGGTCGAATTGCGTTCCTGCGTTTCTCTTCAGCTCCTCGATGGCTATGGTATGAGACCTGGGTGTGCTATAAACCCGTCGAGTGGTGATGGCGTTGTAGGCGTCCACCACTGCAAGTATTCTTGCCCCGATCGGAATTTGCTCCCCTTTGAGGCCGTCAGGATAGCCTTTTCCATCATAACGCTCGTGGTGATGCCTTACGATTTTTGCTGCTCCCCGCAATTTTGGAAGCGGGGACAGAATCTTTTCTCCGATTTCGGGGTGCTTGCGCATTACTTTCCATTCTGCCGGGGTGAGCGGCCCGGGTTTCTTCAGTATGGAGTCTGGGACGCCTATTTTCCCGATGTCGTGTAGCTGAGCGCCGAACTTGAGGTCCTCGATTTCCTGCCTGTTGAGTCCCATTTCCGCAGCGACGGCTACAGCCATTGTCTCGAGTTGCTGTGAGTGTTCAGCTGTGTATGAATCCTTTGCGTCTATAGTGCCTGCCAGCGCGCTTACTGCCCGCAGGTAGGCATCTTCCACTTCGTGGAACAGCAGGACCCTGCGGAGAGTCATTGAAACCAGTTCAGCTATGCTGCCCATGCTCTGAACGCTTGCATCGCTGCAGGTAGGCTTGTGTCCTTCTACCACGATAGCACCAAGGATGTCTGATCCGTGCTTGAGTGGGAAGACGTGGGCATAAGTGCCTTCTCCGGTGAAAAGCAGCAATTTCTCTTCCTGTGAGAGAGCATTGCTTTCCCATGCAAGATTCCAGGGAACTGCGTTTTCCCGTAGCCCGCGAGCTATATTGGGGTCGGCATTCAAGTCTTCTACCCATGTTGTTTCCCTGGTTGAGGATTGTATGCATTCACGGAATTGCTTTCCAACTAAAATAATCCTAAATCTCAGATCCTCGCCCAAGGATTCTTTTGCAGCTTCTATAGCGGCCTTGGCCACCTCTGCTGACGTTTCCAGCGTGGATAGCTTCCGGGACAGCTTGTATAGCACCGAAAGCTCCCTTGCCCTTTCCTGCTCTCTCTGGAATATTCGGGTATTGACAATGGAAATCGATAACACATCTGCAATCTGAAGCAAAGGCGGTAGGTTCTTGTACGAAAATTCGCCTGGATTGTTGCTAACGATGTTCAACGCTCCTATGATATCGGTTCCTGCTATAAGAGGTATGTTGACCCTGGAGCGATGCCCGGCTTCGTATAGTGCTCTTTCTCCCGGATAGTCCAGTTCGTCTGCTAGGTCATTGGTTATGTGCACTTCACCCCGTAGGACATCATGTGCGGCAGCGGTAAATTCCACTGGATACCACTTTCCCGGAGCGATTTCGTTCCCCTTGTCGTATAGTACCGAGATCATGAAGTGTTTTTTCTCTTCGTCTGCGACGGCTATGCTGATTCTGTCCGCCCGAACCAACTTTCTGATCCCTTCAACGAGCTTTGGAAAAGCTTCTTTGACATCTAAGGTTTCGTTGAGTGCCCTGGCTATTGTGCTAACTACTTCCTGTTCCAAGG
Organism: Anaerolineae bacterium; assembly: GCA_027016315.1. Taxonomy (GTDB): domain Bacteria; phylum Chloroflexota; class Anaerolineae; order S016-19; family S016-19; genus S016-19. The sequence goes on along the minus strand of JALWAP010000184.1, from coordinate 20,163 downwards.
ATCGCTTCTGGATTTCCTCCATGGATATTGTCTTTTCTATAGCTGTTGCTGTTTGGTTAGAGTAGGTGGAAAACAGTTCCATTTCTCTGGATGGTATTTTGGCCTTCTCCTTATACCATACAGCCATCGCTCCGATAATCTCCTTTTCTCCCACCAGAGGGAGCACAAGGGCCTGGGTTACCTTCTTGTCACGAATACTCTGGGGGAGGCTTTCTCTCGCGAGGATGAAAGGGGCTCTGGTGGATTCTGCCATGTGTGCCAGGGTCGACAGCGCTCCGTCTTTGCAGTTTATTGGCTCCAATTTGCCACTTTCGTTTATGGAGAGAGACACGTTCTCATACGGAGGCTTGAAGATGCTTATCACAACCGGTCTCTTTTCCGATGCTTCCCACAAGGAGCGAAGCGAGCGTTCCATTACTTCTCGAGCGCTGCCCGCGCTTGCTATGGAGCTGCTCGCTTGATACAGCTTTGTTGTCGCCTGAAGCATCGAAGTAATTCTTTCTACTTTCTTGGCATTTTCGATCGCTATAGCCATCTGGTTGGCAACGGCCTGGAGCATGTCGAAATCTTTCTCGTCGAAGGCGTCTTTATCCGATTTTTCTATTGTGAGTACCCCATAGAGATTGTCCCCGGATTGGATCGGTACATCGACTTCGCTCTTGGATTGTTTTCCACCCGGGTAGTATGCGGGCTCTTTCGTGACGTCTGCATAGTACTGCAGTTTTCTGGTTTTGAGGGCTTTTTCTGATACCCCTTTTCCCTTTGGAATCACGTCTCCAGGACGGGTTATTGTATCTCCCGAGACGGCAGCGACTAGTTTTTCACCGGTTTCCTGATTGATCAGGACTACGCTGACATATTCATAGTGCATTCTTTGATGCAGCAAGTCTGCGACCAACTGAGTTATGGATTTGCAGCCTTTTAGTTTTGTGAGCTCTGCGCTCATGCGGTAAAGGGTTTCTTGTCTCTCTATCCTTTCTTCCAACTCGGCTATAAGTTTTGCGTTGTGTACGGCGTCCGCGGCGTGGGAGGCAAGTAGGGAGAGCAGCTTTGCGTCCTCTTCCGTGAATTTCCTGCCAGTAAACCCGATTTCATTGACTACCAGGACGCCGATTAGTTCTCCACTATGGAGCATTGGCACTTCCACGACGGCAGTGAAGGGCTTTCCTTCGTACTTGGGAGATCTTTTCTCCCATTGGCTGTAGTTGTCTACGATCATAGGGCGACGGGTCAATGCCACTCTGCCTGCCATCCCTTCGCCCAATTGCAATTCGGTGTTCAGCGGGACATCGGTGCCTTTGGCCACAGCGACTCGCAGTACCTTTTTCTTCTCGTCGTACAGGTATATGCCTCCGCTTGGTGTATTCAGCAATGTGGTTGCTTTGTCCACGATTTTCTCTAACAAGGTCTTCAGGTCGTGCTCCGCCGTTATTTCTCTGGATACCTCGTACAACGCCTCCATTTGAGCGACTTTTTCTTGTAGTTTACGGTACAGCCTTGTATTTTTCATTGTCACGGCGATCTGGCCGGCCAGCGTCTGCAGAAACTCGATCTCTTCTTTTGTAAATTTCCTTGGGTATCTGGTGCTGACGTCGAGCGCTCCGATGGTCTCGCCTTCCACGACTAAGGGAACTCCGACGTAGGAGATGAGTTTGTCTATAGCATCGCTTTCAGTTTTCTTCCACCTGGGATCTTTGCGCACGTCCGGGATGTAGAGCGGACGCTTGTTCAGCACTATCCAGCCTACGGCACCTTCGCCTATCTCGAAAGAAACCTGGTGTTGCATATCAGGGTTATAGGAGCCTTTTGCTGCCACGGGGACGATTTTCCGGCTTTTTTGGTCCAGTAGAAACAGGACTGCTACATCGCCGTTCAGCTCTTTGAGGACGTGGGAGAGGAGTATCTCGATTTGGCGGTCCGGCTCCAGTGTGGACGAGATTGCCAGATCGATTTTCCGAATGGTTTCCAATTGTCTTAGCCTGGTACGAGCCAGGTCTAACAACTTCGCTTTTTCGATGCTGAGCCCCAAATGGGCGGCAATTGCCTTGGCGAGTTCGAGCTCTTTTTGGTCGAAGTGGTGGGGAGTTGGATAGTACACCATAAATTTCCCAAGGAGTTTGCCTTGGTGAACTATGGGGATAAATCCGAGTGCCCGGATCCCCTCTGTAAGGATGTTGTTTTTCAGCCGGAGCAGAGGTGGGTCAGTTGTTTCCTCGATGTCCTCTACCAGTACGGGCTGTGGATTCACTGCATCCGGAGGCCACGGTGAGTGCCCTTCTGCCGCCCGGCGGTATTTTTCGGATAACCCAGACCACGCCACGAACCTTGCAACACCTGCTTCGTCGAAAAGGAGGACAGCGGCTTTTTCCACGTTCAACGCCGAGGTTATGCTTTGTATGGCAGCATCGTAAACTTCCTTCAGGGTGGTAGCCTTGTTGATCGTTTCCACCACTGATCCGAAAGAGTCTAAAAGCCTCACTTTGTTCTCAAGGTCTTCGTTTCGTACCTCTGCCGTTACGTCCCTCCAGGTAACCAGCGTCCCGACTTTGCTGCCTTTGTTGTCTGTTATTGCCCCCCCTTTGATTTCGAACACTTTTCCTTTGGCTTTGATCCTTTCCGAAAACGGTAACTGGGCGTTGACGACGCGACTGAAGGGTGCCAACAGGTCTGTGGTTCCAAGAATTTGCTTGCCAATCAGTTTCGTTTTGGGGATTTCAAGGTCTCTGGCTGCGGCGGGGTTTGCATCGAGGATTCTGTGATCGTTGCCAAGCAGCATGTAGGCGTCGGTCGTGGTATCGATAAAAGATTTTCTGGCCGATGGTATGAGATCAAAGACGGAGCGAGATTGCCAGGCTCCGATGGCGACGATCAGGTAGGACGCGAGCAGAAATATCGGAGTAAGGTAAAGGATCGAGCCTGGTATCAGGTCGGCGGCGATGACGTCCCCAATCCAGGGAATTACGGAAGCAGCGAGAAGGAGACCAAGATGTATTTTACCCACACGGTCGCGATATTTGTATTGCTCTAAAACAAAAATGGCGGCTGCTGTTACAAGAAAGATGGAATAGTAGATATGAACCCAGTACCAAACACCGTGTGTTTCCATAAGCAAGATTGCTTCCCTGGCCTGGACCAGTTTCACATTTTTGTACACCAAGTGATGCACTCCGTTGGTCCACGCTAGGGCGAAAGTGATCGTTGGTTCGAGAAAAAGGGTGATTAGGAGCTTTTTCGAGAATGTCGTTTTGTATCCAGTGTATTGGCTTACGAACACAAACCAGAGTGCCGGGACATAGGCAAATCCCAGGTATTCGATTTTCCTCATTATGAGCTTAGTTTGGATATCTGGCGTTGCTATTTCGATCGCGTACGCAAACGCCCAAAAAGCCGTAAAAAGGGTAAGCAAGAGGAATGAAATGGAGGTGCGTTTTGGCATCTTCCAAAACGATAGTACGGATAGCCCAAGCAAGAATATTCCGGATAGGTATAATCCTGTGATAACTAACGATGAGAATGTCAACATGCTACACCGCCTGTCACTTTGCACAGGGTTGTCACCTAAGATGCAAGCCGCTGAAGCGATTGACCTCACCAATGGGGTACTTTCCACGCTTGCGGGAACTCATCTGACGCGGTGTAAGTATAGCACCGTGTCATGGGAGGGTCAAGATTTGTGAGAAAGTGTGGAGGTGGGAGCATGGAGGCGAGGATGAGCTTCGCTCTGGAGTAGATGAAGTCGAGGACTGTAGAGGCGATACTTTATCATTCTTGGGCGCTACTGGCGCTTGCACATCTCTCCAGACAGGTGGCAAGAGTATGGAGAGATGTGGGCATAATAGAGAGCCGCGCTCTTATTATTGCACCCAGCGGATTGAGGGAGTTTGTGGTAAGCGTCTCATTTCCTACTTTTGCTTTTGTTATTCCATGTCTTTTTCGGCTTCAATGGAGTCCATGTCAGCCAGCTCGCCGGTGACCACGAAAATCGTTCGTTCGCAGATATTCGTGACCCTGTCTGCGGAGCGTTCCAGGTTGTGGGCTGCCCAGAGCAGGTAGTTTGCCTGCTCGATGTTGCGCGGGTTCTCCAGGATGAGCGTCATCAGCTCTCGGTAGACCTGGTCGTACAGTGCGTCTACCTCGTCGTCCCGGCGGATGATGGATCGGGCCGCTTCCGTGTCCCGTGCGACGAACGCCGCCAGCGCCTGATGGAGCATGTCGGCGGCCAGTTCCGCCATGCGCGGCAGGTCGATGAGCGGTTTGATGAGCGGCTCTTCACCGATCTTCAGATTGATGCTGGCGATACCCTTGGCGTAGTCGCCGATGCGCTCAAGTTCTGTGGCAAGCTCCAGGATGGATGCGAGCAGGCGCAAGTCCGTTGCCATCGGCTGCTGGGTAGCCACGATGATGATCGCCTCCCGCTCGATCTCGTACCGCTTTGCATTGATTTGCTTGTCCGCGGCGATGAGCCGCCGGGACGCACCGAAGTCACGGCGTTTCAGTACGTCCACGGACTCCACGAGGGCATCCTCCACCATGCTGCCCAGGGAGATCAGGTCGTCCTCCAGAGCCCGCATTTTCTGGTCAAGAATTCTTCTTGTTGGTACCATCATCTTCTCCTTTCCTGAGCTGAGCAGGCTAAAACCGAGATCCGACGTCGAAGTGCGCTAACGCTATCCATATCAGCGAATCAACGAATCGGCGAATCAGCGAAATCCCTCGGTAAGCCTGCCGATCGCTGATTCGCTCTTTCGCTGATTCGTTAGTTTTCTCTGCGCCTCTTGCGTTTCTGCATCAGATTTCTTGGTTGTATCACCCAAACCGCCCGGTGATGTAGTCCTCTGTCCGCTTGTCCTTCGGGTTGGTGAACAGGGAGTCCGTCTCCCCGAATTCCACCAACTCGCCCGCCCGCTCCTCGTTCATCATCAGGAACGCGGTGTAGTCCGAGATGCGGGCGGCCTGCTGCATGTTGTGGGTCACGATGACGATGGTGAAGTTCTCCTTCAACCTCGTGGCAAGCTCCTCGATCCGCAGCGTCGCCACAGGATCGAGCGCACTGGCAGGCTCGTCCATCAGCAGCACCTCCGGCTCTATGGCTATGGCCCTGGCGATGCAAAGCCGCTGTTGCTGCCCGCCGGAAAGCGCCATGCCGGACTGCTTCAGCTTGTCCTTCACGTCATCCCACAGCGCCGCGGCCACCAGGCTCTTCTCCACGATCTCGTCCAGCACCGATTTCGACTTGATGCCGTAGAGCCTGGGGCCGAAAGCCACGTTGTCGTAGATGCTCATGGGGAACGGGTTGGGGCGCTGAAAGACCATGCCCACCCGCCTGCGCACGTCCACCACGTCCACATCCGGCTCGTAGATGTTTTCCCCGTCCAGGAAGACTTCGCCCTCCAGCCGATGGCCGGGCACCAGGTCGTTCATCCTGTTCAGGGAGCGGAGCAGGGTGGACTTGCCGCACCCGGAAGGCCCGATGATGGCCGTGATCCTGTTTTCGTAGACCGGCATGGATATGCCGTTCAGGGCCTTGAACGATTTGTAGAAGACGGAAATGTCCCGCACTTCCATTTTGACCGGTAAACCTTGCTGCACCATTCAGCTACCTCGGATTTGGATGAGTGAATCAACGAATCGGCGAATCAGCGAATCAGCGAATCAACGAAACTGTTTGCTCGCACATACCGCTGATTCGCTCTGCTCTTTCGCTCATTTGGTTTATTGTCCTCTGCGTCTCTTGCGTCTCTGCGTCAGATTTGCCCGATGTGCAAGAATTTCGTTGGTAAGCGCCTAACCTGGATGAGCCAGAGCCAAAAGCCCAACGCGAAGACGCAAAGCAGCAAAGCCGCCAAGTTTCCCAAAATGGTCTAACCACCCTACCGCTCAGGATAAGGTCGGCCCCTCAAGTTGTTTGTTTTTGAGTTTTTCTTTGCGTCTTAAGCTTCTTGGCGGCTTCGCGTTGAATTCTTACCCAATGTGCAAGAATTTCGTTGGTAAGCGCCTACCGCGTTCGCTTCGCCCTGGCGAGCCACACCCTGGCGGCTATGTTCAGCAGGAGCACGAAGAGCATCAAGACCAGCGCCACCGCCCACGCCTGCTGCACCCGTTCCGGATACGGCTGTTGGGCATACTTCCACAACGTCAGCGGCAGGGCGTCGGTGGGTTGCCCCAGTATCTGCCCGATGATGTGCCCGATGCTCTGGTGGTTCCTGATCCCCTGCCGGATGTAGTTGCCGATTTCGTAGTTGTCGTTGCCCAGCGCCGTGAACAGAAGCGGAGCCGTCTCGCCCGTGGCCCTCGCCACGGCCAGCATGATCCCCGTGACGATTCCCTCGGCCGCGGCGGGGAGCAGCACCGAGATGGACGCCCGCCACTCCGGCGAACCCAGCGCCAGCGCGCCTTCCCGGAGCTCCCTGGGTACCAGCTTCAGCATCTCCTCGGCGGAACGGAGCACCACCGGCAGCATGATGATCGCCAGGACAACCCCGCCGGACAGCGCGGAGTAGTGCTTCTGCGGCACCACGATGATGGCGTACCCGAACAGGCCGATGACAATGGACGGGATTCCGGAGAGCGTGTCGGTGCTGAACCGAAGGACGCCTGCCAGCGGCGAGGATGGGTAGTGGGCCAGGTAGAACGCCGCCAGAAGTGCCGGTGGGATGGCGAAAATGGACGCCAGGATCACCATCACGAACGAGCCCTCGATGGCCTGGAGCACACCGCCTCCGGTGGTGCCCATGGGCCTCGGCAGGTGGATGAAGAAATCCAGGTTGATGTAGCTTCCGCCCTTGATGATCACGTAAACCGTGATCCAGACCAGCGGCACGATGGCCAGGAGCGTGGCGAGCCCCATCAGGCTCAGCATGATGGTGTTGGTGAGCTTGCGGCGGCGGTAGACCCTGTGCAGGTTGACCTGTTGGAAGAGCCCGGATTGCTGCATCGTCTCACCTCCCCATGGTCTTCCGATTGACCCGCCACACAAGCCACCGGGCGATGGCGTTGAGGATGAGTGTGGTCACGAAGAGCACCACGCCGATTTCGATGAGCGCCGAGGCGTGCATGTCGCTGACCGCTTCCGCAAACTCGTTGGCGATGATGCTCGCCATGGTGTACCCCGGTCGCAGGATCGAATACCCGCCGCCGGTGGTGTTGCCGATGACCATCGTCACGGCCATGGTCTCGCCGATGGCCCTGCCCAGCCCCAGGATCACGGCGCCCAGGATGCCGGAGAGCCCGTAGGGAATGAGCACTTTCCACACGGTCTCCCATTCCGTTGCGCCCAGCGCCAGCGCCGCCTCCCGCTGCGAGTGCGGTATCGCCAGGAGCACGTCACGGCTGACGGCGGTGATGGTGGGCGTGATCATGATGACCAGGATGAGCGCCGCGCCCAGCATACTGAGCCCGGAATCGGGCATGGGGCCTCGGAAGAACAGCGCTAGCCCCGGCACGCTGCCCAGCGTCGCCGCAAGCGCTTTCCCGATGGGCACGACTATCACCGGCAGGAAGACGTAGATTCCCCAAAGCCCGTATACCACGCTGGGGACGGCCGCCAGCATCTCCACCATGTAGTTCAGCACGGCCCGTAGTTGGGGCGGCGCCAGTTCTGCAAGGAAGACCGCTATGGCAAGGCTGAAAGGCACGGCGATGACCAGCGCCAGGAAGGAGGTCATCAGGGAACCGTAAATCATGGGCCACGCGTTGAACTTTTCCAGGGCCGGGTTCCAGGTTTGTTTTGCCCACGGGGAGATGAACTTCAGCCTGAAAGCGTGGCGGGACGGCGCGGAATCGGCCCAAATCCTCCATGCAATCCACAGAACCAGGGCCACGGTGGCGATGGCCGCCGCGGAGATAAGGACTTTCCATATCCTGTCGCCGTGCTGTAGGCGGCGGGCCAGTTCGCCGCGCCAGCCGCCGTCCCTCCGGACACGCTCATTTCTACCAGGCCCGACTCTTTCAGATTTAGTTGGAAGGGAACGCAACGACGCAAAGGGACGAAAGGCGCAAAGAAATTTAAAAAGCCTTTGCGACTTTGCATCCTTGCGGCTTTGCGTTGTATCGCCTCCAAGTACATTGATGGAGCTAATGAAACTCATCTATCATCTCCGGCGAAATGCTCGATCACTTCATCACTTTCTGCCTGTTGCATTCCACCTGCTGGAGCTTGGCAAGGACTTTCTGCTGAATCGCCTGCGGCAACGGCGCGTACCCCAGGTCAGAGGCTTTCTTGGCCGCTTCGGGGCTCGTCACGGCCCACTTGATGAAGTCGAGCAGCGCCCTGGTCTTCGCACAATCCTTGTTCTCCTTCATGTGGATGATGAGGTGGGTGTACCCCATAATGGGCCACGAGTTCTTTCCCGGTGCGTTGACGATTTCGGCGGTGAGTTTTTCTGTGAAGGCGTTGGCGAAAGAAGCCATGGCGTCCTGCATCGTCTCCGTGCTGGCGGTGACCTTGTTGCCAGAAGCGTTCACCATGTCGGCAAACGCTATCTTGTTGGCCTGGGCGTAGGAAAGCTCCACGTAGCCGATGGAGTAGGGGGTGGACTGGACAGCCTGAGCCACGCCGGGGTTGCCTTTTCCGCCCACGCCCTGGCCGGTCTTGTCCACAGGCCATTCGACGGCTTTTCCGATGCCGACGTTCTGCTTCCATTCAGGGCTTACGGCGCCCAGGTACGCAGTGAAGATTTCGGTGGTGCCGGAGCCGTCGGAGCGGTGGGCCACGATGATGGTCTTGTCCGGCAGGTCGACGCCCGGATTGAGCTTTGCGATGGCCGGGTCGTTCCACTTGTTGATTTTGCCCAGATAGATTCCGGCGAGGGTGGGGCCATCCAGCACGAGCTTCGTCACTCCGGGGATGTTGAAAATCGGCACGACGGCTCCGGCGAGCACCGGAAGCATCTGCAAATCGGGCATTTTCTGGTACTGCCGTTTGCTCAGCAGCGAATCGGAGCCCGCGAAATCGACGGTGCCGTCCAGCATGGCTTTCTGCCCGCCTCCGGAACCGATGCCCTGGTAGTTGATGGAGACGTTGGGGTGGGCGGCGTGGTACATCTGAATCCATTCGGTGTAGACCGGCAGCGGGAACGTGGCTCCTGCGCCGTTCAGGGTGATCGTGTTTCCGCTGGATTTCTTTTCGCCACTCTGTTTCGCTCCACCGCAGGCGGAGAGAATAACGGACGCTATCAGCAGCAAGATCAGCCATTTTGCAATTCGTGGCTTCATTCGAGTTTTCCTCCCGAGAGACGTGTTCTTTTTCGGTTCCACGGCAATTTTAGCAAGTCGTTGTAAGGAAAGGATGAACCGGATGTAATCGCCTGGTTATGGGTTTATTAACAGGTTGTAAATTCGGATGAGAGCGTTGGTGAGGGCGAATTCACGGGGAAAACTCACGAAGGTCCGCCTGTGCCGGTCGCTTTCTTCAGCGTGAAGTAGAACGTACTGCCGTGTCCTTCTTCGCTCTCGGCCCATATCCTGCCTCCGTGGGATTGTACCAGGTGCTTGGATATGGATAGCCCCAGGCCGGTTCCCTGGCTCCTACGGGATTTGTCGCTCTTGTAAAACCTCTCGAATATGCGCGGCAGTACTTCCCTGGGGATACCAATGCCTGTGTCGGCGACTCCGACGATCACTTCGTCTGCTTCCTCTCGGGCGAACACCGTGATGCGTCCTCCTGGCCCGGTGAACTTGATCGCATTGTGCACAAGGTTCGTGACGACCCTGGGGAACCGTTCCGGGTCGGCCAGCACGGTCGGCGTTGGGGTGGGGAGGTCGACTTGGAGTTGGAGGCCGGCGCGCTCCGCCTGCGCGTGCAGTCTTTCCACCGGCGGAAGGACCACTTCTGTCAGCGGCACAGGCTCGATTTTCAATGGCACCTGCCCTGATTCGATTCGGGATAGCTCCAACAGTTCCTCCACCATCTGCACCAGTGCCTCTATTTCCCGATCCATTTTGTTCAGAAACCGGAGGGCGGTCTCTCGATCCTCCAAAGCACCTTCTCGCAGCGTGTCGGCGAGGATCTTCATAGACGCAAGGGGAGTTCGCAGCTCGTGGGAGATGTTGCTGATGAAATCTTTCCTCATTTCGTCGGCCAGACGCATTTTGGTGATGTCTTGAACTGTCAGGAGACAATGGCTTGGGAGGTCGAGTATTGGAGTGGACGTAATCCTTATGAAACGCCCGCCGCGTTTCAACTGTATGCCATCGTCCGGTGTCGTTTTTCCTTCCTTGCATCGCTTCCACAGGGAAATTATCTGATGCTGGGACGCGAATTGAGCCAGAGTTCGACTCTTGCCGGAGCTTTCGGCCGATGCTCCAAGGATCTCCGATGCGGCAGGATTGTGCATTACCACTGTGCCGTCGCCAGCCACGATGACTATCCCCTCCGAGAGGCGTGAAAGTATGGCGACGAGCCTCTGCTTTTCTTCTTCCATGCTTTTTGTCTTGGCGTCTACGTCGGAAAGCATCCGTCCGACCGCATGGGCCAGGCGGCGCACTTCCTTGGGGCCTGATTGTGAGATTCCCACACGTTCCGAGCCTTCCAAGGCGGCCTCGATTTCTTGCATCGGGCGCGATATCCGGCGTCCCACGATCCAGGAGACGCCCAGGACGCAGATTTCCCCGGCTGCGATCGCCAGCGCAATCCGGTAGACGGTCACGTCGAGTGCCCACCCAACGGCAATCAGCGCCAGAGCCATGAGAATGCTGAAGGGGACGGCTATCTGAACCCATAGAGGTGTTTCTTTCATGGTTGTTTCATCCTTCGAAGCGGTATCCCACGCCTCGGACGGTCACCAGCCGGACCGGGTGTCTGGGGTCGTCCTCGATTTTCTCCCTGAGTCCCCGCACGTGAACGTCTACTGTCCGGGTTCCTCCGGCGTAATCCCAACCCCAAACCTGCTGGAGAATCTTGTCCCTGGAAAGTGCGATTCCCTTGTGTTTTACGAAGTACAGCAGGAGATCGAATTCTTTCGGCTTCAGGTAAATTTCCTGCCCCTTGATAAATGCCGAATGTCTCGCCGGGTCCACGACCAGGTCGCCCAAAACAAACTTTTCTTCATCGGAGCCTGAACTTTGGGTACTCCCGGAAGGCTGTTGCATCAGGCGGGCTCTCCGCAGCAACGCACGAACGCGGGCCAGGAACTCCCTGAGGCTGAAGGGCTTGGTCATGTAATCGTCCGCGCCTACTTCTAACCCGACGATCTTGTCTATCTCGTCAGCTCGCGCTGTAAGCATGAGGATAGGGACGTTGGATTCTCGTCGGATGATCTTGCATACTTCGAGCCCGTCGATGCCCGGGAGCATGATGTCGAGGATTATGAGATCGGGGGACTGTTCCCGTGCTTTCTTTATGGCGTCCCAGCCATCGGGAGAGATGGAAACTTCGTACCCCTGCTTTTGAAGGTTGTATGCCAGGGTTTCCGAGAGGGTGGGCTCGTCTTCCACTATCAGGATTTTTTCACCCATGGCTAAATCCTTTGTCAAACGCTCGGAGCCTTTGTACATCGAGACGATCCCATTATACACGGTCTTGTGGTGACGAACAATATCGAGCGGTTCGTCAAGCGGATTGTGAGCAATGCTCTCATGGGCAGGAGCGGTACGCGCCATTCTGAGTACCTCCACGGCGCAATGCGCTGCTCAAACGGGAAGAAAACCAGTTGGGATAGACTGGAAGGAACGCCAAGACGCAAAAGCTGCGTAAGGCGCAAGGAATTTCGAAAAGTCTTTGTGTCTCGCTTGTCTTCGCGCCTTTGCGTGGACATAATCCCCCACGAGTGTTTTCTTAGTAGCCGAGGCGGTAGGGATTCGGCACGGCAAACCCTATGCCAGGGCGAAGAGTCCTGCAACATTCTGGAGGAACCATAAAAGCATGGAAAGAGAGTGTTCAAGAGTCTTCGTCGTTGACGCTACTAATGACAGATTCGGTAGAAGCGCAGCGTGCTGTGCCCCCGCCGGGCGAAGACGGAAATCTGTCATTCCCGTTTGAGCAGCGCCACGCACTGTGGATTTACTCGGAATGACGAAAAGGGCGTGGCAGTTAGTGAAATCATCTGTATTGGCAGGGGCGAAGCATTGCCCCCGTCTACCCACCACCGACTGAAATATGCTTGACAACTCACTGGGAGTAGTCGTCTGTTTGACGCAATGGGCGGGAGGTTGTAAAATTGGGCATAAATGGGAGCAAAAATCTCGCTTAGTAGCCCGTTACCGGCGGGGTGTGACCGGAGCAGTGACGTCACCCCTGTGAGGCTCAAGACAGCAAATAGCCCGTTAAAGTCCAAACTTGCTTGATCTGGAAAGTTTTCTTGTTTGAGTTTGTCTGCAAGCTGTGGACGTGTCCACCACTGGAGCGTGAAAGGCGCTGTAGGAATGCTTCATGGGAGAACTGAACATGTCGATCAACCCGGGCGATATAGTTGGAGGTCCTTACTGGCCAGAGCCTGTAGAGGTCAATCTTGTTCAGGACATGGGCTCTTATGTTCGGATCATTGGACGAACGACCGTATCCGGGCGCCACGTTGACCAGATGGTGCCCAAATCCGACCTCCAAAAACTCAGTATAGCGCCGGTTGCCTCGGACTTCACCGCTCCCGCCCGCGATGTCTTCCTCCGGCTGGAAGCATTGCGCTACCGATACGCATCCCTCTACGACCCGCTCCTGGCCATGAACATCTCTAAAGTCGATCCATTGCCCCACCAAATCGAGGCTGTGTACGGTTACGTGCTCAACCTGCCGCGCATTCGATTCCTCATAGCTGATGACCCAGGCGCAGGCAAGACAATAATGGCAGGTCTCGTCATCAAGGAGTTGAAACTGCGCGGGTTAGCCAGGCGCATTCTCATCGTTGTGCCCGGTCACTTGAAAGATCAGTGGCGGAGGGAGATGAAAGAACGATTCGAGGAACACTTCGTGGTCGTGGATCGGCGCATGATGGAGGCCCTATTCGGCGAAAATATCTGGCTTCGAGAAAATCAAATTATCACCTCCATGGACTTTGCCAAGCAGGACGATGTTTTGCGCTCTCTATCCGCAGCGCATTTTGATTTGGTCATTGTGGATGAAGCGCACAAGATGAGCGCTTACCGCTACGGCGACAAGCTGGAGCGAACAGCCCGTTATCGTCTGGGGGAACTCCTATCGCAGATATCTGCTCACCTGCTCTTCCTCACAGCGACGCCTCACAAGGGCGATCCCGAAAACTTCCGCCTTTTCCTGGACCTTCTGGTTCCTGGCTTTTTTGCTACCGATGCCTTGCTCCAGGAGTCCATCCGCAACCGAGAGAACCCCCTCTTCATCCGCCGCATGAAGGAAGATCTGAAAGACTTCGAAGGTAGGCCTCTTTTCCTGCCTCGACACGTGAGCACTATTCCCTTTGATTTGGGTATGGAATCACCCAAGGAAAAAGCTCTGTACAATGCCCTTTCCCGCTATGTGCAGACCCAGTACAACAAAGCGCTTACCAAAGACAAGAGGCGCAACGTTGCCTTTGCTCTGGTCATCCTGCAGCGCCGCTTCGCATCCAGCACTTATGCACTGTATCGCTCTCTTCAGCGACGCAAGGAACGCCTGGAAGACCTTTTGCGGATGAGTGACCCTGAACGCCGCAAGCAAATGGAGCGCCCCACTTTCTTCGACTTTGAAGAGGCCGAGGATGCCAGCGAGGCAGAACGCTGGAAGCAAGAAGAAATCTGGGAGACGCTCACGGTGGCTGAAAACCGCCGCGAACTGGAAAGGGAGATCGACACTGTCGAAAACTTGCTTCACCAGGCAGAGGAAATCATCCGGAGCGGAGAGGAAGTCAAACTGCGACACTTCCGAGAAGCGATGGACGACTTAGGGCGGCGCTTTCCTGGTGAGAAGATACTCATTTTCACAGAGTCCAGGGACACCCTGGAATACCTGGAACAGCGCCTTCGCCAATGGGGTTACAGCGTGTGTACGATTCACGGCGGCATGAAATTAGAGGCCCGGATCCAGGCCGAGGCTGAGTTCAAACATCAAACCCAAGTCATGGTAGCCACGGAAGCTGCAGGCGAAGGCATCAACCTCCAGTTCTGCCACCTGATGATCAACTACGACCTGCCCTGGAACCCCAACCGCCTAGAACAGCGCATGGGCCGTATCCACCGTTACGGTCAGACCAAAGAGGTGTACATATTCAACCTGGTGGCTGCAGACACCCGTGAGGGACGCGTCTTGAAACGGCTCTTTGACAAACTCGACGAGATCCGCCAGGCGCTGGGCAGTGACAAAGTGTTCGATGTCCTCGGTGAGGTCTACTATGGCAAGAATTTGTCCCAGTTGATGCTGGAAGCCGCAGCCAGCGCGCGGAGCATGGACGAGATATTGCGGGAAATCGACATCAATGTCGATGAAGAATACATCCGCCGTGTGCGTGAGAACTTGGGCGAGAGCCTCGCCACTCGCTACATCGACTACACGCGCATTCGGGAGATGGCCGACCAGGCCAGGGAGCACCGTCTGATTCCCGAGTACACGGAAGCCTTTTTCAAGAAGGGATGGCAGGCAGTAGGGGGACGCTATCGGGAGCGGCGGGATGGATTTCTGACCGTGGAGGGCGTTCCCGCCCCTATTCGCCGCGTGGCCGAAGAGGACGACTTCCGCAAGCAGTTCGGCCCTTTGCTCAATCGCTACCCCAAAGTGACTTTCGACCGGGAGACGGCGTTCCGCCATCCCGAGGTCGAGTTCGTATCCTTCGGCCATCCCCTGTTCGAGGCCCTTCTGCGGTGGACGGAAAAGCGTCTTAGTGATGCCCTGCATCACGGTGCTGTGTTCACAGACCCGGACGGGCGATTGGACGGCGTCCTCCTTTTCTACGAAGGCGAGATCACCGACGGCACCGGTCAAGTAGCCGGCCGTCGTCTGCTTGCTTTCTTCGCGGATGCAGTCGCTGACGGGGTGAAGCCGGTAAACCCAGCGCTGCTTTGGGATCTGGTAGAAGAAGGGGATTCGACAAAGCTTCCGGAAGTATCTCTGGAGACCATCAAGCAGCAGGCATTGCCCGTCGTGCTAACAGAGCTGGAGGGGTACAAAGCGGAATTGTTCGAGGAACGACAACGAGAGACCCACATCAAGGAGAAGTACGGCATCCGGTCATTGGAATATCTCATCGTTGACTTGGACGGTGACCTGCTTCAACTCTACACCCGGCGTGAGCACGGAGAGAACGTGGATTTGGTCATCCACAACAAGAAAGAACAAATGCAGCGCTATCAGCAAGCCCTACGAGATCTGAGGGAGGAGATCGAGCGGGAGCGCGTGCTCACCCTGAGCACACCTCGCTTTGTGGTCGCAGTCCGAGTGATTCCGGCGAAAGTGACCCGGGAGGAGATGAGCGAAGACCCACAGGTAGAAGCGGTAGGGATGCAGATGACCATGGAGTACGAACTATCCCAAGGGCGTGAACCTGAGGACGTCTCCAGCCAGAATCTTGGCTTTGACATCCGCTCGCGGGACCCGCGCAGCGGCCACAAGCGCTACATTGAAGTCAAAGCCCGGGCTCACGTTGGCCCTGTGGCTTTGACCAAGAACGAGTGGTTCAAGGCCCATCGCTTTGGCGACGACTACTACCTGTACGTCGTCCTCAACGCGGCCACCGAGCCGCAGTTGTACATCATCCAGAACCCGGCCGCTCGCCTGAAGCCTGAAGAGGTCGTAGAGGTACGATATCGAGTGCCGGCGGAGGACGTTTTGAGCTATGGGCGGGTTGAATGATCCAAATTGTCGATGCCGAGGCAGCGTTATTTGCAATTGCCCTTAGAAATGCTAATATGGTGGAGCGCTATTTGCGTTTCTGCAAATAGCGGTATCCTTGATCGGAGCTTGTGTATGAACCTCGCTGAATTCCGGGATTCGCCACCGGGAAGGCTCGTCAAAACGAAGGCTGGCTACTGGGCATTTGTACCCAACCCGTTGCCGCCTGCCATCGCCTGGTCGGACGAGCTCGTCACGACGCTCTCGGAAGCCGACCGGGCCATTGGCGAACTGGCCGGACTGGGGCGCTTGTTGCCGAATCCTCATCTGCTCATTCGGCCCTTCATGCGACGCGAGGCGGTGTTCTCTTCCCGTATCGAAGGGACCCAAGCCTCGCTCTCTGACCTCCTCACCTACGAGGCGGTTCAATTGACGCTTTTCGATCTCCCGGACGATGTGCATGAAGTGCACAACTACGTCCGTGCTTTGGAATACGGCCTCGAGCGCTTGCAGGACTTGCCGCTCAGCTTGCGCCTGATTCGGGAAGTCCATGCCATCCTTATGGAAGGCGTTCGAGGGGAAACCCAGACGCCCGGAGAGTTCCGCCGGAGTCAGAATTGGATTGGGGCGCCCGGAGCAATGCTTGCCGACGCTTCCTACGTACCGCCGCCCGTCCCGGAAATGTGGGAAGCCCTGGACGCCTTGGAAAAATTCTTGCATGAATCGACGACCATCCCCCCACTGGTGCGCATCGGACTCATTCACTACCAGTTCGAGGCAATTCATCCTTTCCTGGACGGCAACGGCCGCGTCGGTCGTCTGTTGATCACCTTGCTTCTCTGTGCGTGGGACATCCTGCCTACACCGCTGCTATACCTGAGTCCCTACCTTGAGTCGCACAGGGACATGTACTACACGCTTCTCAAGAAGGTCAGCACCCAGGGAGCCTGGGAGGAGTGGTTGGTTTTCTTCCTTCGTGGCATTGTGGTGCAGAGCCGGGACGCGGTTGTACGGATTAGAAAACTCCAGGAGCTGAGAGACCGCTACCGCTCGATGTTGCAATCTGCACGGGCCTCTGCCCGGCTATTGCGGGCCGTTGACCTGCTGTTCGAGCGACCCGTGATCCAGACACGTCAACTCGAATCTGCGCTGGGAGTGGACTTCTCCACGGCGCAGCGCTACGTGGATCGCCTGCAGGGAGCAGGAATTGTGCGGGAAGTGACCGGCAGGACACGCAACCGCATCTATCGTGCCGACGAGATATTGAACGTGCTGGACAAACCCATCGGAGGGTGAGGAAAATCGTCATGACCAACGACCGCCGTCTTATCGAAGAAACCTTCCCCGTCAAGGAGGTAAGCGCTGAATCCGCGCGCGAGAAGAATATCCGCCACGGGCACATCAGCACGCTGCACATCTGGTGGGCGAGGCGACCTCTGGCCTCCTCACGAGCCACCGCCTACGCCGCTCTGGTGCCCCCGCCGGAGACACCCGAGGAGTGGCAAAAGCAGCGCGAGTTCATCATCGACCTGAGCAAGTGGGAGAACTCCCTCAAAACCCACATCTTGGAGAAGGCACGCCGCGATATCTACCAGGCCCACGCAGAACGCCTCTCCGCCGAACTGGGACGCCCGGTGACTGTGGAGGACATCGAGGCAGGCCGCGTGCCCCCACCGCGCGTCCTGGATCCTTTCGCGGGCGGCGGTGCCATCCCCCTGGAAGCCCTGCGCCTGGGCTGTGAGACCTACGCCAACGACTACAACCCAGTGGCCGTGCTCATCCTCAAAGCCACGCTGGAGTATCCGCAGAAATACGGCCGTCCCTTCGAGGGCATGCCATCCGATCTGCCGCCTCAAAGCGATGACTCTCCTCGCTCCGAAGGGGAGCAAATGAGCCTGGGGTTGGAAGAAGCGCCATCGACAGTGCCCAAGGACTTCAATCCATTGCTGGCCGCGGTGAAGAAATGGGGCAACTGGGTGCTGGAAGAGGCCCGCAAGAAACTGATTCAATTCTACCCATCTACCGATCCCGACGAAACCGTGGTGGGCTACATCTGGGCCCGCACCCTGCCCTGCCAGAACCCCTCGTGTGGTGCGGAGATTCCCCTCATGCGCCAGTTCTGGCTGTCCAAGAAGAAGGACCGCGAGATTGCCCTGCATCCTGTAGTGAGCGATGGCAAGGTGGGCTTCGAAATCGTTGCACGCGGCAAACGAGTAGGCGACCCGCCGGGTCGCCCCTACGGTTCATGGCCCGAGGGCTTCGATCCCAAGCAAGGCACCGTCTCCCGTGCAGTGGTCACCTGCCCGGTGTGCGGCGCGGTCATGGACGCCAACACCACCCGTCGCCTTTTCCGCGAAGGCAAAGCGGGCCAGCGCCTGGTGGCCGTGGTCACGACCCGCCGGGGACAACGGGGCAAATTCTACCGCCTGCCCACCCAGGCGGACCTGGACGCCTACGCCGCGGCCGAACGGGCCCTGGCCGAAAAGCGCGAGCGCCTGATGCTGGACTGGAGCATGGACCCAATACCGAATGAACCTTTACCCCCACGAGGCACGTTAGGTTTTCGCATCCAGGGATACGGCATGACCACCTGGGGCGACCTATTCAACGCCCGCCAGAAACTGGCCCTCATCACCTTCGCCGAGAAAGTGCGCCAGGCGTATGAAGGGATGAGGGGTAAGGAAGGAGGGGTGAGGGGGGACTTCGCCCGCGCCGTAGCGACGTATTTGGGAATCATTCTTAACCGATTGGCCGATAAGAACGCCAATGTAGTTGTCTACAACGTTGTAGGCGAAAAGATAGAGCATGTTTTCGGCCGCCAGGCTTTACCGATGGTTTGGGATCATGTTGAGGTAAATCCGTTTACTGATGTGGGTTGGCCTAATATGCTCGATTGGGTAACCCGAATCATTACTCACCTTTCCCTCATCCCTCACGCCTCAACCCTTACCCCTCGCGTCTCCCACGCCTCGGCCACGCGCCTGCCCTACCCCGACGACCACTTCGACGCGGTGCTCACCGACCCGCCTTACTATGACAACGTGCCCTACTCCTACCTTTCCGACTTCTTCTACGTCTGGCTCAAGCGCACTGTGGGAGATCTTTACCCTGACCTCTTCGCTACACCTCTCACGCCCAAGGGCGAGGAAATCGTGGCTTACTCCCACGGTAAGGGCGGCCTGGAGGAGGGCAAACAGCGCTTCGAGGCCATGCTGAGTCAGGCCTTCCGCGAGATCCACCGCGTGCTCAAGCCCGGCGGTATCGCCGTTATTGTGTACGCCTACAAGACCACCGCAGGCTGGGAGACGGTCATCAACGCCCTGCTGGACAGCGGCCTGGTGGTCAGCAGTGCCTGGCCCCTCAGCACCGAGATGCAATCCCGTCTGCGGGCCAACGAGTCCGCCGCGCTGGCCTCCTCCATCTACATTGTGGCCCGCAAGGTGGAGCGCAAGCCCACGGGCTTCTACAACGAGGTGCGGGAGGAACTGCGCCGCCACCTGGACCGCAAACTGCAGCGCCTGTGGGAGGAGGGCATCGGCGGCGCGGACTTCTTCATCGCGGCCATCGGCTCGGCCATCGAGGTCTTCGGCAAGTACGAGAAAATCATGGACTACGAGGGCAACATCATCCGCGCCGACCGCCTGCTGGAGGAGGTACGCACCCTGGCCACCGACTTCGCGGTCCACCAGATTCTGCACAATGGCTTCGCGGGCGAAATCGATCTTCTCACCCGCTTCTACGTCCTATGGCGCTGGAACTACAAAGAGGCCCGAGTGCCCTTCGACGAAGCCCGCAAGCTGGCCCAGTCCTGCGGTATCGACCTGGCCCAGGAGTGGAACCGCCGCGGCACTTTCATCAAGAAAGAGCGGGAGTTCGTGCGCGTTCTGGGTCCCCACCAGCGAAAAGTGGCGGAGATGGAGAAAGACTTGCGGGAACTGATCAACGTGCTGCACCTGGCGCTGCGCTATTGGGAAGCCGGAGAACAGGAGAAGATGGTAAGCTTGCTTTCGGTCACGGGCTACGGGGCCAACGAGGCCTTCTACCGAGTCGCCCAGGCCATTTCAGAGACATTGCCTATCACCAGCAAGGAGAAGAAGCTGCTGGATGGCTTCCTGGCCGGTCGCGAGCGCTTGCGCCGGGCCGTTAGGGAATGGCGGGAAGTGCTGTTCGATGATATTTAAACTGGAGGTATTGCTATGACGAAAATCGCTGAACTCGTTACTGATATTCGTAACAGGGACTTGGTGCTTCCCGAGTTTCAGCGGGAGTACGTATGGAGCCGCGAGCAGGCAAAGCAGTTGATGGTATCTTTGTTCAGAGAATACCCCATCGGCGCGCTGCTCTTCTGGAAAACGCCCCACCCGCCTGAACTCAAGAACACCGCAACTTATGATCCAGAGATGGGTACCGTATCTATCATTTTGGATGGACAGCAGCGGTTGACCACTCTTTACATG
>JALWAP010000183.1 GCA_027016315.1 Anaerolineae bacterium | reverse complement strand
GTCAGTGAGCTGACGTCTTGGCCCCCAGCTTTGCGGGATGTCGTATCTCCAAATGAAAAGCTGGACGCTCTTGTTGGCCCCAACCCCCTCCGCGTAGACGCGCGCCTTACCCCCTGGAGCAAGCCTCCCCTTGTCCCGCAGTTTCTTGTATTCTTCCATGTATTCGTCTGGCATATGGCGCACCCATTTCCCGCTCGGCGGCATCACGTACAGCCCAACTTTGCCACTACGATCGCTAAGGAAAGCGATGTCGCCTTTGTACCAGCTCAACGGCCCTGGAGTTGGCGTCGCGGCTGGTGTAGGCGTCGGTGTGGGTGTAGGAAGCGGCGTAGGCGTTGGGGTCAGGAAGAGCCCCAGCATTAGCATCCTCCGTTTTGCCTCCGATTTGTCCTGAACCGGGAGCTTGGAAGCGAGGATGTATTGCTGGTATGCCAAGGTGTAATCGTGCGATTGTTCGTACCGCTCGCCGCGGCTCAGATATGCGGAATACAGATCGTTGCAAATCTTTCCGCCGAGGAAATCTGGCGATTCCAGGTATAACCCGCGCAGGGTGGAGATGGCCACGTCCAAGTTGCCTGCCTGTAGAGCGGCTTCTCCTTCTTGGTATCTTTCGATCATGTCGAGGTAAGCCCGAGCTCTGGAGTCCCTTGGTTTCCACCTCAGGGCATTCCTGAACATCTGGGCTGCACGATGGATGGAATCGGTACTGGCGTTTTTGTCGCCGATCAGCTTTTCGCCCATCTCCATGTAGCAAGTGTACAATCTGGATTCTACTTTGTCGTCCACGTCGTCCGGGTTGCTTGCTGCGAACGAGGAATACATCTGCGCTGCACGCGCCCAGTCCTTTTTCTCAAAAGCGTCGTCGGCTTGCGTCAGCAGGTTTCGGTTCCTGAGCTGGTTTTCTATCTCCGAAATCTGGCCCGAAACGTCCCTGAAGCCTGGGTGTTCCTCCTGAAGTTCCTTGAGCAGTTCCAATGCCTTCTGCAGATCGCCCCCTTTTCTGGCACTCAAGGCTGCTTCGAAGAGCCTTTGAGCCGATTCCATGTCTTTGGCCTTTGCCAGCCCATCTTTTGCTTTCTGCGAACCGGGATCGAGCGTGAGTGCCTTCTGGTACTCTTTCTCAGCATCGGCGTACCGTCCTTCGGCAAGTGCTTTGGCTCCTGCAGTGATGTGATTCGCTACCTGGCGCTGCAGCGAGGCTGCCTTGGCGTTCTGTGCGATCCTGGTTCTATACGCCGATGCGATCCAGAACCCAGCCCCGATCATTGCCAGGGCCACCAGGATCGCCACGATTGGGAGGATCTTTCGTTTGCTCGCAGGCCGCCTTTTCATGCCTATCTTGCTCAGGGAGGCTTTGTCCCTCGCCTCTCTCAGCAGATCCCTGAGCTCCTCGTCGTCTGGGTACACCTCCAGCAAGGACTCGAAGCCGTCTATGGCATCCTGCCATCTTCCTTCTTGAAGAGCGGCGACGCTCTGTTGGTACAGCATGTTCTGTTCTATGCCGTTTTCATGCAGCATGACCACACCTTCCTGACTTGTTTCGGGGTTAACGGTTGAGTCGCCAGACTCAGTGCCGTGGGAATTCGGTCAAGAACCTTGGTACTGCCGGACCAAGGATGACCACAAATATCGCCGGAAAGATGAAGAATACCAGCGGAATCAGCATCTTCACCGGCGCTTTGTGAGCTTCTTCTTCTGCCCACTGCCGACGTCTGAGCCTGAGTTGCTGGCTTTGTTGGTGAAGGACCTTGCTGATGCTGACGCCGAGTTTGTTTGCTTGAATCAGCACGGCTATGAAGCTGGTCACTTCGGGAACTTCGGTTCGCTCGATAATGTGGCGCAGGGCCTCTTCCCGGCTGAATCCCATGTTCATTTCAATGGAGGCCAGCTTGAACTCCTGTGCAAGCGGATTGTTCCACTTTTCGGCCACTTTGTGAAGCGCGGCGTCGAACCCCAGTCCGGCGTCGACGCAGGTTGTGAGCAGATCCAACGTGTCCGGAAGCGCTTTGGTGATCTCACGCTGGCGCTTTTTCTTCTGTCGTACCAGCCAGTATTCTGGCAGGTAGAGCCCGAGCACCACCCCGAAAATTAGTATCAGGGTTCGCTCAATTGCCGGCTGGCCGTTGGTGTAGATGATGGAGACAATGGTTACCGAGATCGCTGCCAGCACTTTCAGCCCGAGCAATTTGGTGACGGTCAGGTCGTGTGGCCTCCCCGCAAGCGCTATCAGCCGGTTCAGCCGCTCCGCGTTTTGATATGGCGCAAGCTTGGAGAGCGAAAGGATCAGATTCTGGAGCATCGGGGCAAGCACTCGTTCTCTGAAAGGCTTTTCTTCCTCGGTCTGGAGCTTGTGTGACGGGGCGTAAACGCGCAGGGATTGCGACGATCTGACCGAAACTGTGGGCGTCTGGAACATCAACCACACGCCGAATATCATCATACCCATTCCTGCTGCACTAATAGCAGCCGTGATCCATGCCATGTTCTGCCTCCTTTGCATTCAGTAGACGTCGCTGTTGTTGATTATCGCTCTCATGGCAAGGTACCCGATGGCCATCATCACCAGAGCGGAGATCGGGATCAGGATAGGCCAGCCAGGCTGAAACATTCCCATCATGTAATCGGGATTGAAGAGGGTCAGCGCCAGACCCAGCAGAAACGGCATGGCGGTGAGCACGTACCCGCTCATCCTCTGTTCTGCCGTCATTACTTGGATCTCTCCCCGAATCCGAACTCTTTCTCGGATGGTTTCGCTGATGTTTTCCAGGATGTCCGCCAGGCTACCTCCGACCTCTCGTTGGATTGAGATCGCTGTTACGATTAGTTCCATATCCCGACTTTTCGTACGTTCGACCAGGTGTTGGAAAGCCTCTGAAACCCCGATTCCAAAATTCACTTCCATCAGCACCCTTTCGAACTCCTCCGAGGCAGGGGCAGGCATTTCGTCGACCACCATCTTGACCGCTCGGTTCAGCCCGTAACCAGCCCTGAGCGCGCTCACCATTAGGCTGAGCACGTCCGGTATCTGGTTGTGGAATGCTTTCAGCCTTTTCTGTTGCCTTCGCACAACGTGCCATCGCGGAAGGTACAGCCCCAAGATGAAGCTCATGGCTGCTCCTGGAATGCTGTGGCTGATCACGAAGCCGAGGAGCCCTGTCCCGATGGCGACTCCAATAGTCAGCAACATGAATTCCGAGGGCTTCATGGGAATGTTGGCCCTTGCCAGTTCCAGAGCGATTGTCTGGTAGACGCGGCGGTTTCTGACGTAACCGTCGAACCGCTGGAGCAGAGAGATAGAGCGCGTGCCCTCTTGCTCTTTCGTCGGCGGCATCTTGAGGCTGTAGATACGGGCTGCCTTCCAGTCCTTCGCCTCCATCCATACGTGTACGCCGTACACCAGCATAAATACCCCGACGGCCACTGTCGCAGATAGCACAAAAGCCATCCGGTTCACCTCCCAAAAGTGTGCCCGAAGATCCACAGCACCTGACCGATGCCCATTTTCTTTTTCGGGCGTTCAAGTGGTAGCACTTTCTTTGTCTTGAATGGTATCCCGCTGCTGTTTGAAATCGTAGAGCCTTCCTCCATCAGTGCTCGGGCCAGCTTTTTGATTCCTTTGGATAGCGTTCCAGAATCCGATTGCAATAGCGGGATGCCTTTGTTCACGGAGATCATTGCGTCGTCCGTTTCTTCTGGAAGCATCGCCAGCGGCTTCACGCCGAAGAAGGATTCTATTTCCTTTTCCGGTATTCCACCTGAATATGTTGCTCGGTTGATCAAGAGTCGGACTTTCTCCTCCGGGAAGTTCCACGAATGGAGCGTTTCCAGAAGAGATGAAGCCTGCTGCAAGGATGCCACATCCGGTGTCACTATCATCAGGATCAAATCGGAGTTCTCGATGACTCTGGCCGTGACTTCGTCGATCATCGTTCCGGTATCGACTACGATGTATGAGAACCTGGCGCGGAGGAAGGAGAACAATCTGGAGAAAAAATCCGACGGAACCTCCGGCAGGCCGAAAGGTTTCTTTGGTGCGGTCAGCACTTCGACTCCGCTGGAGTGTTGCGTCAACACTCCGCTCACCAAGCTATCGTCCATTTCCTCGTGGTGGCTCAATAGGTCTGCTACGTTGTAGCGGCTTACCAGGTTCATGTATAGCGATAGGTCCACATCTCCCCAGTCCGCGTCGACAAGGGCAATTGCCTTGCCTGACACTTTTTTCAGTGCGACTGCCAGGTTGACCGCCAGGAAGGTTTTGCCTATTCCACCTTTTGCTCCAAGAATCGTGATAACTTTTCCCCTGGCTTTTTCGCGGCCTTGTCCGGTAACGCCCTGAATCCTGTACCATTCTTGTAGGTGGAGCTTCCTCAGCGATTCTACAATCTTACTCCGATCCCAACTCATCGGTAGTACGGCTCGCACGCCGTTCAGGAGCATCTGCTGGATCGCTTCGGCATCCATGGGTGGTGCGACCGTGACTATCAAGGTGTTCGGCCATTTGGTGAGCAGTTTCTCGACGAGATTGAATAGGTGCTCGGAAACCCCTCCATCGGTGATGACCACCACATCCGGTGTCACCGATGGTGATATAAACCTGGAATTGAGGGCGCTCTCCGGGTGCACTATGTCGCCGAGCAGTTCGATTTCTGGACTGTGTTCTATTTCTTTTGTCAACTCCGGCATCATGTCAGGCCTTTCGCTTATCACAAGGACCCGCGTCTTGGGGAGAATATTGTCCATGATCACTTTCCTCCGTTTTTCTGATTTGGTTGTACAGTCCTTCTGTTAGGAAAGACTGTGGGGCTGATAGTCCTCGGTTGTGAAAGTTCGACCTGATACCTATCCATGAGATATTCCAGGTCTACGGGCGCGGTCTGCGATGCTTTGGAGTTCGTCGGAGCTCTTATCGCCAGGTCGAAGATGCCGCCCGAGTCCTTGAAATACTTCAGCACAAGCGCATCCTGTGGCGAAACGGCGACCAGCAGACCTTTCGGAAAAGCAAGACGCGAAGTCGCCTTGCTGTTTTTCTTGCTTCCCGTGTTCCCGGGTTCGGACAGCTTCCCGACGAGTATTCCCTGGATGGCCACATTCTGAAGCGCGTTTAGCGTGACCATGTTGGCTCCTACGGAGTTCTGCCCGGTGTCTAAAGAGACCAGGATGTCTACTTTGTCGCCAGGACTCAGGATATCGGCCTGGCTGATCAGATCGTTCGCCGGTATGGCCACCACCACGTAGTTCTCCGGCATGGTGAACGCCACATCCTTTCCGGTTGCGGTAGGTGAGACAAGCCTCTCCGATAGCAGAATTTCTCCTGCTGTGAGAGGCACCCGCGCAATCTTGCCCACAGCTTCTTCTTTGGACTTCACGGCGTCTTTCGGCACAACGCTTGAAGGCACTTCTTTGACGGTGACGTCTTTCCCCTTGATCAGCGCCCTCGCCGGCACGTTGTGGGTCACCACCAGTACCGCCACAGATTCCGCGGTTGGGCGAGATGGGCCCATACCCTGGGCGACGGAGATGGCTTTGTATGTAAACAGGCCTGCTGTCAAGGACAAGGCTGCGCCAAGTACCAGCCATATCCACCCGGTCTTTTTCCTCATTTGCTACCTCCACTCGAGTATGTTTATTGTACCAATGTAACAGTGCGCAAGCCTCTGTCTTCCGTTCCTCCGCCGCTCGCGCCTTCTATCACTTTTCTCACGAAGTACCCGTACACTCTGAACCGAGGACCGCCGCACCCGCAATGTACTTCCACGTCTGTAATTACGAACGCAGCGAAGCTGGAAATATGGTACCTGGTGAAGCACCCCATTCCGGTGATGCTATCGTAAAGCGGTACAAGGGCTTCTTTACCTATCCACTCCCTCAGAGCATTGATCACACATGGTGTTGGGCGGAGCCCTGGAGCAGCCCTTACCCAGTCTCCCACGTGCCAGACTCCGCTGGTTTCCGGATGCAGAATACGGTAGGCCAGCTCCGGAGGTGGGGAGGGCGGACCGTCCCAATCCAGCCATCCGAACGCCCCCGGTGCTTCCATCTTTTCGTTAAAGAGCTCGTAGGTCTCGCCGTACTCGAATTCCTGGTCGTAGACTGCCATTGGTAGCAGGTTGCCTACTGCTCCGACGGCTTCCACTTTCGCGGCCCCTTCGGCTGTGGCGTGTACCTTATTTACCCCAAGCGCTGCGGCGAAGAATGTCGGTGAATTCAGCGATGTTCTAACGTGTACGATGTTATCGTTCTCGATGGTGATCTGGACGTCCACAGCGCCATTGTCTTTAGCGTATTGCTCTGCTGTGCTGACGACCACAGGCGTGGGTGCTCCGTCGGCGAGCTTTATTGCCCCAGCGACGGCTGCAGCATCTGCCGCAGTTTGCATTTTTATTCTGTTTGCATACGCCCTTCCACCGTCGATCACAAGCGCGACAAAGCCTATCAAAGCGATCAGAGACAGCGCGAAAATCACCAATGCTTGTCCGCTGTCTCGTTCTTCATGATGTTTGCTGATCATTTGTCACCTCACAACCTTTGCATTGCTGCATGTCCGGTCAGCACCACGTCGCCTCTGCCTACGAACATTGAGAAAATGAATCTGAAGTCGTACCGTACAACCACGTCAACTTCTCCCGAGTCGACCGTAGCGGAGACGGTCACATCCTCCGGCGGGATGCCGATTAGGCTATCCTTGGCTACCTGTTCGATTCCAGCTATGTCGCCGGGGTGTACGATCCCATACCTGGCAGCTTTTGACGCTGCGTAGCTGAGGCTGTTCTGCACGTAAAACGCCCTGCCAAAATCGAAGAAAGAGAATAGCAGCGAGAACAACAGCGAAGCTGTCAAAGCGAATTCGACCATGCTTTGGGCGCTTTCTTTTCCCAACAACCTGCTCTGCATCATCATATGCGTTCCTCCTTCCCGCTACGAGCCTGCTCCCGACACCATGGCTTTGGCGCTGTCGCTTAGCACAAGCGCCCTGTACCCGGCTATTCCCAACATTATCGTGTTCATCCGGTAGGATGCCGTCACCACGATGTATTCGTCGGTGTCTTGCCCTACTGTAACTTCTACGTCCAGGGAGGACGTGTCCAGACCTATTTCCTCTGCGAAAGATCGTGCCATGTCCTCCGTGGCTGCAACGTCCCCGTCATGAGATGCTCCGTAGAACGCTGCCGCCCTTGCTACATGTTGGACCTGCATATACCGGTGATATGCTCTACCGCCATCTACGGCCAGGGCAAGGAGCACCAAGAATACCGGTAGTACGAGTGCTATCTCTACCAAGCTCTGCCCTTTGTTTTCTTTTACTAGTTGGATCATGGTCGGCTGGCTAGTTCCTTCTGAGAATGCAAATGCCGCGCTTTCCCGGCGCGGCATTTGCAGAGAAAAAGAAAAGTGCGAACACGCTGTTCGCACTTTTCGTTACCATCCGCTTATGTTCCCGATCTCAATTTAATTATACTGCAAAAACGGGGTCTTGTCAAGGTTCACCGGGATTCGGATTGTAGGCCGAGCCGCTTGGTTTGACCTCGACAATGAAGCCAACGCGAAAGAGCTAAAAAGCGCGAGAAGCCACAAGAAAAACTCTGTTTCTCTAGCGTCTTTATGCTCCAAACACGCTTAAGATTTTGACCCTCAGCGAGCCATCCGGCTCGGCTTTACAGAATCTTTTACCTTCCTAACAGGAGGAGGGGGTTCTTGTGGATGTTGTGATAGCGTATCTCGAAATGAAGATGCGGACCTGTAGAATGCCCCGTGGTACCGACAGATCCTATCCGTTGTCCCTTTCCCACAGATTCGCCTTTCCTGACCAGAATGGAGCTTAGATGAGCGTAGTACGTCCTGTATCCGTTACCGTGGTCGACGATTATGAGCTTGCCATATCCCCAGTTCCATCCGTTGCTTGCAAACACCACGTACCCGGAATCTGAGGCGACCACCGGCGTCCCTACAGGCGCTCCTATGTCAATGGCTTTGTGCCCGCTCCAGAACCTTTGGGTGATCACGCCGTTGGTAGGCCAGATGAACCTGCCGGTTCCCCTGCGGGCACCCTTCGGTATTTTGACGTACGGGATATGGACGATCTGCGGCCTCGGCGGCTTTTTTCCACCCGGGACGATGACTTTTTGCCCCACTTTGAGCGTTGGGTGATCCTTGTCCAGGTGATTGAGTTCGAAGGACACGATTGCCTCAGGGCTTACTTTGTACTTTTTTGCTATCGATTCTACGGTTTCACCTTTCTTCACGGTGTGGTACACGCCGGAAACTGGCAGTATCGTCAGCGTTTCCCCGACCCGCAGCAGATCTGGATTCCCCTGCAGTTTCTCGTTGGCCCAGAGGATGGTGTACACGGATATGCCGAACTTGTCGGCGAGCGCAAACACATTGTCGCCTGGTTTGACGGTATAGGTTATCACCCTCAGCCTGGGACGATCGGGGATTATCGTGATCGGGCTGGCTTGCCGTTGTAAGACGTTCCCGCTGACAATTGTCGGCCCGCCGTGGTCTTCCCATGACAATTCGAGGCTCTGGGGGGAACCGCTGGAAAAAGGAGGTACCGTGCATTCGTTCCCGTTACCGAAGATCCCAAGGATGCCCTGCGGCGGTAGTCCTACGTTGCCTTTTCCGGATGCGTGCGCGGGTATGACGCCCAAGAAGAGAATCATGACGACGATTGCCGCAGCCAAAGCGGCAATTGCCTGTCCGCATAAATGTTTACTCGAAAGAGCACTACACCCCATGCAGCTCTTCTCCTCCTGAGCATTCAATCAGCTTTAAATTATATCAAAGGACATTGGTCGCGGCAAGTTCCCCTGCCGGTAGTTCCTGAACTTCATGTTTCCGGCTTTTGATGCTATAATTTGTTTGTGCATATTTGGACAAAGTGGTTCACAGACAACAGCCAAAGGAGGTTCGAAAATGCTTCTGGAACAGACGATAACCAGCTTTCTCGACGATTTGGCGAGCGACGCTCCTGCCCCCGGTGGGGGAGCGGCCGCGGCGCTTTCCGGGGCGATGGGAGCGGCGTTGGTCAGCATGGTTTGCAGGTTGACCATCGGGAAGAAGAAATACGCTGACGTAGAGTCCGAGATGAAAGCGGCTCTCGATCGGGCTGAGGATCTGCGGAAGAAGCTGATGCAGTACGCTGAAGAGGACGCAGAAGCGTTCGGCACTGTTGGCAAGGCGTACAGTATGCCCAAGAAGACGGAAGAAGAGAAAGCCGCCCGCAGCAAAGCGATCCAGGAAGCCCTCAAAGTGGCGGAAGCGGCTCCTATGAAGACTGCGGAAGCGTGCGCCGAGGTTCTGGAGCTTTCGGCTCTCATCGCTGAAAAAGGCAACAAGAACGTCATCAGCGATTCCGGTTCTGCTGCCATGCTTGCTATCGGCGGGCTTATGAGTGCAGCTTACAATGCGAAAGTGAATTTGAACTGGATCAAGGACGAGGAATTCGTGAAGCGGGAAAGCGAGAAACTCCAGAAGATCCTGGACAAAGGCATCAAAGCCAAGGAAAAAGCCCTGGCTTTCGTGGACGAGAGGATGTGAGGTTGCAGAATGGGTGCTAAAATTCTCGACGGCAAGGCTCTTTCCAGGCAGATGCGTTCGGAGCTGGCAAACGAAGTCGAATCGTTCACGCAGTCGCACGGGTTTGCCCCGAAGCTGGTGATATTCCGTGCCGGTGACGACCCGGCTTCCGTTTGGTACGCGAAGTCCATCATGAAGACCGCAGCCAAAGTCGGCATCGAAGCGGTGGAAGACCTGCATCCCGAAAGCGCTTCCCAGGGCGAACTCGTGCAGGCTGTGGCTGATCTCAGCGCCGACGACGCGGTGCATGGCATCATCCTGCAGGAGCCGTTCCCCGAAGGCGTTTCCGGTGCTGCGTTGGTGGCGGCTCTCGATCCTTCCAAAGATGTGGACGGCGTGCATCCGGTCAATGCCGGTCGTCTCCTCAGAAACGAGCCGGGGTTTGTCCCGGCGACTCCGCTGGGCGGGTTGAAGCTCCTGGAAAGGAATGACATCCCCATCAAAGGCGCTCGGGCGGTTGTGGTCGGCAGGTCGGACATCGTGGGGAAGCCGATGGCGTTGCTTTTGCTTCACCGACACGCCACTGTGACGATCTGCCATTCCAGGACCAAAGACCTCGCGTGGGAGACCAGACATGCCGACATCCTCGTGGCTGCTGTTGGTCGTGCGCGGATGATCACCGGGGACATGATAAAGCCAGGCGCTGTCGTCATCGATTTCGGAACCAACTACGAAGGCGACAAGCTCGTCGGTGACGTGGATTTCGATTCGGCCCAAGAGGTGGCCGGGTTCATCACCCCAGTTCCCGGCGGCACAGGCCCGATGACCACCGTGATGCTTCTCTGGAACGTCCTTTCGGCTGCAAAAGCGGCGGTAGGTGGATGAAAGGCAGGACGAATCGGCTTGGTGTTCACGCTGCCGCCATCGCGGGTTACCTCGCCCTGGCGGCAGCGATGACTTACCCGGTGGTGAGGAACTTCTCCAGCGCCATCCCCGGCGACAGCTTCGACGGTTGGCAGAATTACTGGAACCTCTGGTGGACGAAAATCGCGCTTCTGGTAGAACGCCGCTCGCCTTTCTTCAGCGACATGATCTACTATCCTACCGGGGTCGATCTCCATTTTCACACCCTGAACATCCTGAACGGATTTTGGTCGCTGCCGATCCAGCTGGTCTGGGGCTTGATGGTGGCTTACAACGCCGTGGTCTTCCTCACTTTCGTGCTGGGTGGGTACGGGGCGTTCCTGCTGGCGCTCTACGCTCTCGGGCGTGCTGGGTTGAACGCTGACTACGGCGCCGCGTTCGTTGCGGGGCTGATCTACGCTTTTTCGCCGTTTCACTTCGCTCACCTGCTGGGGCACATGCAGGTCATCTCGATCGAGTGGCTTCCGTTTTTCACCCTTGCGTTCTTGCTGGCGGTCGATAGAGCTTCCGATGGGCGGAGATGGTTGCTCCAAGGGGCGGTTGCTGGGGTTTTTCTGGCGGCGATTGGGCTATGTAACTGGTATTATCTCTTCTATTCGATGATCTTTGCTTCGATCGCCCTCGCCTGGAAGTATGCTTTGCACCGGAGAGCAGAGGCGCTCGCTGCTGGCGTGTTCTCCCTGTCCGTTGGGATGCTGATTTTGTCGCCTGTGCTCGTTCCGATGGTGCTCGAGAGCCTGCGATATCGGTTCATGGTGCCGGACCCTGCCCAGAGCATCCGTTTTTCCGCCGATCTGCTCGCATTCTTCACGCCAAACGAATTCCACCCGATCTGGGGCAAGACTGTCCTGAGGTGGGCTAATGCCCATTTCACGGCGTCCCTTTCGGAGCACATGGTCTTTGCGGGTTACACGGTTTTGGCTCTGGCGGCGATCGGGTTGACGAAAGTCAGGAAGAGCCGACGTGCCCGATCGGAAAGCGCTTTCTGGGGAGTAATAACGCTCACGTTCTTCGTGTTTGCCCTTGGCCCGGTCCTCCATGTTGCCGGGAGGACGAAATTGTTGCCGGGTGGCGGGCGGATTCCGCTGCCGTACGCCCTGGTGTACCGGCTGCCAATCGTTCGAATCTCCAGGTCTGTGAGTCGGTTCGACGTGATGGTGATGTTGGGGCTTGCCGTTCTGGCGGCGATGGGGCTGGTGTATCTGGCGCGGAGCCTGAGTCGGCGGGGTTGGCTTTACGCTGTTGCATCGGCGTTGATCCTGTTCGAGTTCCTGCCCGTGCCGTACCCTGTGTCGCCCCCGGATACCCCATCGTGGTATTTCAAGCTTGCGTCGGAGCCGGGGGACTTTGCCGTGCTCAATCTGCCGATGTCCTTCGATAGGCCGGGGTACCTGCTTTACCAAACGGTTCATGGAAAGCGGATCACGGTGGCGTACATTTCACGGGAGGATCCACGTACCCTGGTCGATAGGGCTCCGCTGCTACAGGAATTCCGGCATTTGCGTATGGATGTCCTGTCGCACGATCTGAACGGTGAAGCTTTTTCCGTCCTCGATTACCTCGGTGTGAGGTATGTGGTGGTGGACGGTTACAAGATGCCCGGCGGCAAGGAGAAGGCTTTCACGGAGTCGCTGGTGCAAAAGATTTTCGCTGGAAGGAAGCCAGTCTACAAGGATCGCCGGTTGACTGTGTATCGTGTGCCGAAGAGCTTTCGGAAGCGGCCGTTCGCGATCCTTGGGGTCGGCTGGAGCGCTCCGCGTTCGGATGACGGCTACGTTTACCGCACGCCGCCGAATCCTGCTGAGCTTGTCGTCATTGCGCCGCGTGAGGAGAGAGCGTCGTTGCACCTTGCCGGGCTGGCGGGAAAGGATTTCCTCGTCGAGGCGAGCTGTTGTGGTACAATTTGGAAGCAGCAGGTTGCAGCCGGTGACTTTCGGATGGTTCTCCCTCCGATGGCTGTGAAAGCAGGAGAAAATCGTTTGCAGCTTCGGTTCGAGGGAGGGATTCCGGAAATTCGCTCCATCTGGGTAGAGGAAAGATGACCAGGGTGTTGACCGGTGTCGACATAATCGAGGTGGGTAGGATCAAAAAAGCGATGGCACGTCCCTGGGGGGAGCGTTTCCTGAGGCGGGTCTTTACTCCGCTGGAAAGGGAGTACTGCCAGGACAGAGTTCAATCCTATGCCGTTCGTTGGGCGGCAAAGGAGGCAATTTACAAAGCCCTCAGCGTGGGGCCGGAGCACCGGGAAGCGATTCCGTGGCAGGACATCGAGGTGATCAGCGCCGAAAACGGTCACCCGAGGATCGAACTCAAGGGGGCTGCTCGACGGCGGGCGGAGTTCCTTGGCATAGTCCACTGGACGATCAGCCTGTCGCACACGCACGAGTATGCGGTGGCATTTGCGGTGGCGCTGGCGGAGGGCGGAGGAGGCTGAGGTGAAGAAGCGAGCGAGTGAGCTGTCAAGCATATTTCAATTGGTGGCGGATAGGCGGGGCGATGTTTTGCCCTTTTCAAGGTAGATGGCTTCACTATCTGCCACACACTTTTAGTCATTCTGAGGAGCGTCAGCGACGAAGAATCTTGAGCGCTCTTTTGCCGAACGCCTATGGCCTATACAGAGTGTTGCAAGATTCTTCGCCTCGGCATAGAGCTCAGCGCTGCTGAGCTCTACTGCCTCGGCTCAGAATGACGCATAGTGTCCCTGTGCACGAAAGACATTGCTCGCAATCTCTCGCTTGATAAGTCAGTAGGAGGAGCACATGACATGAAAGAGCCTGTTTCCTTCGTTTCATTGCTTTGGGTGCTCCTGCTCGCCTTTCTGGTGCCTTTGCTTACCAGCCGAATCCGGTGGCTCCATGTGCCTGAAGTGGTGTGGGAGATCATTGCCGGGATGCTGTTTGGAGTCAGCGGGTTCCACCTCATCTACCAGGACATCGCCCTGGACATAATGGCGGGGTTTGGATTTTCGTTCCTGATGTTCCTGGCCGGGCTGGAGATAGACTTCGGCATGATCACATCCCCGACTGGGGGCTCAGGAAAGCTGAAAGAGAACCCGGCGTTCTTCTCTCTGGTGATCTTCCTTGGCACGCTTTCACTGGCCTCGGCCGCTGCGCTGTGGATGAAGCGGATCGGGCTCGTGGGCAGATGGACCACGGTAGCACTCATCCTTTCCACCACGTCGTTGGGTGTGGTGGTGCCGGTTTTGAAGGAAAAAGGCATAATCGTCGGACGATACGGCCAGACGCTTTTGCTTTCCGCCCTGATCGCCGACTTTGCCACCATGCTTCTTATAACCGTCGAAGCCACGATCCTGTCGTCCGGGCTGACAATGGAAATCTTCCTCGTGAGCATCCTTTTCGTGCTCTTTTTCCTCGCGTATCGCTCGGCGAGTTTCTTTTCCAAATGGGGCCTACTCAGGAAAACGGTGGAGGAGCTCGCTGGTTCTACCTCTCAGATACGCGTGAGGGGAGCGTTCGCTCTCATGCTCCTTTTCGTCGCCCTCTCCGAAAAGCTCGGCACGGAGATCATCCTGGGTGCGTTCCTGGCGGGCGCGGTGATGGCCTTGCTCTACGGCAGGAGCGCCGAATCCCTGCTCCACAAGCTCGAGGCCATGGGGTATGGTTTCTTCATCCCGATATTTTTCATACGCGTCGGGGCGAATTTCGATCTCCAGGCATTCTTGTCCGACCCAAGGAGCATCTACATCTTCATGGCGCTGTTGGTGGCGGCTTACGTGGTAAAGCTCTTCCCTGCGATGGCGCTCAGGACGGCGTTCTCGCTCAAGGAGAGCGTTGCTGGAGGGTTCCTGCTTTCTTCACGGTTGACCCTGATCATTGCCGCCGCAGCCATTGGGGTGAGGTTGGGCGTTGTCGATAGCGCCACGAACGCGGCGATCATTCTCGTGGCGGTCGTCACGTGCACCGTTTCGCCCTTGCTGTTTGGGACGCTGTTCCCGACGGAGTACGGCGGGGGAGGTGCCAGGCCGGTGATCGTGATAGGTGAAGAAAGGGTGGGGATTTTGCTGACGCAGCGGCTGATGTCGCGAGGCGAGCCGGTGACGATGGTAGTGGGCGATCCAGACGTGGCAGGCAAACTCGAGAAGAAAGGAGTCAGGGTGGTCCTTGCAAATCCCCTCGACGAAGATGCACTTGTGGGGCTTGGCGTGGAGTCGGCCAGAGCGGTGGTGGTGGCAACGTCCGACGACAGGCTTTCCTTGAAAGTGTGTCGGTTGCTGAGGTCGGGCCTGGGAGTGGATCGGGTAATCGCTTGGGTGCGTGAGGTCGCCATGGAGAAAGCCTTCAGGGAACTCGGCGTGCTCACCGTGAGTCCTGTAATCAATGGGGCGTCCGTGATGGAGATGGTAATTCACGCTCCGGATGTGTATCATCTCCTCGCCGGGACTCTGGAAGAAAAAGACACCATCGAAGTTCGCCTCACCAATCCGCATTTCGTGGGGAAAATGCTTCGGCAGATCAGCATCCCCGGCGACGTGCTTGTGATGTCGATCCGACGCGGTGGGGAGGTTTTCGTACCTCATGGGGATACCAAGCTGGAGAGGGGAGATTGCCTGAGCCTGATCGGCGACAAGGATATGATTGCGGAGGTCGTCAAACTGCTTGGGGACGTGGAATGCGGGGATTTCTCTACCGATTACAGGCTTTCGGACAAATTCTACGCCGGTAGTATGCCGTTCTTTGGTGAATAACCCCCCGGCAGGCCGGCAATCGGCAACTTTCTCTTCCCTGCGAGCCCGCTTTCCTGTTTTTGGCTCGGAGACATTCCAAAACGAGTTGGCAGATTGCTGAACCCGGCTAACCAGCGCCCTGGACGATTTTGTCGATAAGCTCTTTTATCTCGGGGGTGAGCGATTCCAACCTGCTCAAGGAGGTAACAATGGAATCGATTTCCTTTTCTTTTTCTTCGATCTGCTTGAGCAATGGGAGAGGGACGAGATAGCCTGCGAACATATCTCTCCGTTCCTGGAGGCGTAGCAGGTCCTTCTGGGCTGACTCCAGCTTCTCGAAAAGGTGACGAACTTCCGATTCGCCCACTTCTTTCATTAGTTCTTCGGTCTCACGGTCGTTCAGCATGGCCTCTGATGTGTTCTCCAGGAGCCTTCTGTAGGCCTTGGAATTGATCCAGTTGCGGAGCATTAGGTTCTGCAGTGTGTACTTGCCGTCCTTGAGCTTGAGGTAACCGTAGACTTGTAGACTGTACAGCACGGTTTTGGCTTCATAGAGATTGTAGCCGAGTTCAGACAGGAGCTCTTTTTCGGTTACCGGCTCCATTTGTGCCACCGCGAGCAGAGTCTTTCTTTCTTTGGGGCTCATGAATCGCCAGTTCAGCAAGAAGTTTTCGGCAACGATGTCGATCGGAATGAGGTCGTCCTCCTCAGGGGTACGCAAGTAGCCATCCGGCTCAAAAAGCCGGAAGCAAAGGCTTTGGAGCAGGTAGGAATGATCCCCTGTTGCTTCATGGATCGCGTTTGCCGTCTCTTTGGACACTTCGACTTGTACGGGCATCTTAGTCTGCCGCATTAAATCCTCTGCGTCCTCTCTGGACATCGGACCGAGATATTTCTTCACGAAGCCGTACAGGAAGGGCGAAGTAGGAGCATCGCCGAGTGTTGAAAGGGTAAGGAGCAACCGGGTCGAAGCCAGCACTGTACGTATGCCCTTTGTGCCCTGGAGGGTTTTACGCAATAGAGCAAGGGTGTCCGGCTCACTGGCACCAATTTTGAGCAGAGCCTCGGGTTCGTCTATCAGTAGCAAGAGGTCTTTTTGGTGACTGCGGCATGCTTTCGCCATCGCTCTTAGCGAGAGACGAAAATCGTAGCAATGGAGATCTCGACGGTGTATGCCTATTTCGGAGAGCCTATCCTCGGCGTCTTCCGCTGCGTAACACAGCTCTTCCGAAAGTCCTTTGCCGGAGGAAAGGCCCTCCAGATTCCAGTACAGAGGTACATACCTTCCACCAGCAAGGGTCAGAGTTTCTATTTCTTTCAATAGTGAGGTTTTTCCCCCACGCCGCAAGCTCACGACCCAGTACGCGTCGGGAGGTTCATTCAGCAAGTCTTGAATCAATCCTGTGTAGCCGTAGAAATTAGGGCCTCTTACCCATCCTCCAACTACGTAAGGATTATGCACCTGGACGCTCCTTCGTCGTGCCTATTTGGATGTTTTCTAACGCTGTCCGTTCGCATGCTCTGGCTCATTTTATGCGCTAAACTTTCCTCTTCCTGGACGGCTATCGGTTTCATGGGCGGCTGCTCAAAGTCTTGTCTGTGCTTAGCAGCCTATTGTACGCAGTAGTGACGTGTTTCAACGTTATGCGCCCCTTTTTCTCCCGGTCCCGAAGCATGGTGTTTACAGATTCCATGCAAAGCTGTTGAATATAGAAAGGTTTCCCTTTGCTTTGCTCCCAAATAAATTCTACTGCGTCGTCGTCAAAAGAGTAGACGCCTTTCACTGGTTCTCTGATCAACTGTTCAGCTTCCTTCCTCTTCAACGGCAGCAGCTCGATTTGCGTAAACATGTTATACCACGGGCTTTCGACCCTATCCCAGGCTTTGTTTATCCTAACGCCTGCGACAACCATCCCCAAGTACTGCGAAAAACTCTCCATGAAAAGTCTACGGACAAGCTGCTGTGTTTGAGAACTGTAGCTTCCCATGACATCGACCTCATCCAGGAGAAGAATCAGTCGTAGGTGCTTCTGGCCTGCCTCTTTCTTCAGTTCCTCGATAATGGCTTTTAGGTCACGGCGGAAATCTCTGTCTGTGTAGCTTTTGCTATCTTTTTGGAAGATGAGCATTTTCTTGGATGGAGGCACGGAATATCCTGCAGATTCGAGCTCCATATAAATTTCCTCCGCGAGGAAGTGGAAAAACCTTTTCTCAGATACACCTTCCAGATCTATGTACAATGGTACGAAAAAGTATTCTGGGTCGTCGAACTTTTTCAGTTCCTTGGTAAGATATTGCAATAAGGAAGTCTTCCCTATCCTGCGTTCGCCAAGAATCATCACGTTGTTTCTATGTATGGTTGAAATTAACCCTTTCAAGATATCCTCTCGTCCGAAAAACGTCCTTTCGTCGGAAACCGGTGTACCTGCGATATATGGGTTGAAATGTCTTCTGATGGCTTCCGAAGCTTTTCCCTTTCTTAGTGCTTTTGATGCTATTAAGTAAGAGATCAAGAAGAAGAGCAACGTACCCATGATTAGAATCACTGTCCGTGTGATTTTCGGCAGTGTGATTCCTTGGATAGTGAAAACAGCTTTAGGAGATTGTACTATTATTTCCAACTTGGCTGGATCCGAGTACAACAGATCTCCATCAATGGCCTGTACCACGAATTCGTATTTCCCTGGTTTCAAGGAGTTGTAATACGCGCGTGGAGTTACTCCTCTTACTATGCTCCATCCATCTTCTGCTCCTATAAGCATGTATCGGTAGTAAAGAGACGATGCAGATGTCTTGGTGTCTATCCCAAAGAAACCGATGCTTATAGCCTCATTTGGCTGGATAGAGAGTGGCTTCTTGAAATCTCTTTTACCATTTACGGACTCTATACTAACTTTCGGTGGTGTTTTCCCTTGTGTGTATCTGATGATCACACCGCTTGGGTTCCCAAACCATACGCACCCGTCTTTGCCGCCTCCGATCCAGGAAACTTCATTATCCGGCAGTCCGTTTGCCCTCGTGTAAGTGATCCAAACGTTCCCGTCGAACCTGCCCACTCCGCCGTTGGTTCCTACCCACACTTGTCCATTGGGCGCGGAATAAACGGAAAACACGTCTTTGGAGGGGAGAACCTCATCGCCAAAGCGTTTCCAGGTTTTACCGTCGTAGAAAACAGCCCCTGCATCTAACAACCCCAGCCACATTCCTCCGTTCTTTGGAAAAGCAATGGATTGTATCCCTTTCGAACGTGGAATTCCAGAGTTATCTGGCACCAGAGCTTTATGCCACCGGCCATCGAACATTTCCAAGGAGCCGTCTTCAGTCCCTATCCAAATTCGGCCTTGCTGATCCACGGCGAGCGCTCTCACGGCGTTCTGGCGTGCGCCGTAATCGGCAGGGAAATAGAGATTCCACGTTTTACCGGAATGACGGAATACACCGCTGTTAGTGCCTACCCATAGTTCCCCTTTTGGCGTCACTAACAGGGTAGTGACTGTTTCCAGGTTCTCTCCATTGACGGACAGCTTTCTGCTCATAACTCTACAGCTTTTGGAAAGCTGGATGATGCCGTTATCTTCTGTTCCGACCCAGATGTTCCCATTTGGGGCGGCTGCTACAGAGGTTACGGAAAGCGTACCATTAATCGGGTAACACTGTTTCCAACTCTTTCCGTCGAACTTGAAGATCCCGGTGCGGTAAGAAGCCAACAGCAAGTCCCCGCTGGGAGTTTTCGCTCCAGAGACAATGCTGCCTATGCTCCTGTTCGGGACGTAGTAACTCCAGGTGGCTCGGTCGTACCGGTCAAGCCCAGCTGCGGTGGCGAACCATAGCCCGCCTTCCGAATCTTTCAAGATATCCTTCACGTAGGAAGCAGAAAGCCCTGTGGACGAAGTTAAGTGATCGACTACTTTGCTGTTTCTGAGGTGGTAGACGCCATACCCATCAGTCGCGACCCAGATGCTGCCGTCATCGTCTTCGAGCATCTTCCGAACTTTCCATTTGCCGGGGCCACTCGGAATGCCAACTAAGTGGATAGGCTTTTCCCAATCTCCTTCTGTCGCATGTAGAACCACGCCTCTGTCGGTCCCCAACCAGATATCTCCGTTACGTGTGACAAGTATGCTACTAACAGCGGCGTCTTTGGGAAGCACCGGGACCGAAAAACTCCTCCACTTGCCGTTGGTGAATCCGTATAGGGCACCTTCGGTTCCCGCAAGGGGGGTTTTGTTGGTGCTGCATATGGAAAATACCTTTACCCCTTGTGGAAGGCCTTTCGATCTGGTCCACTTCTCTTCTTTCAGAACCCAAACCCCGTCGTCGGTTCCACACCAAATCTCTCCTTCAGAGGAGCGCCAGATTGAATAGACTTTTCTCTTTTTCTTATCCGGGAACGGATAAGAGGTTACTCCGTTCTTATCAACGGAGTGCAGGCCGGACTCAGTGCCTACCCAGATGATATCTTGGCCGTCTGTGAAAAGAGTTAGGATCCTCTCGTGAATAAAAGTAGGCCAAGGCCGCTCACTGCTGAATTTTTGCAGGCCTTCGTCGGTGCCGACCCATAGGTTCCCGTAGCGATCTTGTGTCACCGCTTCGATTTTCTTACTGTTTAGGCCGTCTGATGTGGAGAAATAACGCCACTTGCCAGCGAAATCCGGGCTTATGCCGCCCCTTGCCGTCGACTTGCCGGAGTGAGATACTACAATTACGATGGAAATCAGGAACACCAAGGCAAAAAAACGTAGTTTCCGCGACGTTATCATTGGCATTATCCTCGGATGGAAGTTACGTGCAAGGAAGCCCCTTGTCCTCTCAGGGAAAGTTTCACAATTCCTTTAAACTTCTTGTTAATTTTATACCACCTGTCAGAATTACACAAAATCTAGGGGCTTGGGACCTACCAATAGTTCTGGATCTCGCTCGCGCTTTCTCGGGCTTTCAGCCAGGGCGCTGTGGGGACAGTAACCTTTTTCACTAAGGAAAGCTTTTCATTGTTTTGAGATATTGTTTCTTGAGACCCGAGCGTTGACATAGTTTTCCCAACCTTTGTTTAAGGAATTCGTTGTTATGCTACTGCGACAGTATTAATTACACCAAAATAAAAGAGTTGTGTCAATTCTTAGTGTCAAGCGTGTTTGATTAAAATTGCTTTGTTATTATGATTTGTGCTATTCTAACAATGTAAATTGATAATACTATTGTAAAGAATAAACATGTCGAACGAAGCAAACGTGCCCGGAACGAGAATCGAGCGCGACTCCATGGGCGAAATCGCCGTCCCGGAGGATGCCCTGTACGGTGCGCAGACTCAGCGGGCCGTGGAGAACTTCCCCATCAGCGGGCTGCGGATGCCCCGTGAGTTCATCCGTGCCCTGGGCATCATCAAAGAAGCCGCCGCACAGGTCAACGCCGACCTGGGCAGGATCGATCCCGAAATCGCCGGGGCCATCCGGCAGGCGGCGCGTGAGGTCGCCGAAGGACGCTGGGACGCCCACTTCCCGGTGGACGTGTTCCAGACCGGATCCGGCACATCCACCAACATGAACGCCAACGAGGTCATAGCCAACCGTGCGGCGCAAATCCTGGCTGCCCGCGGGCGCAGCGTCCGGATCCATCCCAACGACCACGTCAACATGGGGCAATCTTCCAACGACGTCATCCCGTCGGCCATCCACATCTCGGCGTACCTTGCCACGGCGGAGCGGCTGCTGCCCGCGCTGGAGCGCTTGCACGCCGTCTTGCTGGAAAAAGCGACGGAGACCGCCGACGTGGTCAAGACCGGCCGCACCCACCTGATGGACGCCCTGCCGATCCGCGTGGGACAGGAATTCCGGGGCTATGCCGGGCAGGTGGATCGGCGCATCGCTGCGCTGAAGCGTTCGGCAGAGGGGCTGCAGGAGATCACCCTGGGCGGCACGGCGGTGGGCACCGGCGTGAACGCACCGCCGGAATTCGGTCGCCGCGTGGCTGAGGCCATCTCCCATCTGACCGGCCACGAGTTCCACGAGACGGACAACCATTTCGCCCTGCAGGCATCGCAGGATGCCGCGGTGGAGTTCGCCGGGCAGTTGCAGGCCCTGGCAGCGGCGCTGGCGAAAATCTCCAACGACCTGCGCTGGATGAACTCCGGCCCGCTGGCGGGGCTGGCGGAAATCGATCTCCCGGCAGTGCAGCCCGGTTCGTCCATCATGCCGGGCAAGGTAAATCCGGTGATTCCGGAAGCGGTGGTGATGGCGTGCGCTCAGGTGGTCGGCAACACCACGACCATCGCGCTGGCGGGGCAGGCGGGAAACTTCGAGCTCAACACCATGCTCCCGCTCATCGCCTACGACCTGCTGCAGTCCATCGGGCTGCTTGCCGGTTCGGCGTCCGTGCTGGCCGAAAAAGCCATCCGTGGTCTGAGGCCAAGGCCGGAGAAAGCGCGTGAGGCGCTGGCCCGAAATCCGATTCTGGTGACGGCGCTCAACCCAATCATCGGCTACGACCGCGCCGCCGAAATCGCCAAGCGGGCGTATCGAGAAGGGCGGCCGGTGCTGGATGTGGCGTTGGAGATGACCGACATCCCGGAGGACGAACTCTGGCGGTTGCTGGATCCGTTGACGTTGACGTGAGGACGTCGATTCGAGCGGGAAGGACGCAAAAGGTGGGCCGGGCCGTCTGGCCCAACCTGCATTCCCGCGGCGAATCGGTAGGAGCGAGACTTGTGGTCGCCCTGGGGTAGGAGATGGCAAGAGCCACGCCGTCACGCCAGGTTTTGTCGTGTCCAACGGCGGGCGCAACATGTTGCGTCCTTACCGACCTGATTGGCGGCGCTCAAAATTAGTGTGTGAACTTTTTGGAGGGAGTTGTAGGGCGAGCCGTCTGGCTCGCCTGGTCGAGTTGGACAGCTCGACCTACATTTCCGCGGTAAAGTTTGTAGAGTGGGCTGTTAGCCCGCTCCGGCGTGGAGATCGTATGGGCGGACTGTCAGTCCGCTCTACAGGCCGATATGGCCCCTTCTCCGCTCAGAAAAAACGAACGCCCACAAGCGGGAGTAGAGGCGAGGCTTGTCCTCGCCCTGGGGTAGGAGATGGCAAGAGCCACGCCGTCACGCCAGGCTTTGTCGTGTCCAGCGGCGGGCGCAACACGTTGCGCCCCTACCGACCTGATTCGCTGTGACCGACTTAGAATAATCGGGCATCAAGGAGATATCTATCGTGGAAATTGAAGGAAAAGTAGCCCTGGTGACAGGCGGGGCGAGGCGCCTGGGACGAGCGTTCGTGCTGGCGCTGGCCGAGGCGGGTATGGACGTGGTGATTCATTACGGCCGGTCGTCGGCGGAAGCCGAGGAGACCGTCCGGGAGGCGGAGCGTTATGGCGTCCGGGCAGCGGCCATAAGCGCCGACCTGCGCGACGCTGATGAAGCGAAATCCCTCGTCGGGCGGGCATCGGAACTGATGGGTGAACCGCCGAGGGTGCTGGTCAA
The DNA here is from genome assembly GCA_027016315.1 of Anaerolineae bacterium. Lineage (GTDB taxonomy): Bacteria > Chloroflexota > Anaerolineae > S016-19 > S016-19 > S016-19. Next base: position 2,584 of record JALWAP010000183.1, on the reverse strand, counting down.
CAGCGCTGCGGCTTTCGATCCGGGCACGGTTCGGGATACCGATCTCGACAACTGGGAGAAGCACATGAACCTGAACCTGCGGGCGCCGTTCCTGCTCACCCAGGCGTTTGCGAAACTGATCGACGGTTCTCCGGGCAAGGTGGTGAACATCTCCGATTGGCGTGCGGTCTATCCGGGCCAGAAATACCTGGCCTACACGCTGAGCAAATCGGCGCTGATCACTTTCACGCTCATGGCCGCAAGGGAACTGGTGCCGGACATCCAGGTGAACGCACTGGCGCTGGGGGCAGTGCTCCCGCCGCCGGAGAGGGACGAGACGTATCTTCGGAATTTGACCCGGCGGGTTCCGGCGCGGCGCCCGGCGAAGCTGGAGGAGGTTACCGGGGCGCTCCTGTTCCTGCTCCGGAACGACTACGTGACGGGGGAGACGATCTTCGTGGACGGCGGCGCACATCTGGTGCACGGATGAGGAAGGAGCATGACATGGAATATCGGGATTGCGTGGAAATCAAAGGGCTGCTGGTGCGGGCCATCATCGGGATCAACGAATGGGAGCGGCGGGACCGGCAGGACGTGGTCATCGACATCTGCATGTTCACGGACACACGCCCCGCCGGGCGCAGCGACGACATCGCCGATGCGCTGAACTACCGCAGCGTGGCGAAGCGGATCATCGCCCTGGCCGAGGCATCCCAGTTCTTTCTGGTGGAGCGGCTGGCGGAGGAGATCGCCCGCATCTGCGTGCAGGAATTCGGCGTGCCGAAAGTGCGCGTCAGCGTGGAGAAGCCGGGCGCGGTGCGGTTTTCCCGATCCGTGGGCGTCACCATCGAGCGGGAGACGGCGGATTTCGAGGATCGCTGACGATGCTTAGGGCTGTGATTGCGTTCGGATCCAACATCGCTCCGGAGGAGAACGTTCCGGAGGCGCTGCGCAGGCTTGCAGATGCGGTGCGGGTGCTGGCGGTTTCCGATGTCTACCGGACTCCGCCGGTGGGCAACCCGGACGATCCGTCGTTCCTGAACGGCGCCGCGCTGGTGGAGACGGATCTTCCGCCGCAAGAACTCCGTGAGCGCGTGCTGAGGCGAATCGAATCGGAACTGGGGCGGGTGCGCACTTCCGACCCGAACGCTCCACGCACCATCGATCTGGACCTGGTGCTGTACGAAGGCCAGGAGCCGTCGCCGGACCTGTTCGAGTACGCTCACGTGGCGATACCGGCGGCAGAGGTCGCTCCGGACTGGCCCGTCGGAGAAACGAAGGTCGAAGAGATAGCGAGGGGTAAGAAAGCGGAGGCAAGATCGTTCAGAAAAGTGAGGGGCTTGAAGCTTGACAAATGGACGGGATGACATCTCAACGTGGAGGTACGGGGCTGGCGAATGGGCGAATCGATTGTAGGGCGAGCCGTCCGGCTCGCCTGGTCGAGCTGGACAGCTCGACCTACTTTCTCGCGACAAATTTGTTGGGGGCGGGGCTTGTCCTCGCCCAGACGGCCGGCGTTTGCAGTACCAAATGAAATTCGGCTCTTGAGGCGCCTTCGGCGCCGACCAGAGGGGTAGGCGAGGGCACTGCCCTGGCCTACCCGTTCACACACGGTGCTGGGACGCCCGAATAATTGCTTAAAACAACGAATCCGCGAAGTGCAGAAAGGAGATTTTCGATGGCGATAGAACGTTCTGAAGTGCCGGAATCGTGGCCGGTGGAACCGATGGAGAAAGTCGTGAGGGAACTGCTGGAGCTCATCGGGGAAGACCCGGGACGGGAAGGCTTGCAGCGCACGCCGGAGCGGGTGGCGCGCATGTTCGCGGAACTGACGGAAGGCTACCGCGTGGACCCCGTTGCGCTGGTCAACGACGCGTTGTTCGAGGTCTCCTACGACGAGATGGTGCTGGTGCGGAACATCGAGATGTACAGCATGTGCGAGCATCATCTGCTGCCGTTCCACGGACACGCCCACGTGGCATACATCCCCAACGGGAAAGTGCTGGGCCTTTCCAAGATTCCGCGGGTGGTGGAGATGTTCTCCCGCCGCCTGCAGGTGCAGGAGCGGCTGACGGAGCAGATAGCGCAGTTCCTGGACGACCTGCTGCACCCGCAAGGCGTGGCCGTGGTGATCGAGGCGGTGCACATGTGCGCCATGATGCGCGGGGTGAAGAAAGCGGACGCGCGGATGGTCACCAGCGCCATGCGCGGCATCTTCAAGACGAACAGCCGCACCCGGAGCGAGTTCCTGAGCCTGATCGGCCTTTCGGGCCGTTGATCGGGTGGATTCAGGAAGAATTTGTAGAGGCAAGCCGTATGGGCTCGCCGTTCGAGTCTACTTGAAACGCAGAGGCGCAAAGGAAGCGGAGACGCAAAGGTTTGCAATTTGTAGAGGCAAGCTGTCTGGCTCGCCGTTTGATCGTGTTTGAAATGCAAAGGCGCCAAAGAATGCGGACACGTGAAGTTTTTCTCGTGATTTCTTGCCTTTGTGCGTTCGCGTTGGTTTTGTTTTGTCGGGCCAGACGGCTCGACCTACCAGGGTTAGGCTCGTCTTCACCCTGACCTAAGACGCTGGAGTTCTTGTGGTTCCTTGCGGTTTATGTAT
>JALWAP010000182.1 GCA_027016315.1 Anaerolineae bacterium | reverse complement strand
GCTTCTTCTCAACGGCTTTCCGCGTCAGGAGTTTCTTCATCCGGCTGGTTTCAGCCCTGCACGCGCTTTCGCTACCGACGTAGAGGAGCCTGGCGATCCGATTGAACGGCGGATACCCCATTTGTCTACGGAACCTGATCTCCTCCGAGTAAAACCCTTCGTAGTCGTGCCTGGAGGCGGCCCTGATGGCGTAGTGCTCCGGGTGATAAGTCTGGAGAATGACCTTGCCGCCAAGAGCGCTCCTCCCTGCCCTGCCCGCGACCTGGGTCAGCAGTTGAAAAGTCCTCTCCGCAGCGCGAAAATCTGGCAGGAACAGGCTGGTATCGGCGCTTACGATGCCGACCAGCGTCACGAGCGGCAAATCGAGACCCTTGGCGATCATCTGCGTGCCGACGAGCACGTCGGCTTCGTGGTTAAGGAACGCATCCATCATCGCGTCGTGAGCGCCTTTCGTTCTGGCGGAATCCATGTCCCAACGGATGGTTCTGACGCTCGGGAACAGCTTGATCAGTTCGGCTTCGATCCGCTCCGTGCCTGTGCCGAAGAACCGAATCCTGTGACTGCCGCATCTGGGGCATTTGTCCGGCACCGGCTCGCGGTAGCCACAGTGATGGCACACGAGCTGATTGTCGCCGCGGTGATACGTCAGCGGCACACCGCATCGCGGGCATTTCATCACGTACCCGCAATCTCTGCACATCACGAAAGAAGCGGTGCCCCGGCGGTTCAGAAACAAAATCGCCTGCTGCCCGCTATCCAGAACCCGCTCCAGCTCCTGCCTCAGAGCGCGGCTGAAGATTCCGGTGTTGCCGGACTTCAGCTCCTCCTTCATGTCGACCACCTGGACCTCCGGCAAGTCGGCGAACGCCACCTCCCCCGGCCCTCCACGATACCGCAGGTTGATTCCACGCATCTCCAGGGCTTTGCGGTGCGCCATGATCCTCCTCGGCATCCGCAACAGGGTGTACTTTCCTGTCCTGGCGTTCCGGAAGCTTTCGAGGGCCGGGGTCGCGCTGCCGAGGATCACCGGAATCCGAAGTATCTCCCCCAGGGCCACGGAAGCGTCCCTGGCGTGGTACCTCGGCGTGCGAGGCTGTTTGTACGAAGATTCGTGACATTCGTCCACGACGATCAGCCTCAAAGCGGGGAAAGGGAGAAAGAGCGCCGATCTTGATCCAACCACCACAGAAACATCCCCGGACATCACCTTGCGCCACTGGTCGTACCTTTCCCCGTCCGAAAGCCTGCTGTGCCACACCGCCACGCGCCCCGGGAAGCGCGCCGAAAACCGTGCGACCGTCTGCGGAGTAAGGGAGATCTCCGGCACCAGCACGAGGGACTGCCCGCCACCCTCCACCGCCTTCTCGATGGCTCGAAGATAGATCTCCGTCTTCCCGCTTCCGGTGACGCCAAAAAGAAGGAACGTCTCCCTGCCGCCCTCGCTCAACCTGGACGCCACCGCCTTCCAGACCGATTCCTGCTCCGGAGTTAGGGTTGGCGGCTCGTCCGGAACGAAAACCTTCCCCGCCAGCGGGTCCCTCGACACCTCCTTTTCCGTCAGCTCGATAAGGCCTGCCTCCTCCAGTGCTTTCAAATCCGATCGGTTGCAGCCGGTGGTGGCGTACAGCCACCCGATCCAGACAGGCTCGCCTGCCTCCGCGAGCGCCTGCAACACTGCGATCTTCCGACCGATCCCGCGCCTCCGCACCACCTCCTGCCAAAGCTCTTCTCTGGGGCGAGCGGGGCGAGCCATCCCATCCTCGCCAACCTCGATCCACCCCTCGGCCTCCAGCGCCTTCGCCGTGCGCTTATCGTCGATTCTTACCTCATCGGCGAAAACGAGCCGATGAAGCAGTCTGGAAGCTCTGGAATCCCGACCCAGCGCCAATGCCGCTCCCTTTATCACCGCATCGGTCAACGGAACCTTCGGCGCCACTTTCCAGTTCTTCTTCGGGCTGATGGAAGGCTTGGGGAAGTAAGGTTCCTTCAGAACGATCCCCCTGCGAACCAGAGGATTGAGGACTTTTCCCCGCGCAAGCTCCGGCTGGGACTTCCGGAGCTTGTCGAGGAGCACAGGTTTCCTCCTGAGCAGATCGAGGAGTGAAGCCTGTTCGGGCGACAGATGCGATACATCCACCGGAACGGATGCAAGCCGGAGCAATGTTTTGGGCTTCACAGTGAGGCCAGGTGGAAGCATCGCTTCCAGAGTCAGGTTCAACGGAGCCATGTACTGTCGGCTGATCCATTGGGCCAGGGCAATCTGATGTGGTACAAGGACAGGCTCGGAAAACACCAAGCTTTCCACAGGTTTGGTTTCCTGCACTGGTGACTCTCCTTCCAGAGAGATCACCAGTCCCTGAAGCTTCCTCCTGCCGAACCCGACCCAAACCAGATGCCCGGGCTTGAGCCTATCCTTCAGGTCGTCCGGCACCGAGTAATGGAAGGCCTCCGGCCCTCCACGTTTGATCGGAACGAAAACCGCAACCT
>JALWAP010000181.1 GCA_027016315.1 Anaerolineae bacterium | reverse complement strand
AAAGCATCCAAAAGCGGGTGGATGAAGGCCGCATTACCCAGGAGCAGGCGGACACCGCGGTTCAGCAATTCAACAAGCACGTGCAGGAATGCCTGAGCCAGGGAGAAGGACTTGGATGCGGATGGGGGCTCAGGGCTGGCATGAACAAAGTTCGACCTCTCTTCGGACAGGGCAAACTCCAGGGCCGCTTTGGGAAGGCCGGGCGTGGGAGGATGCCCCGCAACGGAGGATGCCGTGGGACGAGGAGACCGGCGGGGCCGGGCCGGTGACACTCGGTTCGATGTAGAGCGGAGTCACTGGCTCTGGCATGGGGGAGCGGCGCTCGGGGGGACGCCGTTCCCCGTTTTTCTCCGAGAGCACCCACATATCAGACATCGCCACCTCACGCCGCTCAAGCCAGAAGCGGGCCAAGCACAATTGCGTCGGAAGCTAATGAGACCAACACAATTGACAGAGGAACGAAGATTTTCCATCTCCGCGCCTCTGCAACCTTGTGTAGAATTGGCGTGGTCGCTGCGAAAGGGATCTACCCCGCCCTCTATTGGGGTATCATTTCTCCAGCGTTACTTTCGTGCACGCTATGTCGCTACTGGAACGAATGACATACACGCGACACTCGACTGGCTTCTCCTCGAGTAAAGTGTGCCACATCGTGTATTCGTAGGAACCGTGCCCGTTTCTGTCCCCCTTCAGCTTCAAAGAGTAGGCTGTAGATTTAGCCTCCTTGGAACCATAGCACCATATCTCCATGTAAACCTGTTCCTCTGGCCGCAAGCCACTTACCTCTATCAGGATTGAATCCGAGCCTTTGGGATACTTGGCTTTTACCCTCATGTTCGAGGCCACAGGAGTGCAGATTGGCTCCGGCGTCGGGGGCAGCATCTCCACGAACTTGCTGGTCGGTGTGGCAGTGACCGCAGGCGTGATGACCGAAGGCGATGCCGTTACGGTCGCCGTGACCGATGGACTGGGGAGCGCTGTCAAGGTTCCTTCGGTCATCGAAGCAGGTGTAGAAGAGACCCCCGCACAACCTGTCAAAAACCAGGACAACAACAGAAACAACAACATCACCAACGCAGAAATCCTTCCCCTTTTCATTTCCGTACCTCCCTCCGTGCCAAACGGATATGAGTGGCTCACCCACCTTTCGCCATGCGACGCTGATCGACACCATCAAGCCCACACCAACCTCTGCAACTCTTTAGAAGTGCAGATACCAACCGTCAAACAGGTGATATTCCCTATCCCACCAATGTCGCCACCAATAGGTGTTTATCGTCCTGTGCAAGTTCAATCTGCGGCCCTCTGCAGTTCTGACCGAGACGCTTAGCTTCGAAAGACAAGTATATTTTGCCGGGTCGGAACCGTGACTGTAGACAAATTCCCATTCTGCCCGCTGAGCGGAGAAATCGCTATGGTCGACAACATAAACGTCTGTCGACGGGAAAGCCACGCTTTTCCCTGAGCTGATAGGTGCACCTCCATATTCGGCCGTCAGCCCCAAACTCTTGCGGGATGTCTTACTGGCATTGGTCGTCGTGGGGCCGTACCGGTAAAGCAATTGTCCCCGATACACACCTGCATCCGCCAGCGTCCACAGCCTGGATGCCTGAAAAGATGAACCACAAGCACTATACCCACCGACGGTCTTCTGATCTATCTGTGCGCTCCAAAAATCATGAGATGGAGAACCATCGTCAGTAGCTCGCTCGGCGTAAACAGTCTCATTGTACTTGCCGAATGGGCACATATCAAAGTAATGGGACAGTACACCTTCACGAGGTCTGCATGGCTGAACTGGTTACCTTTTTCTCGATTGCCATCAGATTAGCGGTAAAGGCACGTATGTCCTGAATTTCCTCTTGAAGAGCATAGCGCCGCCCCTTTACCAATAACACACCTCCCGACGCAAACACACCATCCGACAATTGTACGACGCCGCTAACAAGATACTTTGAGGTTGTAACATCCATGGTAGGCATGTCAATATGTAAAGCGCCCTTCAGCACGCTTGTAGACGAATCCATCACCAGCAACACTTTCCCTCTCGAGAGCCAATCGACGAGATACCGCCTGCCCGCACTCGACTTGCTCAACCGAAACAACTCTTCCCTCGACACCAACAAAGCATCGAAATCACTCTTGAGGGCTTTTTCGAAAGAAACGCCTTTGCACCTTAGATCCATCACCAACGGAGCAGGAAGACGATAATCAGAAGACAAGACGGCAATGGAAACGGCATCGATGGGCTCTGTTGACGCATGCGGGGCATCGAGTCCAGGCACATGCTTATTCGCCGACATCTCAGCCGACGCTCCCGCCAGCGAAAAAACTTGCAACAGCAAGATTATCGCCGTAAGTACCGGAACCCACTTCTGCCTCTTCATTTCTCCCCCGCCTTCCTCAGCTACGGCACATTCGCCAAAAATCTCCCAACGCATCCGCAGGAATGTGCTGCCAGTGCATCATCAACCGACACAGCGCGCCGCAAATGCCCCTTTCGGGGGCATCGTCTCGCAACAGCATCACCGGTTCACACGATATCGCACCAATTCCTGAACATTTCCCTCTGCAGGTCCTCGGGCTTTCACCGTTCGCTTAACAAATCCTATCCCAGGACAGAACCAGGAACTGTGATCCGAATCACCCCACGCGTCTTGCATCAGGAAACACCCGGTGAACTCACCTGCCGGTACGGCAACATCGCCCTGTCTAACAACTTTTCGGAGCATCCAATCATCGGCAGACGCGGAGCTAAACTTTCCCCTCTCCTCCGTCAGATACCACTTTCGGCCTATCTCCAGCGGGAACTCCAATTCGATCAGCGCTTCGCTCAGGTTGGACAGGTCAAGACGCCCTTTCTGAAGATATACCTTCTCGCCCGACACTATCCACCAGTAACGTGCAGGGCCAACTCGCCGGATGGAAGTATCAGATGTGCTATTCCCAGATTGCGGAACACCGCGAACTTTTTCGATTTTCTCATCCCGGTGCACTTCCGCTATCGTATACCCTGGTTTCTCAACCACATCGACGATCGTATCGGTCATCAACAACGTCGTGGTGATCCCCGTAGAATAGAATGTAGCTCTATACACCCACATGTCACCGTTCCGCAGCGGTAACCACGCCGACACCTTATCTGCCCCATCAGGAAACGATGCCAAAGTAGGTTCCAGATGCGGAGTCGCCTTTCTCGGCACAGAGGTCACCCCACCTGACTGACAGGCAGTAACCACGATACCAGTTAGAAGCAGCATCAAAATTGCTTGCAAAACCCCATCTCTCGTATTTCTCATGTCAGTCAACCTCCCCGCCAAGGAACAAAAATCGGACCATGGCACAAAAGAAAGCCTAATCCCAAATCCACGCTACGAACTGTCCCGGATCCAGGCGAAACAAGAGGAAAAAGACCACCCACACCACCATGAACACCAGTACCCGCCTCACCACAGGGCGGGATACCAACACCCAACGACGTCCGCTCAACGCAAGCCACAAGATCGCTGCAGTGGCACCCACAAGTGAAACAACTGACGCCACAAATCCCATCGGAACCAAGACGGCTTGAAAGCCAAAGCCCACAAGGTAAGGCGGGTTACCAGGAGAAGGCCAGTGCCCCAGGATCACCCTCGCGCGAAAGACATAAAGATAGAGGTTAGCGAGCGTCAACAACGGCACAGCAATCAGCGCATCGAACAAAATAGAAGTGAATCGAACCAAACTGCTTTCTACTTCCTCCATCATGGATACCTCCTTCGGGCCTCCATCGCTAACACCCCAACCTCCCCGCAGCATCAATCGCTATGGCTGCCATGCCGGGCAATGGCCTTTGGCCACGCTCACGGGTGGATGATTCCCTTCTAAGCCGAACACATAGATTCTTCCGGGAGCACTGCCAACATGGAACGCAACCCATTTCCCATCGGGCGACCAGGTAAAGCAGCCAGTATCCGGGCTACGCATATCCGACGGAAGCAGATTCAGCATTGCCTGACGGCTATACCTAGGAGAAACGCTCTCGGCCGGTTTCGGCTTGCCTGCTCCATCTTTACACAGTTCCACGACCCAGTACGAAGGAGGCTTCTCAGGCGGTTCAGGCTGTTCTTTGTAAAGCAATCGACTGTCAGAAATCCACGCAACGGGAACGTACATCGCTTTGCTATTCCCTTTCGCGATCGTGTATGTCCTGTCATGGTCGAGGTCGAGAACAACCATGTCAGAAGATTTGCCGTCGCCCGCAGGTATGGGAGGGTTCACTTGTTGAGGGACTCCCATCGCCAAGCACACGCCGTTCCGTGACAAGGCGTAACCGACGGCCGGTCCCCTGTAGAGCTGTTTCCCCGTGCTGGCATCCAATACGTAAACTTCCCGAACCTCGCAACATCCGATGTCGAGAAGCAATTTCCTGCTATCAGGAGCCCATTCCATACGAGCTGGTGGCAAGGAATCGCCTCGCAGAGGGTAACTCTGCGGCACAGCTTCCAATGTCCTTGTAGAACCATCCTCGGCAGAGTATAAGAAGACCTTCATAACATCGCTGTTCTCAGTCCACGAAAGATACGCAAGAGAACGCCCATCGGGAGACCATTTAGGACTCCAGAGGATCTCCGTCGTGTTACCGGACAAAACCTTTCTGTCGCTCGCCTCAACCACGTCGTACAGGTGGATCTGGAACAAGTTCTCCCCTGACTTCTCGGCAAATGCCAAAACGCGGCCGTCAGGAGACCAGTCTTTCCCTGTTACCTCTCCACTATCGGTCAGGCGGCGTTTGTCATCCCCGTTTGCATCCATCAGCCACAGGTTGCCGTCGGCGCCGATGTAAGCGATGATGCCTCTTGGAGAAAAGTTCTCGCTTGCCTTCGTCGGAGCCACAGTAGCTATGGCTGTCGGCGTGAAAGCATCGGTGGAGACGACATGTAAACCGCCACTGCATCCCCAAAGCAGAGCAACGAACCCTATCCCAAGCACCACAAGCACGAGATCAGTAAGCGCCCATCTTTTCATTGCAAGTATTCCTCACCGCCTACGAGCATCGCCAACTGCGTTAACGAGTCCCCGATTCCCTGCTTACCTTCGGGATCGGCAGACGTCCAATCTCCCAAAAGCGTTCCAGAAGTTCCCAGCTCTGCACGGCCAACAAACACTTCACGGTACCCGCAATTTCATATCAAGACATGAAACGCCCTTACTGTGCCCGACAACAAGGTGACAGCTAATCTCCGTGCCTGAAGGTACGTACTGAATGCTCTGCCACGACTCGAGCATATACTGTATCTGTTTGAACTCGAAATTGCCATTTTGGTCTGCTCTGTAGGTCCCGTAGAGCGACGGTGCTTTCTGCTCCGGCGGCGAGCCAAACTTCTCCGTCTTGCACTGGAGTTGAACCGCCAACTCCTCGCCCGGCTCGAATCCACTCCCCTCCACCTTCCCATCCTCCGATACAAGCTTCAACGTAGGCCCATTCGGATCATTGGTACAGACCATCGGAGTAGGACTTGGCGACGGCTTTTCGACGATGGCTGTCACAACCTCACGAACGGGCGAAGGGGTTGCGCCCTTCCCCGAACATGCCGTGAAGACTAACATGGCTATCAACAGAAAGAAACCAATCCTGATGACGCTTTCGACCTTCCCCATCTCGTCCCTCCCAACGCACTTTTCGGCCGCACCCTTGCTCCACTACGCCGGGCTCACGGCCGCACGAGGATCTTTCACAATCCGGTACAAATCCAACTACCTCCGAACCGCGCTGCCCAGCCCCCCACTATCCAGTATACGTCGCGGGAGGCCGCTCGTCTATGGGAATTTCTTCCCATTTCCCCGACAAAAGGCCATGGCCGAGGAGATCACCTCCCAATAGGCAAAGCATAATTTCGTTGAAACAACGCTTTCACTTCGTCGGCAAGTCCTTCGCCCGAATCCACTCTATTCTGTATAGTTCTCTACCTACCATGATCGCCCACGCTACCCAGCGATCGCTACAGGCAAACGTCTCGAACGGCCCAGCCTCCCGTTTAATCTCGATGAAAGGGCCATTCGGGAGTCTGTAAAAATACGCCTCGCCTCCAATCCCCTGCTGACTCGACGACGGTACTACAAACGACCATACTATCCAGTCCCCACAAAGCTTCGGGTCGGCGGTTGGCATTGACACATTAGGTGCCAAAATGAACTTCTTCTCGTGGGTCTCCAGGTTGTAAGCCATGTCCTGGTAGCCGGGATCGTACCGCTTGGTTTTCTTCCAAACAAGCCACGGCCAGTTCATCACCGGCATGCTATCCCTCTCGTCGTCAAACCTCTCCGATACCTTCCATCCCTCCTTACCGCGTCGGAAGATTACCAGGTTGCTACCTTTCCCCTTCTTGTCCGGTAAATCCTGCTCCGCCACCAATACATCACCGTGAAGCGCCACTGGCCCCCACAGGAACGGGCCGTAGTCAGCACAGTGCTCATCCACCAATTCCCGTGCTCCTGTGCCAATATCCACAACCATCAAGTGGGAAACAGTGCAATGCTTTTGCCTATCCAGCGTATCGTATGCAATCGCTACCCTCCGCCCATCAAAATCATAGTAGGGCCCAGGCCAGGAGACATTATCCCGTACTTCCAATATCGTCTCCTCATCCCTCGACCGGAAATCCACGCTCTCTATTTTCCATTGGAAAACTTTCGCATGATAATCGACATCCAAAAATACCATCTTGTCACCCCGAGGGATGAACTGATAAGAGCCCAGTGTTCCGGTGGCAAAATCCGTGCGCAAGAACAGTTCTTTCTTGCCGGTAGCGATGTCGTACTTGTAAATCCCATCTCCGGGACGAGCCCCGGCCCAGTAAAGCGTATCCCCTACCCAGGCCATATACGATAAATCTTCTTTTATGGAAAGCGATCCTACAGGCGTTGGAGTTACAAGGCGGGCAGTGAACGAGTACAGCTTCACCGAAGGCGTGGCCGTCGCTTCCGGCGTGGGTGTCTCCGGCCTCGGAGAAGGGCTGGGGCACCGACTCGGAGTGCTCGTCCGCGTCGAGGTCGGAAATGGCGACGGAGTGATAGCCGAAGTAACCGGAGGTCTTGAGGTAACCCCCACCGGAGTGGTCCCGGGCTCAGAAGAGCACGATGCAAGGATCACTAAAACAGCCCCAACGGCCACTATTATCGCCAACGCCTTTATCGTGGAAGGTCTATGCATCATGAATTATCCCCTACCAATTGGCAGTTACTTGCAAGCTTCAATTGCCTCAGACGCGCTCACGAGGTGGTCGGCGAGATCTGCCATCTCCGAGAGGCTCATATCACATCGGTCCAGCGTCATCAGTATGCTTACCCCATCCTTTCTCCACGAGATAGAGCAAAAGTCTTTGCCCTTGCCGTCAGCGGACAACCATTTCTCGAACTTTGCTCGAGAGGTGCCCTGCACAGTCACGTCCCCTGTAACGGAACCTTTCCAGTTACCCACGGGGGACACAGCAAGCCCCAAGGTATTGGATTCGCTAATTTGCAGATGCCGTCCATTCTCCTCTGCATCCCGATATTCCAGGGTCACCATCCATCTGCCGTTCGACACCTTGCCATCCGAGGGATTCATGTTGGGTGTAGTGAGACACGAGAATTCATAGCCACCTGAACCATCTGGCAAAACTAACACCTCTCTGCCTACCCGGCGTAAGGAAGAGCAAAACGAACCGCAGGAACCGGCTGATGGAGGAGAAGAAGCTATGGCATCCGGATTCGTGGATGGCCCCCCACAAGCAGCCACGAGAGAAGCCACCAACAAGAGTAACAACACCTGTTTTGCAAATTGCATCTGTGCAGAACGACCTCCTTATCTCCCACGCAAATACCAGACGCTTCACAGAAAACTACCAGCGTGAGAGTAGACCACCAAGCCCTTTTGCGGCTGCCCTACCGTCAACCTCGCCTGGAACGCTGTCAACGTAATCCTCAACCAATTCCTGCTGAGTAACTCCACAGTGCATGGCGCTGCGCAAACGGGAAGAAAACCCGTCGGGAGAGACTGAAAGGGAACGCCAACTCGTCTTCGCGCCTTTGCGTTGACATAACTCCCCCACGAGTGTTTTCTTAGTAGAATCGAGGACCACTTTGCCTCAACGCCGCTCATCTCTCATACACTCTGACCTCTATCGTACCGTGGCGGCAGACAGGACTTTCCGAACTTGGCTTCCTTACGGTGAAACTGACATTACGCCCGCAAATGCCTGCCCCCAAGACAGGCAAAGGCTGAAT
>JALWAP010000180.1 GCA_027016315.1 Anaerolineae bacterium | reverse complement strand
GAGAATAGCACCACCCAGGCGATGAGCGCCGTGCGTATCCACTTCCCATCGAGCCTCAGTATCCTCTTCGCCCCGGCGATGGTTCCAAGCACCAGGAATGGCGCGAGGATTGTGGAATAGTAAATCTCGCCGGAGTAGGTACCGGGATAGTTGCTGAGGGCGTTCAATAGGAAGAAAGGCACGCCCAGGAGCAGAAAATCCAACCCGAAGATCGGGATGAATCCAGTCCCGGCCAGCAGCCCTACAGCGTATCCGATCCTGCTTCTGGAAAGCAGAACTCCCAGCGCTTTGACCGGGACTCTGACGATCACCGACGGGAAGCCTCCGCTTCCCTGCAACAGGTACGAATATCTGACCGTGAAAGCGCTCTTCCTCCCCCAGACGGCCTGGGCGTAATGGGGGATGATCAGTCCGAACGAGATAAAGCTGTACAGGACGCCCACGATGCTGAGAGCAGCTCCCCATCTCTTCGAGACTTTGAAGAACAGGTAGATGCCTATCAGGAAAGCCAGGTATCCCATATCCTCCCTGGCCGACATCGCCAGAAGGGAGAATACCACAGCGCCAGTCAGCCGCTTCTTGTACGCGTAGTAGCACGCGAACAGGAAGAGCGGTGCCGCCAGCGGCGCTGCGTGGAAGTCGGCCAGGTTTGCCGATTCCTGGGAGGGGAGGAGCAGGTACATCGCAGCTATGGCGAGCGCCAGTGCTTCATCTTTCAGGATGTCTCGCGCCAGCAGGTACGCCGGTATCGCTCCCAAGGCCAGTATCAGCACCTGGAGCAGAAGCAAAGTCTCGGCCCCGGACCAGATCAACAGCAACGGCGAAATCAACAGGATCAGCGGCTCGAAGTGATCCTCAAGGCTGACTCCTCCAGTTCTGTGGAAAGGATGCCCCTGCAAGGTAGCCCAAACGGGCTGGTGATTGAGTCCTAGGTCGCTTTCGGAAGATTGGAAAGCCCAATGCCTGTGCAACGCTGCAATGCCCATTGTAGCCATGTACAGCACTATCATCGCTATCAGGACGAGCGTGTGCAGGCGGAGCTTCTCCCTAAGCTTCATCGCCTACCCCTTGTGCGGCGCGAACACTTCCCGCAGGATCGATCCGCCGATGAATTCCCGCAGCAGCGAATCCCCCGGAATGGCGACATCGCTGCATCCGCACGGGAGGAACCAATCCAGGAATGCAAGCAGCCTCTTCGCTTCCACGTACTCCCTGGAATCCGGATCGACCTGGCGGAGCAAAGGCTCGACCAGCGGCTTAATGGCGGAGAGCTCGTACACCAGCGCCGAGTTGAACATTACGTCGGCGTTTTCCTGGTACGGGAAGATGTACTTTCGCTCGCCTGCGCGAACCCGCTCCCAGTTCGCAAGCGTCGCCTGTGCCGGGTATCCCCTGTACGTGGCGTCTCGGACGATCCTCCTGAGGAGACGGGTATCAGTCGTGGAAACACGGTTGTGCCTGTCCAGGTTCAATTGGGTCAGCGCCGAAACGTAAATCCTGAAGATGCGCTCGTTCCCGACCAGCGGAACCAGCGCAGGGTTGAGGCCGTGGATGCCCTCCACGATTATCACATGGTCGGGCGAAAGCCGCACGCGTTTGCCTTCTTCCCGTTTCCCGGTCTTGAAATTGTAATACGGAAGCACGACCTCCCGACCGTCCATCAAATCGAGTAGCTGCCGATTGAGCAAGTCGAGGTCCAGGGCATTGATGGACTCGAAGTCCGGCTTGCCATCCTCGCCCAGGGGGGTCTTATCGCGGTCGAGGAAATAGTCGTCTGTGCTCAGTGGAAACGGGAGCACGCCGTTTGCTTTCAGCTGAACCGCCAGCCTCCTGGCGAATGTGGTCTTGCCGGAAGAGGATGGACCGGCGATCAGGACGAGCTTGGCCCCTTTCTTCAAAATGGAGGAAGCGATCTCCGCGATGTGCTGTTCGTGTAGAGCTTCCGAAACGAGCACGATTTCCTTGATCCTGTCGGTCGCCACCGCTTCGTTCAGCGATCCCACATCCCTAACGCCTATGAGCCTCAGCCATTCCCCGTACCTGCGGAACACCGCCACGAGGCTCGGGTAATCCTTGGCCGGTTGCAGCTTGCCCGGTTCTCTCCTGAGCGGGAACCGAAGGATGAATCCCTCGGCATATTTTTCCAGGGCAAATTGTTTCAGATATCCGGTGGAAGGAACCATGTATCCGTGGAAATAGTCTTCGAACCCATGCAGTTCGTAGAGGGTCAGGTAGTCTTTCCTCCGGTACTTCAGGAGCCGTAGCTTGTCGTCATCGCCCCGCTGCTTGAAGAGCGCCAGAGCTGCAGACAGAGAAACTTCCTTTCTTGAAATCGGGGCATCTTCCTGCACGATTTCCTTCATTCTGGCTTCCAGCCGGTCTATCTCTTCGTCCGAGAGCTGGGTATGCCCTTCCACACGGCAAAAATATCCGCCAAACGTCAGCGAATGGTCTACGTAAATGTGGGCTTCCGGGAACAACTCGGCAGCGGCCACCACCAG
>JALWAP010000179.1 GCA_027016315.1 Anaerolineae bacterium | reverse complement strand
CGACGGTTGGAACAGGACAAAAGCCGTTTCTTCCTTCGTCATCCGCCTCCAGAACGGCCAGTACGGCCTGAATAGACGCTGTGGAATTTTAACATCAACGAGAAAGCAGGCAAAATCCTTTCAAGAAATGGAGTTTGTTCCGCGTTCTTGTTTCTTTTTGTGGTATAATTCGCCCGGCCGGGCAAATCCTACCGGAGGTGGCAACCATGCTTGTGAGAAACGGCACGATATGGACTGGAGGAGAGGCTCCCAAGATCATCGAGAACGGAGCCATTCACGTAGACGGGCAAGGCTTCATCGATGCGGTGGGGGCGAGCAGCGAGCTGGAAAGGCGATTCCCCTCGGGCGAAACGATCGACGCTCAGGGACGCCTGGTGATGCCCGGCTTGATATGCGCCCACACCCATTTCTACGGCGCTTTTGCCCGCGGAATGTCGATCCCGGGAGAGCCGCCTAAGACGTTCGTCCAGATACTGGAGAGGCTATGGTGGAAGCTCGACAGAGCGCTGGACGAGGAGTCCGTCAGGATAAGCGCACAGGTTTCCGTCGCCGACGCAATCCGCCATGGCACCACCACGCTGTTCGACCACCACGCGAGCCCGAATTTCATCGACGGATCCCTGGACGTGATTGCGGAGGTTGTGGAAGATGCTGGCGTCAGGGCATCGCTTTCCTACGAAGTCACGGATCGGAACGGCATCGATGGCGCAGACGCGGGGATCAGGGAAAACGTCAGATTCCTGAAGCGGCTCAGGGAACGCCCGTCGGACAGGCTCGCCGGGCTGATCGGACTGCATGCTTCCCTCACCCTGTCCGACGAAACACTGAGGAAAGCCCTCGCCGAAGGGGAATCCCTGGGGGCGGGGTTCCACATTCACGTCGCCGAAGGGCAGGAGGACGTGGACGACAGTATAAGGAAATCGGGGTTGAGGGTGGTCCACAGGCTGTGGAACCTGGGCATCCTGGGTCGCAAGACCATCGCCGCACATGCCGTACACATCGATCCTTGGGAAATGGAGGTGCTGCGGACAACCGGCACGTGGGTATCGCACCAGCCCAGATCGAACATGAACAACGCCGTCGGGGTGGCGGACGTGCCTTCGATGCTTCGGGGTGGCATGAACGTGGCGCTCGGCAACGATGGGTTCAGCAACGACATGTTCATGGAGATGAAGTTCGCGTACCTCCTCCCCAAGGAATGGTGGGGCGACCCGCGGCTCGTGGGCGCCGACGAGGTGCTGAAAATGGCCGTTGTGAACAACGGCAGGCTTGCCACCGAATCCTTTGGCTTCCCTCTCGGTCGGATAGAGCCGGGCGCTGCGGGGGATCTCATAATCCTCGATTATTTCCCGTACACGCCTATGAACGAAGGCAATTTCCCGTGGCACGTGATCTTTGGCGTCTCCGGTTCCCACGTGAACACGACCATCGTCGGGGGAAAGGTGCTGATGAAGGATCGTCGGATACTCACGCTGGACGAGGAGCGGATAGCAGCCCGCGGCCGGGAGGTAGCTCCACGGGTGTGGCAAAGAGTGGCGGAGATGTAAGCTCCGCCACTCTGGGGTCGTGCGAAATCACCGACGCCCGGAGCAGAATAGGTCTTTCCTCCTGTCTCTGAGCGCCGGGAACGACTCCCCCACTTTCTCAACTTCGTCGAGGTCGATTTCGAAGGTCAGGAGCATTTCCCGATTCCCGGCCTGCGCTATGAGCTCACCCCAGGGCGAGTAAGCTGCGGAAGCTCCTTCGTACACCGCCGGGCTTTCGTCCCGCCCAACGCGGTTGCAGCCGATTGTGAAGAACATGTTCTCCACCGCTCGCATCTGCAGGAAAAGCGACCAATGTCCGGTTCTTGGCCTGGGCCACTCCGCCGGAACGAAAACGATTTCCGCACCCGCATCTACGTACTCCCGGAACAATTCCGGGAACCGCAGGTCGTAGCAGATGGCAACCGCCGCTTTGCCCCACGGAAATTCGAAGATGGGCAGCTCCTTGCCGGGTTTCAGGTAGCGGTCCTCGCCGACATAGCTGAAGAGATGCGTCTTCGTATAGACCCCGATCACGTTTCCGTCGGCGGAGATCACGGGCGCGGAATTGTACAATCCGTCGCTGCGGCGCTCCAGGAACGAGCCGACTACGGCGATGCGGTTATCCCGGGCAAGCTCTCTCATCCGACTGATGGAACGGCCTTCGATCGGTTCGGCTGTGTTCTGGGTTCGTTCCAGCGGGTAACCGTTCAGCCATAGCTCGGGGAACAGGATCACGTCGCTCCCGCGCCTTGCGGCCTCCGCTATGAGATTCGCCCCTTTGTCCAGGTTGTCCTCCACTGCCCCAGGGGACACCTCGATTTGTGCCACAGAAACGATGATTTTTCTCAAGGGAAAAACCTCTCACACCGGCTTTTGGTACAATCGATAAGTCCGATACCGCTTACCGCCCAGGTTTTCGATGGTCTTGTTCATGACCGTGTTGGTTTCGAGGATCCAGCCCATTTCAGTGGCGGTGTAACCCTTCCGCAAAGCGGCTTTGGCCATCTCGTAATACATCAGGGCATCGAGCCCTCGGTTGCGGTACTCTTTGATGACCCCCATCGCGAACACGCGCAAAATCTTGATCTTCCGCTTGTACCAGAGGAATTTTGCCCATCCGAATGGGAACAGCCTGCCGTTCATGTGGATCAGGACCTCGTTGTAGTTCGGGAGCGGAAGTATCGCTCCAACCGGTTCCCCGTCGACCTCAGCGAAGAACACCACGTCCGGGTCGAGGATCGGCACCAGTTCTTCCGCGAGGGAATCCACTTCGGCGTCGGTTACGGGCACGAACCCCCAGTTTAGCTCCCAGGCCTGATTGTAGATCTTCTTGAACCGGTGGATTTCTTCGTTCAGCTTTTTCATGTTGGGGTTTCGTACCGTAACTCTGTACCTCTTCCTGACGAGTTCCGTGACACGGAGGATTTTCTCCGGGATCAATTCCTCCTCCGGCCTGCCGATTTTGTCGGACACGTCGAGGAAGTAGGCGTAGAGGTCCATTGCTTTTTCGAACCCGGATTTTTCGATCAGGTCGACGTAGTACCTTGGGTTGTAGCTCATCAGCACCACCGGCGGGCCATCGAACCCTTCGACCAGGAGGCCGTAGCTGTCGTCGTTGCTGGAGAAGCACGCAGGCCCCCTGAGGGCTTCCATGCCGCGCTCTTTGACCCAGTTTTCCGCCGCCTCGAACAAGGCTGCAGCCACTTCTGGATCGTTTGTCGATTCGAAGAACCCGAAGAAGCCCATTTTCTCGTTGTGGAACTGGTTGTGCCGATGGTTGATGTGGGCGCTGATCCGCCCAACCGGCTCGTCGCCTTTCATGGCGAGGAACAACTGGAAATCGATGAATTCCAGCTCGGCGTTTTTCCCCGGGGTGAGGAAGTCCCTCCGCTCGCTGATCAGCGGAGGCACCCAGTTCGGGTCTCCCTTGTAGATTTTCCAGGGAAGCTTGATGAAAGTCATAAGGTCTTTCTTGTTCTTCACGTCGATTGGAACGATTTTTATTCCGCTCATAATTCCCATTCCCCTCTCGATGAATTTCCTGAGCGCCCAACCGGGCGTTGCGAATCCCGCTTCATTTCTTTCCGTCCAGTTCTTCCTGGATTCTCTTTTTGAAAGATTTCAAGAAATCGATCCTTTCTTGCAGGAGCTCTCTGGCGCGCTCCGTGTGGAGTTTGCCTGACACCTGGGAGATCAGATCGTCGATCAGATCCGGCACCTGGTTCACGTCGCCGTGGTATCTCCCGGCCTCCATAGCCCTGACGATGCCGCGGGCCAGGCCGATCGCGCCTACGTATTCCACGGCGTCGGCGTCCTGCAAGATTTTCCCCTCCAGGCTATCCGGCTCGGGGCCACCGTAGCGGCTGTGTGTTTCGATTACCCTTGCCACGCGATCGGCGAAATCGCTGTCGTATCCCAGCTCCTTCAGTATCCCGCGTGCGAGGAAAGCGCCGATTTCGTAATGACGTGGCTTGTCCACTGGCACGCCGATGTCGTGGAGCAGCCCGGCGATTTTCAGCACTTCCAGATCCGCCCCCTCGTGCCTGCCTATGTCTAAGGCGATTTGCGTGACCCGCCAGGCGTGATCGAACCCGGCGAAGCTGGCGTTTTGCGACATCTGGCGGGAAATTTCCTCGACTTTTTTCTCGCGTTCGTCCATCGCCTCACCTCGATTTCAGCCTTTGAAGGAGCCTGGATAGCGTCAGAGCGGCGTGCAGCTCGATGCCGTGTGCCTGAAGCCGCTCGGCGGCTCCGCTTTCCCTGTCCAGGTAGACTACGGCGTCTTTTACCTCGATCCCCTGGGATCGGAGCTTCTCGGCTGCTTCCAGCACGCTGCCGCCGGATGTCACCAGGTCTTCCACGAGCACAGCCCGTTCTCCTGGTGAGTAAACCCCCTCTATCGGTTGCTTCGTCCCGTGATCTTTGATCTCTTTCCTGGGGTAGATCATCGGCAGGCCAACGGCCTGGCTCACGATGGAGGCTAT
This sequence comes from Anaerolineae bacterium, assembly GCA_027016315.1. GTDB lineage: Bacteria > Chloroflexota > Anaerolineae > S016-19 > S016-19 > S016-19. The sequence continues at coordinate 3,765 of JALWAP010000179.1, read as the reverse complement.
CGGGAGCGCTCCGTATGGCACGGCGGCGACCAAATCCGGCTTCTGCTGCAGGTTTTCTATCTGCGATGCGTAGATCGCAGCCAGTTTTCGCATAGTCCCAGGGCTTCCGATGGCTCTGCGGAGGTCTATGTAGACCGAAGACCTCTTCCCGGACGCCAGAAGGAAGTCCCCGAACTTCACCGCACCCAGGGAAACCAGGTCGTCGACGATGGAGAGTGCTGGAGGCTCTGGCTCGAGCCTGGGCTGCCGGAGGGCGTCGGCAATCCGGCGGTGGAAATCTTCCGCAGATTTTCGCACTTTTTCCGCCAGGGATATTCCGCGGGAGACGTTGACCAGAACTCCTTTCCCGCTCCCGTCGGAGCGCGTGCCTGAACGAACGGCGGCTTCCAGGTCGCCACCTTGCGCACCGACCCCCGGTATCAGCAGCCATGTTTCCGGCGCGGCGTTTCTGATGGCGGCTATGGATTCCGGGAATGTAGCTCCGACCACGAGCCCGATGTTCGCGTGCTGCGACCAGCTCTTTGCCTCACGGGCGATGCGGATGTAGAGCGGTTCGACGGGGGTCGGCAGCTCCTGAATATCCGAAGCGCCCGGGTTCGACGTGTGGCATAGAAGGAACACGCCTTTGTCGGATCGTTCCACGAACGGCTCGATGCTTTCCCGCCCGAGGAACGGGCTTAGTGTCACCGCATCCGCGCCCCAGACATCGAAAATGGCGCGTGCGTAGGCCTGGGCAGTGCTTCCAATATCACCCCGCTTGGCATCGAGTATCACCGGCGTGTCCCGCGGAATCGCTTCGAGGGTGCGCTTCAGCAGATCGAATCCTTCCCTTCCGAGCGCTTCGTAGAACGCGATGTTGGGTTTGTACGCCGCTGCCAGGTCTTCCGTGGATTCTATCACGTGCAGGTTCCATGCCAGGAGCGGCTCGGAGGAGTCCCTGAACTTTTCCGGCAGCATCTGCGGGCGCGGATCCAACCCAACACAAAGGGCTGAGCCTGTGCGCTCTATGGATTCGGAGAGCTTGCTGAAGAATTCGCTTGCCACCCGCCGCACCTCGCCACAGAAATCGGTGACAAGTATAGCATCGCCCCGAGCTCGGCGCAAGGAATAGAAGAAATCGGACCGGAGACTGGAGTGGGTGCACCGGGATGTGTTGGCCGGACTATTGGGGACTATGGAGGGAAGTAGTTCACTTCCCGAACGTCGCCAGGGCTGCGCGCAGCCGTTCTTCGAGGCCCTTGGCGTCCGGGGGGACCATCTGGACAGCCCTTTGCGCTTCCACGAGGCTGTATCCGAGAGCCGTCAGCGCTTCTATCACCTGCGCGTCCACTTCGCTCAGGTTCGTGAACGACTCCGACGATCCAGGCGGCGCGCCTATGCGGTCTTTCAGCTCCAGGATGACCTTGCGCGCGGTCTTGGTGCCGATGCCGGGCACGGTGCTAAGGCGGGAAACGTCCTCTTCCCACACCGCCGTCCTGAGGGCGTCGGTGCCGAGCGTGGAAATGATCGCCAGGGCATTTTTGGGGCCTACGCCGGGCACTCCCAGGAGCAGCTTGAAGACGTCCACCTCGTCCCTGGTGGCAAAGCCGTAAAGGGCGATTTCCTTTTCCCTGACGTGCAGATGGGTGTGGAGTCGTATCTCCTCACCCACCGAGACGGACGCCAGCATGGAGGCAGGCACGTTGACTTCCAGGCCTACTCCGCCGACCATCACTACCAGGGAGTTCTCCCCTTTCCCGGCGATCTCGCCGGACAGGAAAGCGATCATCTTTCCTCCACCAGAGAGCGATACCTGTTTTGCTGGATGTGGCAGATCGCCACGGCTACCGCGTCGGCGGCGTCGTCGGGCTTTGGGACTTGTTCCAGGGAAAGCAGCATCTTGATCATCGTTTGCATCTGATGCTTGTCCGCGTTCCCGTACCCCGCCACCGATTGCTTGATTTCGGCAGGCTTGTAGGAGAAGACCGGAATACCGTTCTGCGCCGCCACGAGCAAAGCGATTCCTCTTCCGTGGGAAACGGCTATGGCCGTGGTTACGTTCTTACCGAAGAAGACTTCCTCCACGGCCATCTCCTCCGGGTGGTAGTTTGCCACGATCCTGCTGAGCTCGTCGTAAAGCAAAAGGAGCCGCTTTTCCAGCGGCATCCCTGCCGGGGTAGAAACTACCCCGCATCTCACCAGGTGGAAGTCCCCGTCGTTCTCCTCCACAAGGCCGTATCCTGTTGTCGCCGTTCCAGGATCGATGCCCAGGACGAGCAAGGTCAGTCTTCCCCCTGTGCAGCCACCGCTTCTTCCGTCACCTCGAGGTTGGAATACACTTTGGAGACGTCGTCCAGTTCTTCCAGTTTCTCGATGACCGACATGACTTGCAGCGTCTCTTTCAGCGGCAGGGAGACGTAGTTCTTGGGGATCATCGCCAGTTCTGCCTGCTCGATCTTCAGCCCTTTGCTCTCCAGGAACGTCTTGACTTCGTTCAGGTCTTTGGGTTCGGTGTAGATTTCCGCCACGTCGCCATCGATTTCGAAGTCATCTGCTCCTGCTTCCAGCACGATTTCCAGCATGTCGTCCGGGCTCATGCCGTTGAGCGGAACGACGATGTACCCCTTTTCGTCGAATTGCCAGGCGACGGAGCCGTTTTCCCCCAGGTTGCCACCGGAACGGGTGAGCACGCGCCTGACGTCCGCCACGGCACGGTTCCTGTTGTCGGTCACGACGAAGATCATCAGCGCAACGCCGTTGGGCGCGTATCCTTCGTAGACGATCTCCTCCAGAGCTTCGCCTTTCTCCAACCCGGCGCCGCGTCGGATCGCCCTTTCGATGTTGTCTTTTGGCATGTTGGCGGCTTTGGCCTTCTCCAACGCCAGCCTTAGTTTGATGTTGAATTCGGGATCGGCGCCTTCCCTTGCGGCGATCTGAATCTCCCTTGCCAGTTTGGTGAAGAGCTTGCCCCTCTTGGCATCTACGGCGCTCTTCTTCCTTTTAATAGTCGACCATTTGGAATGTCCCGACATATGCCCCCTCCAGATCTATCTCTTCGATCGTTCTCTTTCTACCACAGCCTTCAGGAAACCCACAAAAAGCGGGTGCGGCGATGTGGGTCTCGACTTGAATTCCGGGTGGAACTGCGATCCGAGCATCCACGGGTGATCCTTCAACTCCGCGATTTCCACGAGTTCACCGTTGGGCGAAAGGCCGCTGTACACCATTCCGGCTTCACCCAGCACCTCCCTGTAGGCGTTGTTGAATTCGAACCGATGCCTGTGCCGCTCCATCACCATGTCGACCCCGCCATAGGCTTTGTGCGCTTTCGTTCCGGGCACGAGCACGCACGGGTAAGCCCCAAGCCGCATGGTGCCGCCCATCTCTGCTATTCCGCGCTGCTCCGGCATCAGGTCGATTACCGGGTGCGGCGTGGAGATGTCGAATTCCGTGCTGTTGGCGCGTTCGTCGTTCAGCACGAACCGAGCGAACTCGATGACCATCACCTGCATCCCAAGGCACAGCCCCAGGTAAGGGACTTTGTGTTCGCGAGCATACCTCGCGGCCCGGACCTTGCCCTCGATACCCCTGTACCCGAACCCTCCCGGCACGAGGATGCCGTCCACGTCGTCGAAGACTCCGTCGATCTCTTCGTGCTCGAGCGATTCCGAATCGACCCATTTGATCTCCACATCCCTGCCGATGGCGATCCCTGCGTGCAGCAGGGCCTCCCGCACGCTGATGTAGGCGTCCTTGAGCGAAACGTACTTGCCCACCAGAGCGATC
>JALWAP010000178.1 GCA_027016315.1 Anaerolineae bacterium | reverse complement strand
GGTTCGGGAATCGCGTCCCCGACCATTGCCACGTAATCGAACTCATCCACCAGGTGGGGAGCAAGCACGTCCCCACCTTTCGGCGCAAGGTAAAGCAGCCTCATTTTCGAGCCTCCGCGTCTTCGCACTCGCCTTTCAGAGTCCTCAAGATGGCCGGGGCTACCTGGGTGATATCGGTGACTTCCCGGAAGCACGGCACCCCAGGCCCCACCACCAGCAGCGGAACCGGATTCCTGGTGTGGGTTTTCCGGCTCAGGTCTTCCAGGTTCCCGTGATCGCTGCTGAGAACCAGAGTTGCACTTTCAGGCTTATTTCTTACCACAGATTTCAGGAAACTGTCCAGAATCCTCAAAATCCGTGCGACTGGAATGTTCTCGAGCCTTTTGTGCCCGGCCAGATCGGTCAGGAAAGTCTCGAACAGCACCAGGTCGTATTCCTTCACCAGCCCGACGAGGTTTTCCCCTGCTTCCTGCGGCGTTATGGGAGGAGGAAGCTCCCGCCCGAGCAATGGGCCAGCAAATTCGTGGGTGATGTCCCAGTAGACCGCCTTCCCCTGCCTGAGATCAGACATGGAAAGCAGAGGCAGCCCGGCGGCAAGGGCGGTGAGGGTGCTTGCGGAATGACCACGCTTGAGCCTTGCGATCCGGTCCCAGTAGTCGTCGCCGAAAGCGTTGGCGAAAAGCACTTTGAATCCCGCATCTTTCGCTTTCTTCAGGATGCTTTCCCGGGCAATGACCTCCCGGAGCTTCGAGTTGGGGCGCGCCGGCACATGGTGCCCCAGCAGCTTCGGGGCGTTGACGCCTGTGAAAAGCGCCGTCTGACCGGTGGCGCTCTGCGGGAGGCCCTCCACCCCAAGACAGGCGTCGATGGGCTTGAGCAGCAGATCGTCCCGATCCACTTCCATACCGGACACCATCGGGCCTCCAACAAGTCCCGAGATGAACGGCGTGTTCTCCGGGGCGGAGAACGGATTATCCGGCCCCGGCGGCCCTATGCCGATCCCATCGACGAAAACAAAGCAAACTTTTCCCACGACTTTTTTCCGCCCACAGGTCACGAGAGCAGCATTGCCATGGTCTTGAGATTTTGCAGCAGTTTCCTTTCCTCCTCGTCTTGCGATGCCGAAATCACCTGATCGAGCGCCTCGAAGAACTTCGGGGTTATGGCGTCTTTGTTCGCCTTCAGGGTCGCCTGAACGCCTTCCGGATAAGGGACGGAGAGGAGTTTCAGGATCAGCGCGACTTCCGGATTCTCGCCGAAGATGATTTTCTCGATCGATTTTCTGATCGCTTCCAGCTTTGCCAGCGTCTCCTGGTTGCCCGATTCCTCTGCCAGAACGCGAGCGCTTTCCAGAGCGAGCGGAAAGCTGGGGTGTGATAAGATTTCAGGGGCTAGCTCCTGCACTTTTCTGTCGACGTCTTCGGCATCGAGCAACTGCTGGACCATCTGTTGCGCCCCAGCGTACGATTTCCTTTCCGCTTCCTCCACCGTCCGGCGGCGCTCCATGAAAACTTCCTTCATCTTCCGCAGCCGGTCCGCTTTCTCCGGGTCGGATCTCTCCGATCTCACGATCTCCTGTGCAAGCTTTGTAAAGAACTCCTCGCCTACGATCGGGTCGGAAATGGCCGCAGCTTCCGGCCACAGGCTTTCCGGTATTTCGACAAGCGCGTCGAAGACTTCCTCAAAAGAAGGAGCCCGCATGGCCTTTTCGATTTGCTTCCGGAACAGGGAAACTTTTCTGCCAGCTTCAGTTTCCTCCTGCACCCGGTTGACCATTGCGTCAAGAGCTTCTGCATTCTCCTGCTGCCTTTCCTTCTTCAGCTCATCGACCAGATAGAGCAGATCGAGCACGAAACGCTCGTCTATCAGGTCGGCGGACCGCTTGACCAGTTCATCAACCTTGTCCACGTCTCCAGCATCGTTCAACAGGTTGTTGAGCAGGATCTCTTGCTTGGCGAGACGGTCGATCTCCTCGTCTGAGAGCCCTTTGGCGTGGAGGATCTCCCTCGCCAATCCCTGAAGTGTCAGGAATTCTTTAGGACGGAGGAGGTAACCTTTTCTCTTCTCTGGAGGAAGGGATTTCATCAAAGCTTCGGTGATACCACCTATGAACTGGTTTTTGTCCGTGGCGGAAAGCGACACATTGTTGGGGAAATACACCAGGAACAGCTCGTGTCCTGCGTCATGGTAAGCGAAAGGCACCTCCAGTCTCCCGGTGTACCCGCAATGTGGGCAGCGGGCGGAGTTGATTGCGCCGCTGACGACGAGGTCTTCTACCCCGGGGTCTGCCGCGTCTGCCAGGATGTACACTTCCATGGTGAATTTGTTGCCGCATGCTGGACATACGGTCTCGATAGTCTGAGTAACGGATCTCACTGTTTTCCCTCGTTTCGAGTTTTTGCGATTCGGCTTGCCGATAGACGCCGGTGAACGACGCCCCCAAGACCTCTACCGACTCATCTGCCGGATCTCTTGAACTTCAAGATCGCTTCCGGCAGGCCGATCGTTCTGTTCAGGATTATATCTGCTCCGGCACGGCTGTAGAAATTCTGCTCCTCTTCCCTGGGCGCCACGATCACAGCCCACAGCGGATATTCTCGCCCTTCCGGCGTAGACTTCCACCGGAGCACCAGTTCCAGGTCGTCCCTGGTATCCCCCACGAACACCCCCGCTCGTCCACCAAGTGCCCGGGTGATCCTCCTGAGCACCTCCGGATCGGGTTTCGTGACGATGTCTGCCGTCACGATGGCGTCCTGCGGGACGCGTCCATCGAGCCCGAGCTCTTCGAGTGGGTACATTTCGTGTTCGTGCCTGCCGGTGGCAATACCGAACTTATCCACGCCAATCTCCTCCAGCCGGTCGAAGAACTCCGGCGGCACCAGGGGTTTCTCGTGAGTTATGTGGCCTTCAGAGCGCCGGACGTAGGTCGGCGGCCGCCCGAACACCTGCTCGAACCGATCGCCCCAGTAGAATTCGTCGAAAAGTTCCCGCAGGAGCGGAAATGGTGGGTGTTCCGATTCGGGCAAAAGCTCCTTCGCCCATTCGATCCCCCTGCCGCCGCTTTCCTCCGCAAGCTCGGCGGGTGGTGGGAGGGCGCCTCCCCATTTGCCCTTTGCCGCCGCAAGCCTCGTGACGGTCAGCGCCCAGCTCAAATTCCAGTCGTCGTTGAACCCTCCGGCTTTCTTGAACGCCGCTATTTCCTCGAAGGTCACCGGCCTGGCGGATTCCAGGTGGTAGATTTCTCTCAGCACGAACCCTACCGAATCGATCGTGGACAGGTTGCATGACACCTGGCCTTCCCAGATGACTCCGTCCACGTCGAATATGGCCGTGTCGAGGGAATCGGGGAGCTCCAGCCCCGGCTTGTGCCACAGAACTTTGCCTTTCACGAAACCTCCGTTGCTGATTTGGTGCGGAGCCAGTTTCACCCGGCTCGCTGAGGATCACTTAAATCGGTCGAGAATGCTTGACGTAGCCGATCACCCGTTCGCCCAACATGCCAGTTCCATCAGCGGCCGGGCGCAAAGCGATGAAAAATGCCGCTTTTTTCGGCCGTTTTTTTCTCTCATCTCTTCGCTTTCCGGATTTGCTGGATCCGTGCCGCCAGAAGCACACACTTTGGATCGAAATGATCCATCATGTAAGTCTGCCCCCGGCTTCGACGCGTACGCCTGAGACAGGCTCGTGATGCTTGATTTCAGCACTGCAGTTCACATAATCCGAGGGCGGCCGCAAAGGCCGCCCTCTCGTGCCTGTATCTCTATACGAACTGCCTCAAGCCGCCGATTCGGCGAAGGTTGGCTCCTCTTCTTCCTCTTTCTTTTCTCCGCCGTCACCGGAAGCGCCTTTGAACGTCAGCGGCTTGTACGGCCTGAATCCGGTCCCTACAGGGATCATCTTGCCGATGATGACGTTTTCCTTGAGGCCGCGGAGCTCGTCCACTGCGCCCCTGACGGCAGCGTCGGTGAGCACCCTGGTCGTCTCCTGGAACGAAGCCGCAGCCAGGAAGCTTTCCGTGTTCAGCGCCGCTTTCGAGATGCCGAGCAGCACCGGCTCCGCTGTGGCTGGCTTCTTCCCTTTCGCGACCAGGTCGGCGTTCACGGATGCGAGCTTGTACTTGTCCACCAACTCTCCGGGCAGGAAGTCAGTGTCGCCAGGGGTCCGGACCCTGACCCGCCTCATCATCTGGCGGATGATCACTTCGATGTGCTTGTCGTGGATCGACACACCCTGCGACCTGTAGACCCGCTGAATTTCCTCCAGAAGGTACAGCCTTGCCGCGTCCTGCCCCTGGAGCTTCAGCACTCGCTTTGGGTCTTTCGGCCCTTCGGTAATCGCCTGCCCGGGCATGACCCTTTGCCCAGGCTCGACCCGGAGCCTTGCCGTGGCGGGAATCGGCGACTCCCAGACATCGCTGGTCTCCCAGCGGATCGTGGCTTCCCACGTGCCATCTGGGAGTTGCTCCCAGGAGATCTTGCCGGAAGCTCCTGCCAGGATGTTCTCGCCGTCCGGCCCCTGGGCGATCACCTCGTCGGCGCTGACTTCCTCGCCGTCCTGCACCAGCCGCTCGTAGTCGCCGGGCACTTCCACCGTCCTGGTCTCTTCCCTTATGTTGGTGACCCTGACCATCCTGATGTCGTCTTCCCAGAAGAACTCGACCACGCCTTCGATCTCGGCCACGACGGCTTCGCCTTTGGGCGAGCGGGCTTCGAAAAGCTCTTCCACGCGGGGAAGACCCTGGGTGATGTCCTCGGCACCTGCGACGCCGCCCGTGTGGAACGTTCGCAGCGTCAACTGGGTGCCGGGCTCGCCGATGGACTCTGCAGCGATGATCCCCACGGCCTCGCCCAGGTTGATGAGCCCGCCGCGGGCCATGTCCTGGCCGTAGCACTTCCTGCAGACGCCGAATTCGGCGTTGCAGGTGAGCGGCGAACGGACGTACACCTTGTCCACTCCAGCCCTTTCCATCAGGTCCAGGTGCTTTTCCGTTATGATCTCCCCTTCCGGAACGATAATCTCTCCGCTGGCCGGGGAGATGACCGGCGCCGCAACCACGCGCCCGAATGCGCGTTCGCGGAAGCTTTCCTGCATCTTCTCCGAATCTTCTTTGGTGATCCAGATCCCTTCGTGCGTGCCGCAATCCTCTTCCGTCACGATCACGTCCTGCGCCACGTCCACCAGTCGCCTGGTCAGGTATCCTGCGTCCGCGGTTCGGAGCGCGGTGTCCGCCAGACCTTTGCGTGCGCCGTGGGTGGAGAGGAAGTACTCCAGCGCCGTCAGCCCTTCCCGGAAGTTGGAGCGGATCGGCAGCGGGATGATGCGCCCTGCCGGGTCTGCCATCAAACCTCGCATACCGGCGAGCTGGCGGATCGGCTGGATGCCGCCTTTGGTGGCGCCGGACCTGGACATGGCGCCGAGGCCGGATGCCGGATCCAACAGCTTCCGCACTTCTTCCGTTACCTTGTCCGTCGCCCTGGTCCAAAGCTCCACCACTTTCTCGTACTCTTCCTGCGCGGTGATGAGGCCACGGCGGTACTGCCGCTCGATCTTCTCGACTTCCTTGGCTGTTTCCTCGAGCACTTTGGCTTTGGTTTCCGGCACCAGGATGTCGCTAACCGCCATGGAAGTGCCGCTCCTTTCGGCGAAAGCGAACCCGATGTCCTTGATCTTGTCCACCATCTCGACGGTCGCCTCAGGCCCGAGCCTCTGATAGCATTCTCCGACCAGGTCGTTGAGCGCTTTCTTGTCCATCTCCCGGTTGATGAACCGAAGCTCCGGCGGGAGGATGGAGTTGAAGATCACGCGCCCGACGGTGGTTTCTATGATGCTCGCGGGCTGAGTGCCCACGTAGATGGTGTTCTCTTCCAGCTTGAAATGCAGCTCCTCGATGGCCTTAGGTCCGATGCCTTTGATCGCCTGCAGGCCTTTATCCCCTTTCTCGTGCCACAGGGAGACGAGCTTCCCGACGGTATCGACCCCGGCTTCCATCAGGGCATCGTAAACGCGATCGCTCAGGCCGAGCTTTTCGATCGGCCATTCCTGGAACCAGGGGATGTACCTGAGCTTGATCGTCGACCTCAGCCCCACCTTCCCGATGTCGTAGAGGTAGAGCACTTCGTCGAAATTGCCGAAGACCCCCGGCACCTCGCCTGCTTTCGGATCGCGGACGGTGAGGTAGTAGCACCCCATAACCATGTCCTTGGAAGGCCCTACGATTGGCTCGCCGTTGGCCGGTTTCAGCAGGTTCTTGGTGGAAAGCATCAGCGTCCTGGTTTCCTCCACCGCGGCCTGGGAAAGCGGCACGTGCACCGCCATCTGGTCGCCGTCGAAGTCTGCGTTGAAAGCCGCACATGCCAGCGGGTGAAGCTGGATTGCGCTCCCTTCGATTAGCACCACTTCGAACGCCTGAATGCTCAAGCGGTGAAGGGTGGGCGCACGGTTCAGCATGACTGGCCTTTCCTTGACCACTTCGGCCAGCACGTCCCAGACCTCCACGCTCTGCCGCTCCACCATCTTCTTGGCGCTCTTGATGTTGTGCGCGTAGCCGTATTCCACGAGCCTGCGCATGACGAAAGGCTTGAACAGCTCCAGCGCCATTTTCTTGGGCAGGCCGCACTGGTGGAGCTTCAGATTCGGCCCGACGACGATCACAGAACGGCCGGAGTAATCGACGCGTTTACCGAGCAGGTTCCTTCGGAACCGCCCCTGCTTCCCCTTGAGGATCTCCGAGAGGGACTTGAGCTGGCGTTTGCCGGACCTGGAGACAGCGCCGAGCCCCCTGCTGTTGTCGATCAGGGAGTCGACCGCTTCCTGGAGCATCCGTTTCTCGTTCCTGACGATCACGTCAGGCGCGCCCAGGTCGAGCAGCCGCTTGAGCCGGTTGTTGCGGTTGATGACCCGTCGGTACAGATCGTTCAGGTCGGATGTGGCGAACCTGCCGCCGTCCAACTGCACCATGGGGCGCAGGTCTGGCGGGATCACCGGCAGCACCGTGAGGATCATCCACTCCGGCTTGTTGCCGCTCTTCCGGAACGCCTCCACCACCCGGAGCCGCTTGGCCGCTTTCTTCTGTATCTGCTTCGACCTGGACTTTTGCATCTGGAGCCTGAGCTCTTTGGACAGCTTGTCCAGGTCCAGCTTCTTCAGAAGCTCCAGGATCGCTTCGGCCCCCATTCCTGCCTTGAAGACCTCGTCTCCCCATATCTGGCGGAGTTCGCTGTACCTGGTATCGGTCAAGAGGTCCCTTTCGCGCAGGTCTTTCAGCTCTTCGATTTCGTCTTCGATCCTCATCCGGAGCTGCTCTTTCTGGCTCTCGGCGCTCTCCTGCAGGAAAGCTATCTGCTCCTCCAACTCCTGAGCCAGCGCTTCACGCTTGATGCGGAACCTCTCCTTGAGCTCTGCCAGCGCTTCGTTGTATTCTTCTTCCAGGGCGGTGACCCTTTCCTGCACGATGTCGTTCAGGTCGAGGAGGTGCTTTTGATCCACCTCTTCCCCTTTTTCGACGATCGGCTTCTTTTCCCACGGCAGCTTTACTTCTTCCGGAGCTTCCTTGCCCAGCAGTTCGGAGAGGAGGTTTTGGATTTTCTGGCCTTCGGTCATCACCTGGCTGGTTTCGGCCGCGAGCCGTTCCTCCAGTTCCGCCAGTTCCTTTTCCTCCTGGGCGGATAGCTCTTCCATCTTTTCGTTGTGTTCCTGCTCCAGCAGCGAGATACGCTGGTTCGTTTCGTTGTCGATGTGCCCGCTTCGGATCGCCAGCTCTCGCTTGTGTTTCTGGATCGCTTTCTGTCTGGCTTCTTCGTCGATCTCCGTGATGATGTACTGGGCGAAATAGAGAACCCGCTCCAGGTTCCTCGGAGACACGTCCAGCAGCAGGCCCATCCTGCTCGGGACGCCGCGAACGTACCAGATGTGGCTCACCGGCGACGCGAGGCTGATGTGCCCCATGCGCTCGCGCCGCACAGAGGAATGGGTCACTTCCACGCCGCATTTTTCGCAGACGATGCCTTCGAATCGGGCGCGCTTGTACTTGCCGCAAGCGCACTGGTAATCCTTCGTCGGGCCGAAGATACGTTCGCAGAAAAGCCCATCCCGCTCCGGCTTCAAAGTCCTGTAGTTGATAGTCTCAGGCTTGAGCACTTCACCGTGAGACCAGGAAAGTATCTGCTCCGGTGAAGCCAAACTTATGCGAATGGCAGCAAAATCGTTTACTTCCACAGCTCACCCCACTTGAATCTATTGAAATTTCACGCTGTTGCTATTCCGAAATGCCTAAACGCACGCC
>JALWAP010000177.1 GCA_027016315.1 Anaerolineae bacterium | reverse complement strand
TGTACATGTGGAGGATCTTCAGGCCAAAGCCTGATGCGCTCCAGATTCCGCTGAAGTGGGGCAAATACAGGATCTACTCGCCAGGACTGGTCAGGGACGCCCATAAGATGGGAATGCAGGTACACGTCTGGACGGTAGACGACCAGCAGGAGATGAAAAGGTTGATCGGCCAGGGGGTCGATGGCATCATAACGAACCGCCCCGACCTGCTGCTGGAGCTGGTCAAAGGCTCGAGCCGCTGACCAATTGACCATGTTTGCTACGTCTTTTTGACATATTCTCCGGCGATGGTTAGAATCCGCCTTCGGCTCGGCGAGACATGAGGTCGACCGAGCGAGATCGGAACCCGGTCGAGACCCAGGTTCAATTGATCGCAAAGACATTTGGCGATTTGCAGGAGGTAAATGACAATGTTGGTGAAAGATTGGATGACGAAGGAACCGGTCACGGTTACGAAAGATACCGGGATATACGACGCGTTGAACCTCATGCGCGAGAAAAAGGTCCGACGGCTCCCGGTTATCGACAAGGATGGAAAGCTGGTCGGCATCGTTTCGGAAAAAGACCTGCTGTACGCTTCTCCTTCCCCGGCCACATCGCTCAGCATCTACGAAATGAGGTACCTGCTCTCCAAGCTCACGGTGGAGCAGGTGATGAGCCACCCTGTCATCGTGGTGCACGAAGAGGATACACTGGAAAAAGCGGCGCGCATCATGGCGGACAACAAAATCGGCGGGCTTCCGGTAACGCGCGGAGAAGACGAACTGGTCGGCATCATCACTGAGACCGACATTTTCAAAGTCTTCCTCGTCTTGCTCGGCGCACGACAGACAGGCCTGCGGGTCACGATCGAAGTGCCCGACGTAAAAGGCATGCTTCGAGATGTCACCGCGGCGATTACCAGGGTTGGCGGCAACATCATCAGCCTTGGCACCATCACCGGCGAGGAACCGGGCAGGGCGATCAACGTGATCAAGATCCAGGGAGCATCTCAGGACGAGGTCGTGAAAGCGCTGGAAGAGGTAGGCGCCCGGATCAAAGACGTCAGGGAATGCTGACAGGGTCAGCGATCGGATTCGCTTCGAAGCACGAACGACGCAAGGGAGGAACAGCACCTCCCTTGCGTCGTTTTTTGCACAAACTCAGGCCTTCAGAGTTTCTCGGAAGATGGATTTACGCACGTATCCCATTCGTCGTATTTCACGATTACGCCTATCGGTATGTGAGGGAATTCCTCCGAAAGGTAGTAAAGGAACACCCGAAGGGCCAGGCTCTTGAGCCCTTCCGGCTGCCAGAGTAGTTTCAGGGTTCGGAAGAGCTTGCCTTCGTAAAGACGCACAGGGTACAACTTCCGCTCTGCGATTTCGTTCTGGATCGAGAAGCAGGGCACAAGGGCTATCCCCAGCCCGGAAGCCACCGCTTTCTTGATGCCATCTGGAGTATCGAACCGGGCTACCGAACGCTGCTGAATACCAAGGCTCTCCAGGGTGCGCTTCTCCCAGGCGCTTGTCATGCTTCCTTCTTCCCGCGCGACGAAGACCTCATCTTCCAGCTCCTTTGCATGCACCTTATGCTTTCCCCACCATCTATGGCCCGGCCCCACGGCTATGACAATTTCCTCGTCCCAAAGCGGTAACACCTCAATATCTTCCAATTTGCTGATTTCGCCTTCCACGATACCCAAATCTACTTCTCTGTTTCGTATCGCTTTGATCACTGCCGGTGTTATGGCTGTTTTCAGAGACGTGGTTACCCGGGGGCATTTCTTGTGAAAAGAAAGTATCCACGAAGGAAGCAACGCCGTTCCAACATTGGGGCTCGCGCCGATCCGCACCACGCTTCTCGTGAGGCCCCCAGCCCTGGCAGCCTCTCGTTTTGCCTCGGCCGCCAAGTGGAGTATCTTGTTGGCGTACTCGAGGAATACGCTACCGGCCTCTGTGAGCCGTACACCTCTTTTGTCCCTGTGGAACAGTCGAATCCCCAAATCCTCTTCCAGGGCGCGGATGTGGTGACTGACAGCAGGCTGGGTAAGGAACAGCCGCTCGGCAGCCTGACTCATGCTTTCCGTTTCCGCTACGGCACGAAAGATACGCAACTGATAAAGACTGAACATAGGCAGTCACATAACTCCTTTGTAATGTATAGTGACTGTCTTTAGTTATAAAAAAATCTTATATACTGATAAAAGATTGGATATTGTTCTCCATGAAACGATCCATTAGACTGGGTAATGACTCGAATTTCTTTTTACTTGGCAAAAACGCTAACAATATCGGACATCCACAATTTTACAACAATTTAATAGTAACGCAAGTTTTATCTCTTGTGGCAATACGGCGGTACGCCGTGGTAGAAAAATCTTAATATGGAGGTGTTCTTATGTCCGACGTTTCGTTCAAGAACGGGTACGCCGGTAAAGGGTGGCTCAAGCGACAGTGGCCATGGTGGGTTGCCGGTGCGCTCACAGGGACCGCTGAGGTAATCAATTACCTCTTCGTCCCGCTGGGGCATCCAAAGCATAAGTTCGTTGGTGTGACCAGCGGAATGG
>JALWAP010000176.1 GCA_027016315.1 Anaerolineae bacterium | reverse complement strand
CTGAGGACATCACCTTCGTTGAGCTTCATTTTCACCTCCTTTCACTCCATACGAAAGAAAAAGCTCCGGGCGACAGACCATCCTGCCGCTCCATGTCCTTTGCCTGTGCCGGGCTTGGCCGGTCACGCCCCGGAAGTTTCTCCCGGGGCGTCGTTGTACCGGCCCGCGTCGATCCGAAATCGACGCATCACTTCGTTCTGCTCCTTCAGATCCATAACCACGGCTATCTCGTCGCAATGATGGAACTTTGGGCAGTATATGCATTCCTGCCACACTTTCGGAGATAGCTCCCATCTATCCACCGTCTTGAACCCGAGCCTGTTGAAGAACTTCTCACGCAGCGTCAAAGCGCAAACGCGGTCGTAATCCTTTTCCTTTGCACGCTCCACCAGCAAATCGACCAGCCTCGAGCCGAGACCTTTGCCTTGCGCTTCCTCTGACACAGCCAACGACCTTATCTCCACCAGCCCGGCATCCAGTTCGACCAGGGAAGCGCATCCGACGATCTTTTCCCCCTCCACCGCCACCACGAAATCATCCAACACCTGCTCTATTTGCTCCTCCGTGCGGGGGAGCATCAGGTTTTTGGCGGCGAAGGAGTTTATCAGCGATGCGAGCTGCGGTATGTCTGATTTGCGTGCCGGGCGTATTTCGATTTCCATCTGTTCTGTGTCAGATGTTTTCTATTATATCATAGATTATTTCGACTGCCCTATTCAGCTCTTCTTCGCTCACGATCAGCGGCGGCACCAGCCTCAGCACGTTCGGCCCGGCGTTCACCGTCAGCAAGCCACGCTCGTAGCCTGCTTCCACGACCTTTTTCGCCTCGAAGTCCAGCTCGATCCCCCACATGAGCCCTTTGCCACGCACATCCACAACGTGGGAGCTCGATTTCTGCATGTCCCGAAGGAGGTTCTCCAGGAATTTCCCTTTCTTCCTCACGACCGCCAGGAACATGGGATCGGAAATGCGGCCCACCACAACCTCGGCCACGGATGAGACCAGCGGGCCTCCGGCGAAAGTGCTCCCGTGATCCCCCGGCTCGATCACCGACGCCACCCGATCGGTCATGAGCACTGCTCCCATCGGCAGGCCGCCCGCAATCGGCTTGGCGACGGTCATGATGTCAGGCTCGACGCCGTAGCCCTGGTGCGCCCACAGGTATCCCGTTCGCCCAAGCCCGCACTGCACCTCGTCGAACACCAGCAGAGCGTTGTGCTGGTCGGCGATCTCCCTGAGACCACGCAGGAACTCCGGAGCCGCCGGGTGTATGCCGCCTTCGCCCTGGATCGGCTCCACGAAGATGGCGCAGAGGTCGTCTCCGGCTTTCTCCCTGGCATCTTCCAGGTTGTTGAACTCGGCAAACCGCACGCCCGGCATCAGCGGCCTGAACGGAGCCTGATATTTCTCCCGCGGCGTGAGCGCCAGCGAGCCAAACAGCCTCCCGTGGAAAGCTCCGGTGAAAGCCATCACCGAAGTCTTTCCCTCGCCGAAGTTCACCCGCGCCCACTTCCTGGCGAACTTGAGCGCCCCTTCGTTTGCCTCGGCACCGGAATTGCAGAAGAACACCTTGTCCGCAAAGCTCGTTTCGCACAGTTTCCTTGCCAGCCGCACGTGGGGCGCCGTGTGGTACAGGTTGGAAACGTGGATCAGCAAAGCGGATTGCCTTTGGATCGTTTGCACGATCTCTGGATCGCCGTAGCCCAAGGCGTTGACTGCTATCCCGGCCACCATATCGAGGTAGGCGTTACCCTCGGTGTCGTAGACGGTGCTGTGGCTGCCACCTTCCAAGACGAACGGTGGCCGAACGTAGGTGTGAGCGATGTACTTCTGCTCGAGCTCGAAGACTTCCTCTTTTATCATCTTTTTCCTCCATTTGGACAGGTTTTAACGGTATTCTCGTTGCTATTCGCGTACCCATTTCGCCAACGCAGAGACGCCAAGACTGCAAAGGCGCAAAGCATCAAGATGTATTTGCGTCTTTTGCTTCTTCGCGTCCTGGCGTTGTGCTCCACACACTATAGACGCGCCAACCCGCCAAGTCATTCTGAGGAGCGCCAGCGACGAAGAATCTTCAAGGCTCCCCTGCAGACGATTTGGCCGCATTCGAAGAGTCGAAAGATTCTTCACTCCGGCTCGCTGCGCTCGCCTCCGTTCAGAATGACACCGGGCATCATGGTCATTCTGAGGAGCGTGAGCGACGAAGAATCTTCGAGGCTCTCCTACGGGCGATTTGGCCGCATCCGGAGAGTCGAAAGATTCTTCACTCCGGCTCGCTGGCGCTCGCCTCCGTTCAGAATGACACCTAACATTTTTCTCATCTGCCTCTCTATCCCGCCAACGCAGAGACGCCAAGATCACGGAGGCGCAAAGCATCAAGATCAAGATGTATTTGCGTCTCGTTTGTCTTTGCGGCTTCGCGTTGACATAACGCCACCCCCACGAGTGTTTTCTTGGTAGCGTGAGCGACAGTGTTCTCCATCTCCATCGGTTCAGGGTAGGGCGACCACGGTGCCGCGGCCTGCGAGCAGTCCATCTATGTCCGTTATCATCACCCGCTTC
>JALWAP010000175.1 GCA_027016315.1 Anaerolineae bacterium | reverse complement strand
AATACGGGGTCGACCTGGGGCACCTGGTTACTCTGGCGATGCGAATGTCACCGAGCTGGCTCATTCTGGGCGAGGTCAGAACCGGGAAAGCCGGTGTCTGGCTCTTGCGTGCCCAGATGTCGGCGCATGCAGGTCTTTCCACCATCCATGCCGATAGCCCGGATACAGCGATAAAGACCCTCGGCTTGCTCGCTCAGCTCGAGCCCGGGCTGTACACTTCGATGGAAGCGATAAAGCTTCTTGTCTCGAGAGCTGTGCACTATTTTGTACAGCTTTCGTTCGACCCCTGGGGTGCCAGACGCGTGGAACGGATAACCAGGGTCCTGGGTGTCAAGGATGGGGATGTGGACATGGAGGACGTCTTCGTCTATTCACCGGACAATTCTGGAGAAGGGAAGCCTGTCTGGGTGTATGGGACGCGTCCGGACGGCTCTCCGGTATCACTCGAGCCGTAGGAGGCGGAAGGTGAATCCTGAGTTCCAAAGAGCGGTTCTTCTCGTCAGATATCATCTCATATCGTTCCTGATACGGTTTGGCCCCGCCTTCACTGCCGGGGTCCTTTCCCTTTGGGTAGGATTGCTCCTTTCTTGGGTATTCGCCAGGCACTGGTGGACGAGAAAGCAGCGGGATTTGATACACAGGCATTTCAGGGCCGGAACCCCAAGAAAAAAGGTGAGAAAAGCAAGCAAGTTGGAGAAGAAACTCCGCGCTTCTGGCCTCCAATTGGGACGGCATCCGGTGCGTACGTTCAGGGAGATACAGGCAATTTCCGGCCTGGCTGTGGCAGTGGTTACCATTTTCGCCGGTATGCCCCCGTTGCTTGTGCTGGTTTTCGCTGTCCTCGGGGCATATCTGCCTGATTACATCGTCACTCAGAAAGTGGAGGCACGGAAGAGAAGCATCGACAACGAGATCCCAGAGGTGTACTCGCGGATAGCTTCACTGATGAGCACTCAGCCGAACGTGGCGAATATTTTCCTCCTTACCAGCGAGCAGCTCAGGGTGACGAACCCAGATTCGTTGTTGGCTGCAGAATTGGAGCGAACTGCCAAAGAGATTCGGTCGAGAGGGGCAGTGGAAGCGCTGGAGGCCCTCGAAAAAAGGGCTGAGACGCCGATGCTGGCAGACCTGGCCTTTACGATGAAGTTGCACGCTGTTTCCGGGGGCATGTTTTCGAGGGCTATTGTTGCTGCTTCGGACAGAGCGAGAATGGTCATCAAGGAGTACAACAAAGCACGTGCCAAAACAGGACAGGT
This sequence comes from Anaerolineae bacterium, assembly GCA_027016315.1. Classification (GTDB taxonomy): domain Bacteria; phylum Chloroflexota; class Anaerolineae; order S016-19; family S016-19; genus S016-19. The sequence continues at coordinate 7,186 of JALWAP010000175.1, read as the reverse complement.
GAAAGGGTTGATCATCATGCTTCCAGCACTCCTGACGGTAATATTCCTGGTGAGCATGAAAGATCAGGGATTCCGGGACTCATATTATTCACTGCAGGGTCAGATTCTTTTGGCTCTCTCGGTGATCTTCATGGGGATAGGTTATTTCTTCGTACAGAAGATGATAGAGGACGTCACAAAGTGAAGGGACGGGAATGGAGCTTCTGATAGCTTTTCTGCTGGCAGCCTGGAGCGGGTTCACCGCCAGTGTTCTGTTCGTCAAAGGGCCCTCTCCAGTTAGCCTGAGGATCAGGAAATACGCTCGAAAAGGCTACAAGGAAGAGACAGGAATACCGCTTTGGAAGCAGGCGTCACTTTTACTTGGGACGCTTAGCGCCAGGGTTGCGCCACGTGGATGGCTTCATGGTGTGGACAGGAAGCTTTATTGGGCGCAGCGCACCGGAAAGTGGGAAGGATGGAGGAGTATCGATGTTTGGGGACTTTCCCTGCTGGCAGGTTTCATCGGCGGAGCTCTGATAACGTTCATGAGCGGTTCTCTGCTATACGGAGGCATTGCCGGGTTGCTGCTTTTCTTCTATCCAACCCAGAAGCTCGACACGGATTCCCGGGAAGTGATAAACGAAGTGCTGCGGGAACTCCCGGGCACCATGCATAATGTCGCGTTGGTGGTCGAAAGCGGGGCTTCGATAGAAGAGGCACTTCGAAGGGTCTCCGTCAGGGATACAGCGTTTTCGTTGTGGCTCAGGGGCGTGCTCAGCAAGGGAGCCGTCGAGCCGATTTTCTCCAATCCAAGGGCCGGGGTGAAAGGCGTGCTTCTCAAGGAAGCCGAGCGGAGCGGCAGCGAGGAACTGGTCTTCATGGCGGTCCAGCTCGATCTGATCTATCAGCGGGGAACCGATATCTGGGAGCTGCTGGACGAACTGGCGTTGAAAGTGTCGGAAAAGCGTTGGAAGAGGATGGAAGAAAAGGTCGAAGGTCTGGAGAACAAACTCACTCTGGTAGTAACGATTTTTTTCTTCCTCCCCTATGTAGTTTTGATCCTCTACCCGCCTTTCCGAAGCATAATGATCAACTTCGGACGATGAGCGCGAAGAAGTCTTCTATAGATTGGCTTGGGGTGATTTTCTGGAGCCTTGCGACGGGGCTATTCCTGGCCTATACGCTTCAAAGTCCTTCCGTGCTCAATGTGGGTTTGCTGCTCTACTATACATTAGTGGTTTTCTTTTTGCTCGAGCGGCGCGCACAGACGAAAGGGGCCCCGTGGTACGAAACCATCTTTGCCTGGATCGGCGCTGTGTTCCCGATGTTCGTGTTGAGGTTGCACCCCACTGGAGTGTTGTGGATGGGAAGCGCGGTGCAATTGCTGGCTCTGGCGCTTACGTTGTATACTTTGTATTCGTTGGGGTACAGTTTTGGAATCGCACCAGCGGACAGAGGACTTGTCACTTCAGGACCGTATAGGTTTGTGAGGCATCCGCTTTACGCTGGTGAGATTTTATTTTTTCTTGGATATCTGATATCGAGCCCGACGTGGAGGAACGCCGTTGGCGTTACTTTGGCGCTGGGGTTCGACCTGATCCGGATAGAGATGGAAGAAAAGCTGCTGGGCGGATATTCGGAGTACAAGGAGAAAGTCCGTTGGCGTTTAATCCCAGGGATTTACTGATTTCCTTGGCTTTCGGCGCGGCATCGGGGAGCGCCGTAGATGCGTTCTTTAGACGATTTGCCTCCCATTTCGGTGCCGGAAGCAGCACCGATTGGGTAAATGCCGAACAGAAGCGGGTAGGGTGGCCGAATCCCGAGAGCCCCCTCGGCGTGCCGGATGCCTTGCTGATCTCGATTGCGATATTGGTGGCTTTGCTCCCGTTTCTTCTCGGGCAGGGTGTTTCCCCGAATTCCTTATGGCTGAAGGCCGGGTGGGGTGAGGTTTTCCTGCTTTTTTCAGTGATCGATCTCCGATCGCGACGGGTTCCCAACGAGCTGGTGCTGCTTTTCTCCGCTTTGGGGTTGGCCCTTTCCTTCGCCGGATTTGGCCCCCCGCCGCAGAGCGCCATTTACGGCTTGGTGGTCGGATTTTTCTTCTTTTTCATCCTCTCGATCCTGTGGAGGGGAGGAATGGGGCTGGGGGACGTGAAGTTCGCCGCCATGAGCGGCGCCGTTGTAGGGTTCCCCGATATCTTTTGGGCTTTGCTGTGGGGACTGGTGGCCGGAGGGGTTGTGGCCGCGGTTCTCCTCCTGACGAGGAAAGCTTCGAGAAAGGACAAATTCCCTTACGTGCCGCCCCTCGCCGCAGGCATATGGCTTTACATGCTGATTTCCATGTGAGTTTCTGGAGGTTCGATGGTGCTGGACCGCTCGACGAGGGCGAGGGATTTGCGCCTCACAATTAGACGGCAAGGTTGAACTGTTGACCCTGACACACCATGCGGGGAGCGTTCAATGGCTCCCCGCATTTGAAATGTCCGCTATCTCCTACGGCTTCTTCTTTTCCAGCTCTTCCAGCGACCTGGGCCGTTTGCCCAGGATGATCGTGATCTTCTTTCTCTTGCCATGCCTGATGACGGTGAACACGGCTTTGTCGCCCGGTCGCTTCGCCTGGGCGATGTATTCGATGAGGTCGTCCATTGTTTCGATCTTGTGTCCATCTATGGCGACGATGATGTCTCCTCCGACCTCGATCTCGTCCCCTTCGAACTCCTCCTTGTGCGAGCCTTTCAAGCCTGCCTTATCCGCCGGGCTGTTGGGCACCACCTCTATCACGATCGCTCCTTTGATGTTTTCGGGAAGCCCCATCGCACGGAGTTGTTCCTCCGAAACGGTCATGCCGGAGATTCCCACCCATGCGTATTCGTGCGTCCCTTTGGTGATAAGGTCTGGCACGATCTCCTTGACGAGGTTGATTGGGATGGCGAAACCCACGCCGGAGCTCGCTCTGACCGGGGAAAGGATCATGGTGTTGATACCGATCGCCCTGCCGTAGATGTCCAGCAGCGGCCCTCCAGAGTTTCCCGGATTGATCGGGGCGTCTGTTTGGATCATTTTGGGGATCGAAAAAGGCGTATTCCCCGATTTCTCGGTTCTCCCCAGGGCGCTGATGATGCCGTGTGTCATCGTCCAGGTTTCGCCGAACGGGTTGCCGATGGTGAGCACCAGGTCGCCAACCTGCAATTTGTCGGAATCGCCCAATGGGAGCGGCTTCAAGTGCGCCTTGTGAGGATTGACCTTGATCACGGCGATGTCGCTATGCGGGTCGGTGCCGATGATTTTCGCCTGGACTTCAGTCTTATCGTAGAAAATGACCGTTACTTTGACGGCGTCCCCCACCACGTGGTAGTTTGTGACAATGTGGCCTTGTTTGTCCAGCACGAATCCCGAACCTTCTGCATACGAATACGGACTGGGCGGGGTTGGCATCGGTACCCCGGGGGTTGGCAGTTCGAAGTCCGGCCCTTCTCCTTTCTCTTTCACGATGATATGCACAACCGAGGGTGCATCTTCCTTGTAGATTTTCCTGAAAGTTTTCTCCATGCTCTCGAGGCTGGGAGGGATTGGCCTTTCGGGAGCTGTGGTTGGTACCGCGTAGCCGCCACCTTCGCCCTCAGGCGGTAACGTCGGTTCCTCCGTCGGGGTCGCCTGTGAGGTAGGCGTGGACTTCCTCCGTGATTTGGGTGTTGGTGATGCCTCCGGAGCAAGGGTGGCTTCTTCGGTGATCTCCACAGTCCTCTGCACAGACGGACCCTTGCTCGTCAGTTGCGGCAATATGAAGGCTCCCACTACCGCGGCTATCAGGAGCAACCAGACCAGAAAGGTTGCGATTATGCCGATTGCGATGACGTTCTTGTTTTGTCCCATCTTTCCCTCCCTGACGGTTCGAAAAACCGGAAGCAGCGATTTGTGCGTGCTTCCGGTTCCATTTGGTTTGCACCTCGGCTTATGCGGTCACGATGCTTTCGATCACTTCTTCCCTCTCGGTCTTTTCCTCCCCTTCCACTTTCCACAGCTTGTCTGGGCTTTCGATTCTGTCGATGAACAGCACACCGTGCAAGTGGTCGATCTCGTGCTGGATGACCCGTGCGAGCAAATCCTTTGCCTTGAGGCGTACCTGCTTCCCGTTCTGATCCATCGCCCGTACCACGATCCACTTAGACCGCCAGACCTCGCCCACGTAGCCCGGTATCGAGAGACAGCCCTCGTCTCCGGCTACCTCCTCTTTGCTCGATTTGATTATCTCTGGGTTGATGAACACCAAAGGCTTCCCGCTGAGTGGCTCGACGTCTTTGTACTCCTCCGGCAGTTCGACGACTATGAGCTGCCTCGAAACGCCGACCTGCGGTGCGGCGAGCCCGATCCCATGCGCCGCACGCATGGTTTCTACCATATCGTTGGCGAGCGTTTTGACTTCCTCGTCGATTGCGCGTATCTTTTTCGCTTTTTCCCTGAGAACCGGATTGCCTATCAGGACTATTTCTCTTACTGCCATCTCCAACCTCTCGAATTCCAAATTTCATCATTTGGTTCAATTGTATTATGGGCGCTTTCATATGTCAAAGGTTTCTGGCCTTTGGGCATGAGTTCGGACACAACACCTGGCGCTGCTCGAACGGGAAGAAAACCTGTCGGGGGGAATCGAAAAAGAGCGCCAGGACGCAAAGCTGCACAAGGCGCGAAGAAATTCGAAAAGCCTTTGCGTCTTTGCGTTGACATAACGCCCTCTCACGAGTGTTTTCTCGAGAGGAACGTGAGCGACGAAGCCTCTTAGACAGCTCTTTTGGTAAATTGCATTCGGCACTGCCGGAGAGATATGGTTATCTGACGAATGCCCCGAAAGCGAGAGCGAAAATCCCTGCCAGGAAACAGTACGCCGCGAAGACGTAGAAAGGCTTGGAGCGCACGAATTTCATCAAGAAGTCGATGGCAAGGTAGCCGCTGATGGCCGCTGCCACGAATCCGACTATGAGCACGGTGGCCTCGTTTCCCGTTACGCCGGTTTCTGCCAGGTCTTTCAGCTTGAACAGGCCCGCGCCGAAGATGATCGGGATGCTGAGGAGAAAGCTGTAGCGGGCTGCCACGTCTCGCTTGAGGTTTCTGGCGAGCCCCGTGGACATGGTCGCCCCGGACCTGGATATGCCGGGAATGATGGCGAACGCCTGCGCCGTCCCGATGAGGATGGCGTCCAGCCAGTTGATCGAGCCGGTGTCCCTCGTCCGGCGCCCGATTTTCTCACTGAGGAAGAGGATGGAAGCGGTCACGAGCAGGGCAGCGCCCACGTACATCGGCTTCTGGAACAACGATTCGAACCACTTGTCGAGCAGCGCCCCGGCCAGCGCTCCAGGAATCGTCGCCACCACGATTCCCCACGCGAGCCTCGCCTCCGGGTCGGCCAGGGAGAATTTCGCCAGCCCCTTCCACCCGGCCACGATCAGGTTCACCAGGTCTTTCCAGAAATAGACCACGACGGCGAGGAGAGTGCCCCAGTGCACCGTCGTGTCGAACACCAGCTTCGGGGCTTCCCACCCCAGTATCCACGGCACAAGCACCAGGTGCCCGGAACTGCTGACCGGCAGGAATTCCGTCAGCCCCTGGATGATTCCCAAGACGAGAGCGTGCAAAGCGTTCATCCGTCCTCCTGTTTCGTTTGGTAGTTGTGCGGGTTCGATTTGGAATCGTGAGAAGCGCTTACCAGGTTTCCCTCACAGGAACGCCCCGGTTCTTCAGGTACTCTTTGACTTGCCTGATGCTGAGCTTGCGATAGTGGAACAGAGACGCCGCCAGCGCTGCATCGGCCCGGCCGTAGGTTAGCGCGTCGAAGAAATGCTCGAGCGTCCCCGCCCCGCCTGATGCGATCACCGGTATCGAAACTGAACTGGCTATGGCCCTGGTGAGTTCCACGTCGTAGCCGTCCTGCGTGCCATCTCTGTCCATGGAGGTGAGCAGGATTTCCCCGGCACCCAGTTCTTCCACCCGTTTAGCCCATTCGACGGCATCCAGCCCGGTCGGAGTCCTGCCCCCATGGGTGAAGACCTCCCATCCGCCGTCCGGTTTCTTCCTGGCATCTATCGCAACGACGATGCACTGGCTGCCGACCCGCCTCGATGCATGGTAAATCAGGTCCGGGTTCTGAACCGCGGCGGTGTTGATGGAGACTTTGTCAGCCCCTGCCATAAGCAGTTCCCGGACGTCCTCCACGCTCCTCACGCCTCCGCCTACGGTGAACGGGATGAAAACCGACTCCGCCACGCGCTTCACCATATCGATGACGATCTCGCGCCGCTCATGGGAGGCGGTGATGTCCAGGAAGACCAGTTCATCCGCTCCCTCGTTGTCGTACACCACAGCTTGTTCGACCGGGTCGCCGGCGTCCCGGAGGTTGACGAAGTTGACGCCCTTCACCACCCGGCCATCCTTTACGTCCAGACACGGTATTATCCGCTTCGCAAGCATCAGTCCTCCGCGATCTTCGCCACACCCAATCTGAAAGACGCCAGCAACACGCCTATCTCGAGCGCTCCATCGACGTATTCGCCGTCGAGCACGCCTTTCAGAACTTCCGTGAAAGGCTTCCTGACGACCTCCAGGTACTCGTGCGGGTCGAAATGCTGTCCGCCCGGGTGCTCTTTCAGGTCGGTTGCCAGGTAGAGGTGGGTACCTGAAAGCAACCCGCCGGGGTAGGGCATGTAGTAGCCCAATTTCTCCCACTTCCCGGCGGTGCAACCGGTTTCCTCCGTGAATTCCCTCCTGGCGGCGACTTCGGGCTCTTCTCCCGGCTCGATCCTCCCGGCCGGTAGATCGAAGATTACTTTCCTGAGCGGATGGCGGTATTGCCTGGTGAGCAGGATGTTGCCATCGGAGTCTATCGCTACCGTCGCCACGGTGCTCACCGGCGGCTCGAGGATGTAGTAGTCCATCTCCTCGCCTGTGTCCTGCCTCCGCAGGTGCTCGACCCGGAACTTGATGAAGGGATGATCCAGGATAGTCCTGCGGGAAACCACCTCCCATTTATCCATTTCGTGCAACCTCCAACACCTCCGGCAGGGAAATCGAGCCGGTGTAGAGCGCTTGCCCGATGATCACTCCTTCCACGCCGCTTTCCCTGATCCGCAGCAGTTTTTCGATGTCGGCGATCCCGGCAACCCCGCCGCTGGCAATCACCTTCAGACCGCTTTCTCTGGCGATGCGCTCAGTTGCG
>JALWAP010000174.1 GCA_027016315.1 Anaerolineae bacterium | reverse complement strand
CGCCGATCCTCCATCAGGCAGCGTATCACGACCTGGGGCTGGCGATGGTGCTGATCCACGACATCTCCATGTTCGTGATGGCGATACTGACGTTTGGGCACATGTACTTTGCCTTCGTGTACGGGGCTTTGCCCGGGATGGTGGATGGCTACGTGACGGAGATCTACGCTGCCATGGAGCATCCCAAGTGGCTGGCGAAGCTTCGGGAAGAGGGGAAGCTGGTGGAGATCGGTGCGGAGGAGTTCGCGAAGCAGTGCTCGGGGTGGAAGAAAGCCCTCCGGGCGTGTTGGTGGGACCTGTAAATCACTCCTCTCCATACAAAGTCAACACGCACGGTCTCGAACCGTGCGTGTTGACCTTTAGAAAGGAGGTGCCAATGAACCGTGCAGTTGCAAGTTAGGTATCGGAGGAGGTTTGTTTGCTTTCCTCCTTTTTCTTGCTCGATTCCGTGGAAGATGGCGCGGAATCCTCTTCTTTCTTGGCTTTCGGCGGAACCCCGGCAGAATTGTTGGATCGGTTGTCCGTCACGTAAAACCCGGAACCCTTGAAAATGATTCCTACAGGTTGGTATACGCGATGCACGGGGCCGCCGCATTCAGGGCATACCTTTATTGGTTCGTCGTTGAAATGCTGAAATTTCTCGAACTGCAATCCACATTTTTCGCACCGATACACGTAAATCGGCATCTTCTCATCACCTCGCTTGTTGTCTAGCTCATCCCTGGTGCCCCTCTTTTCCCAATTATACGAGCTTGGAGCGATGTGTCAAAAATTGGAAGCGCTTATGTACCCACGTACTTTTCCAACGCCGAGACACCAAGACTACCAAAGCGCAAAGCTTTTCGACAAACTCTGTGCCGATCGCCTTCTTGCGTCCTGGCGTTGTGTTTCGTATTGATCTTTGCGGCACTTACCGGGGTACTCTTGGGTTGGCTTTGTCGTGTGCAAGGTGGTAACATTGCCCCGAATCGGAATTTCCTTGGAGGAGCGGATGACATCGAAACATACCGACGAGCTGGCAGCGGAACGGGGGGTGCCCTCCCTGGTTTGGCGGGCTGGACAGGAAAGAAGATTCGGAATGATCCGGAAGTGGGCGAATTTAGGAGGTGCGTCCGTGCTCGTCGATGGATGCGGCATCGGCACTTATGTGAAAGCCATCCGTCGCGTCGCCGAGTTCGTGGTCGGTCTCGACATAGAATCGGAGTACCTTTCGCAGGCCAGGGTGAATGCCCCGAAAGCGATCTTCTGCCAGGGGGCAGGGGAGCGACTGCCTTTCGCCTCCAACAGTTTCGATGTTGTGCTTTCCCACGAAGTGATAGAGCACGTCGTCGACGACCGCCTGACGGCGTCTGAGATGATTCGCGTGCTCCGCCCCGGCGGCAGAGCCGTGATTTTCTGCCCCAACAGGCTGTATCCATTCGAGACCCACGGGCATTACTGGCGCGGAAAGTACCATTTCGGCAATACCCCTTTGATAAACTACCTTCCGGATGCGCTCAGGAACCGCCTTGCACCGCACGTGCGTGCTTACACCTCCCGGAGGTTGCTCTCGCTTTTCCAGGGGCTGCCAGTGCAGGTGGTTCATCACACACAAATCTATCCTGGATTTGACAACATCGTGTACAGGAGGCCGGTGCTTGGTCGCTGGCTCCGTCGTATCACTTATGCCTTGGAGAGAACTCCGCTGCGAGTGTTTGGGATCTCGCACTTCCTCGTGCTTGAGAAAAAGTGAGTGCCTGCGGCGGGGTCAGTTTCGTCCCGCAGAGTTGCAGGAAGTATGCTCAACCGTTCTTCATCCACAATTCGGAGACGTCGGAAGCGGCGAGAATCGATTGCATGGTTGTGGGAATGAATGTGATCCGGCGTAGCTTGCTGGCCGGAACGGGCGAAGGAAGGGGTTGGAGCTCACCGAGCGTCACCTTGTAATAGAGCTTTTCCGCTCTGGGGTGGTCTTTTTCTTCCGGTAGCAGTTCTTTCCTTTTGACCAGCGAATACCGTTTCACCGGCGCGACGAATCGGATGGAGTGCCCCTCGTCGCCAAAAGCACCAGTCTGGTAGAATGCCAGATAGTCTGCGCCCACCTGCGTCGGGGCTGTTTCGACCGGAATCCGATACCAGTGCTCCTGCTCGATTCGCTCCCAATCCTTCGGATTGTTGACCACGACCACGAGCACCCTGGTGGGTTCCTGCTCCGGCTCCCAGTCGAATGGCTCTTCGTACTCCGCTTCTTCCTCCATCAGGCCCTTGGGCGGCCCCTCCAGCTTTGCGACGAGCGCTGGGGCGAATCGTCCCAGGTCTTTCCGCAGCTTCAGCAGAGCGATGTCCGTGGCTTTCGTCTCGAGCATGATGTCGAAATCCCTCATCCTGGAAGTGGCCTGCAGGAAGGCGATGAAAGAGAACGGATTGACGAAATCGCTGTGCTCTTTCCATGTCGGCGGCTTGAGGTAGGTTCCGCCATCTGGCTTCTTCACCTCTCGAGCAGATGCGGAAGGCGTGCTGAAATGCACTTTCGGCCTCACATCTCGGGGCCATGTGCTCAGAGCAAGGGAAACGGCTTCCGGGAACGGGAATGATTTCGGCATTTCGTTCAGATAGTGCAGGTGATCGTACACCAGCGGAACGCCGGTTCTCTGGTGCACGCTATACAGGTCTGCCATGGTAAAAGTCGAATCGTGTTCCAGAACCAATCTCCGCCGAACGGCGGCGGGAGCGCTCTCTACTCTTTCGACGAGCCTCTCGAGCGCGGCGTTCTTGTCGTCGTATGCCCCGCCGCCGTGCGCCACGATGACCGACTCTGGCGGCAACTCCATGGCGTCAAGGATCTTCGCCAGGGATTCGAGCTCTGCCAGAGCAGCGTTACCTCTGCCTTCGTCCGGAGTCGAGAGGGAAATGGTAAGCGGAGCGTGGAAAGATAGCCGAATGCCAAGATCGCGCGCCATCTTGCCCACGGAGGCAAGCTCGGCTTTGCATTCCTCGATCTGGTCGTGGAACTGCGGTAGGCCCGGGTGGGTGAGATACGGTGCCAGCCGGGAGTCCATCCGGTACATCGGGATTCCTCTTTGCCCAAGGTAGAGCAAGATGTCCCGCAGGTACGCCAGGCTCACGCTTAAATGCGGGGAGTTCTGCCACCTCCTGGTGTCGTATGGCTTCAGCCCCGGCTTGCCTCTCGGCTTGATGGAGAATCCCAGCCTCATTTCCACCTCCAGCCCGGGCTAACCTGTCCTCACCGCCAGAACAACCTGCTCCAGCACGAGCAGCAAGAGCGTGAACCCCAGGTCTACCAAGAACGTCAGGATGAAAGCTTTGCTCAGGAACCCGACCCACACTCCAAGCTCCCGCAGGGCGCGCACGGAAGGCATCACGTTGGCGGCGTATGCGAGCACGGCCACGACCCCGATGTAGATGAGTACCGTCGTCCATGGCTTGCGATCGCTTTCGCTCGGCATCATCGCGTTGCTGACCACGACCATGAGATAGAGCCATAGGAGGAAATCCGGAGTGGATGGAACGGCCTTGAGCCATTGGAGCAGGTTGTTCGATCTGCCCAGCGGGAACGTGAAATAGCCTATCAGCACGAGCACGATCGAACCGGTGATGAACGGCGCAATCCCAACGATGCTGTCGGCGATGGGACCACCGCTCCTGATGGTTACCGATCCCATTTTCAGGTTGTTCCTCGTGATTTTCGGTTTCAGCGTGAATTTGGATGGACGCAGGCCGAGCAGGTACGCCGCAAGCCAGTGGCTGAACTCGTGCAGGAACACCCCCGGGTAAAGGAAGACGAACACGGCGATCGCTGAGGTGTTCTTGCTGTTGGTGGCGAGGAACACCAGCGTGAAGAGATGCTCGAACAGCGTCCTGCCTACCCACCATATCGCCACGATGGACGCTGCCAGCGCCATGAAGGGAACCCACCAGTTGCCGGAGGCGGCTATTCCTGGCATGGCTGCGACCTCCAATGTATTTCAGGTCGGTGACGGTTCTTCCACCTCCACGCAAGCCCGACCGGATAGCCGATCATCTTTGCCACATCCCCGACCAACCGGATCACCGGTACCAGCGAGATGACGTATAGCTTTTTCCACAACGAAAGGCCTTTCAGCCGAGGCACAAGACGCTGGTACGGGCGTTTGCAATACGCCGCGCATCCTGCAACGAGCAACAGGAGCCACCAGGGCGACTTAAGTGCGCTTAGCACGAGTATCAAAGGAAGCGCCACGAAGTACGTGGCGTAGCGAACCGCGTGCCGCATCCTCCAGAGATCGGCCTTGCCGTCTCCCCTCGCATACCTGTAGTACTGGACGAAGAACGCTTTCAGCGATGGTCGAGGCCTGAAATAGGCCACCGCGTCCGGCGCCCAGCCGAACGCGCCTGCGCACTTGCGTAGCCGGAAATCGAAAATCAGATCTTCACAGTAATCGAGCCACTCGGGGTAACCGCCTGCTTTCCTCCAGGCCGACTTGGTGAAGGCCACCGACCGGCTGGAAGGAAGAAACGTGGCAGGGTCGATGTCTGCGTGCAACGGGAGCACCGTTGCTCCCATCGCCGTCTCGAACAAAGATTGAGGGTCGGGCAGAAAGAATCCCGCCACCACGCTCGCGTCTCCATCATCAAACGGCTCCACGAGCTTCTGGAGCCACTGCGGATCGAGCCGCACGCCGGCGTCCGTGGAAGCAATTACCTCGTTCGATGCCTCCCGAACCGCTCGATTCCGCCCCTGGGAGATGTTGGCTCCCGGCTCCACCAGCACTTTCAACGGCAACTTGCTGCCGTAGGCGGAAACCCGCTGCAGCGTGTCGTCGGTGGAGCCGCCGTCCACTATCACCACCTCGTCTGGCTGGCGAGTCTGAGAGACGAGGGAATCCAGCAGTTTGTGCACCGAGTCCCCTTCGTTCAAAACTGTGACGATGACCGAGACTTTCGTTCCGCTCATACCCTGAACCTTGGGTCTTCCTTGATGGTCTTCCGTAAGCCTGAAGCCAAATCGTATTTCGGGGTGTATCCCAGGAGTTTCTTCGCCAGCGAGATGTCGGCGACCATGCGCCTGACCCCGCCTGACTGCTCCCTGTTGTAGAGCACATTGGCTTCCTTGCCGGTGGCTTCCTCCACTAGCATGACCAGCTCGTTGAGCGACGTTTCCTGGCCGGAGCCTATGTTGATGGCTGCCCTATCCACGTTTTTCCTCTTTCCGGCTTCCACCAGAGCGTTCACCACGTCGTCCACGTAAACGAAATCCCGGGTCTGCGTGCCGTCGCCGAAGATCACCAGCGAGCCACCGTGGGTTATCTGCCGGAGGAAGAAAGGGATCACGGGCGGATGTGACGATGGTATCGGCTGCTCGGGCCCGTAGGCGTTGAATATCCGTAAGGCCACGGTGGTAATGCCGTAGAGCCTGCCAAGGGTGAAGAGGTAGTATTCCGCTGCGATCTTGCTGACAGCGTATGGCGCCGTCGGATTGGGCCACATTTCCTCCGTCAGAGGCTGGGATTGTTGCTCGCCGTAGAGCGTGCCGGAGGAGCTCAGAACCACGCGCTTCACACCGACGGTCCGCATCGCTTCCATCAGTGCCACCGTCCCGCCCACGTTCACGTCGTTGTACTCCCTGGGGTAGAGCACCGACTCGGGAACCGATACACGTGCCGCTAGGTGATAGACGCAATCCACGTCCCTGAGCAGCGTCCAAAGCAAGGGGACGTCACGCACGTCCCCTTCGTAGAACTCCACTTCCGGCGGGAGGCGCGACGCATCGCCGTTGGAGAGATCGTCCAGCACCAGAACCGCGTGCTTATCCTGCACGAGCCTGCGCACCAATGCCCTCCCGATAAATCCTGCGCCTCCTGTCACCAGAACTTTCATGTTCACTGCTCCCTTTGGTTCGCCTGGCGAGAATCCTTTTCCCGATGAGTAGCTACTTTTTCTCTTTGCCCCCAAACACTCCTAAGATGTCCAGGTCTTCCATCGGGAACTCTCGGAGGAGCGCCGGCAGGGCTTTGTTCATCAGCTTCGCGCGCTCCTCCTTCGACATCCCTTCCAGCGCTGTGCTGAGCACTTCCTCGATAAGCGCCAGAAGGAACTCGCCGCGCTGTTCCTCGTCCATAGACGCCATCGCCCTTGGAAGCAAGGTTTTCAGGGCATCGACGATTTCCTGAGGCGGCATCCCTTCGACTGCCTTCAGGAGCATTTGCTCTTTCAAGCCCACGGGTCACTTCCTTTGCTCAGATCAGGGCTTTGTTCTCGATGGCATCGAGCGCCATTTTCAAGAATTCATCCACGGAGAGATCGTTTTGCCTTTGCCCATCCCTCCTGCGGAGCGCCACGGTGCCGTTCTCCATCTCTTTGTCGCCCACAACCAGCATGTACGGGATTTTCTGGAGCTGGGCGTTGCGGATTTTCGCGTTCATCCGGTCGGATGAATCGTCCACTTCCACCCGCAGCCCGGCCTCGAACAGCCTGTCGCGTACATTATACGCGTAATCGTTGTGTCTGTCAGCAATCGGGATGACGATTGCCTGCACCGGCGCGAGCCACACGGGGAACGCACCGCCGTAGTGCTCGATGAGGATGCCGAAGAACCGCTCCATGGAGCCAAGCAGCGCCCGGTGGATCATGTACGGCCTGTGCTCCTGCCCGTCAGCGCCGATGTATTTCAGGTCGAACCGATCCGGCAGGTTGAAATCGAACTGGATGGTGGAAAGCTGCCACTCCCGGCCCAGGGCGTCGTTGATCTTCAGGTCGATCTTGGGGCCGTAGAACGCCCCGCCTCCTTCGTCGATTTCGTACGGGATGCCGGAGCGCTCCAGCGCCTCCTGCAGCGCTTTCTCCGCATCACGCCAGCGGGCCGGGTCGCCCACCGCTTTCTCCGGCCTGGTGGAAAGGTAAGCGTTGAACTCCTGGAAACCAAAGCTCCGGAGGATGTGGAGCGAGAACGCCAGCACTTTGTCGATCTCTTCCGGCATCTGGTCAGGGCGGCAGAAGATGTGGGCGTCGTCCTGGGTGAAGCCGCGCACGCGCATCAGGCCGTGGAGGACGCCCCCTCGCTCGTAGCGGTACACCGTGCCCCATTCTGCCCACCGGAACGGCAGTTCCCGGTAGCTCCGGCGCTTCGATTTGTAGATCATGATGTGGAACGGGCAGTTCATCGGCTTGATGAAATATTTCTGCCCGTCCACGTCCATGGGCGAGTACATGTTTTCCCTGTAGAAATCCAGGTGCCCGCTGGTCTCCCACAGCCACGATCGCCCGATGTGCGGCGTGTAGACGAACTGATAGCCCGCCTTTTGGTGTTCCTCCCGGCAGAACTGTTCCATGATCATGCGGATCATCCCGCCGTTGGGATGCCAGAGCACCAAACCCGGTCCCACGTCCGGGTTCACGCTGAAGAGATCGAGTTGCTTGCCCAGCTTGCGGTGGTCACGTTTTTCGACCTCCTCCAGGAACTTCAGGTACTCTTTCAGGTCTTTCTTGCTGAACCATGCGGTGCCGTAGATCCGCTGGAGCATCGGGTTGTGCTCGTCGCCGCGCCAGTAGGCCCCGGCCACCGAAAGCAGCTTGAACGCGTCGGGTGGTATCTGCTTTGTGTTCTCGATGTGCGGCCCGCGGCAGAGGTCTGTGAAGTTCCCGACGGTGTAGATGCTCAAAGTCGGCTTCGCACCTTCCGGCAACGGGTTTCCGTGCTCGTCCACGCCGCGGCTCAGGATGTCGTCGATGAGTTCCAGTTTGTACGGCTGGTCTTTGAAAAGCTCGCGGGCTTCCTCCGGCGTCACCTCCCGTCGCACGAACGGGTGGTGCCCGGCGATGATCTTCCGCATCCGCTTCTCGATCTCCTTCAAGTCTTCTGGCGTCAGGGAGCGCGGGAGATCGAAATCGTAGTAGAAGCCGTTTTCGATCGGCGGCCCGATGGCGATTTTCGCCTCCGGGAACATCTCCAGCACTGCCGCTGCCATTACGTGCGCCACCGAATGCCTGAGTTTGTACAGGTCGTCCTGGGCCAGATCTTTGCTCTTCTTTGCCATGATTCCTCCTTTCGTGTGCGTTGCAGGGTTGGTCCCCCTGGGCGAGGACGAGCCTCGCCCCTACTCCGGGACAAAGGTACATGTCGATTGGTTTGGCAAGCCAGGCGGCTCGCCCTACAGCCGCCGAGTGGGTCGAGCTGTTTAGCTCGACCAGGCAAGGCAGGCAGCTCGCCCTACAGCCGCCGAGTAGGTTGAGCTGTTTAGCTCGACCAGGCGAGCCAGGCGGCTTGCCCTACAGCCGCCGATGTAGGTCGAGCTGTTTAGCTCGACCAGGCGAGCCAGGCGGCTCGCCCTACAGCCACCGATGTAGGTTGAGCTGTTTAGCTCGACCAGGCGAGCCAGACGGCTCGTCCTACAGCCGCCGAGTAGGTTGAGCTGTCTAGCTCGACCAGGCGAGCCAGACGGCTCGTCCTACAGCCGCCGAGTAGGTCGAGCTAGACAGCTC
>JALWAP010000173.1 GCA_027016315.1 Anaerolineae bacterium | reverse complement strand
ACGTGGCACTGCTCAAACGGGAAGAAAACCTGTCGAGAGAGACTGAAAGGGAACGCCGAGACGCAAGGGCTGCGTAAGGCGCAAAGAATTTCGAAAAGTCTTTGCATCTTGCTTGTCTTTGCGCCTCTGCGTTGACATAACTCCTTCCCCTAGTCGCTTTCTTCGCGCCCGAGCTTTTCCACCGTCTTCGCCCACGCTCGATCGACCTGCTCGTAGAGCTGCTCGAGGCTACCGCTGTTGTGGATCACCACGTCGGCCCGGCGCACCTTTTCCTCCTGTGGCGGTTGAGCGTTGATCCTGAGCCATGCTTCATCTTCCGAAAGCCCACGGTCGCGCATCAAGCGCAAAGCCTGCCGCTGGGGCGGGGCGGTTACCACCCATACCTCGTCGCACAACTCGTCGGCTAGGCCGTAGTCGAGCAACTTTATCGCTTCGATCACGACCACGTTCTCGCGAGCGCCAGAGATGATATTCCGGATTCGGCGACGCACGGCGGGATGGACTATCTTTTCCAACCTGCGCAGTTCCGATGGGTTCCTGAACACTATTTCGCCGAGCTTTTTTCGGTCGATTTTTCCATCCGGAGCGAGGATTTCCGGCCCAAACGCCTCCACCACGGCTTCGTACGCTTCCCCGCCCGGCTCCATGACGGCATGAGCAACTTTGTCGGCATCTATCACCAAAGCCCCGTGTTCCTCGAGCCTCCTCATCACGCTGCTCTTCCCGGTGGCGATATTGCCGGTAAGGCCTATGATGTACGGTCTTTTCATGTTTCCTCCACCCGCCGGATCAGCTCTTCCCAGCGCTGCATCAAGGATTCGTGTTCCTCTTCGAGAGCGCCGTACTGTTGCGACATACGTTCGAGTTCGTCGGGAGAGCGCCCTGCCACGGAAGCAAACGATTGTTGCAGCAACTCGATCTTGTTCTCTACCCCCAGGATTTGCTGTTCCAGGTCGGCAAGCTGCTTTCTCAGTTTCTCCCGGCGCTGCCGCTCCCTTCTTGCGATCTTGCTCGCTTCCCAGGAACTCAGTCGCGGTTGGGGGGATTTTCCCGGCGATTTTTTCGCGGCAAGATCCCTGGCGCGCCTGGCTACCTCTTCCATGTATTCCCTGTACCCACCTTTTACCGCCCACATCTGGCCGGAGTCGACTGCCCACACCTGCGTCGCGATGGAATCGATCAGGTACCTGTCATGGGAGACGAAGAGTATGGTGCCGTCGAATCCGACGAGGGCCGATTGAAGTTCTTCCTGGGACTGGAGATCGAGGTGATTGGTGGGCTCGTCCAGCAGAAGCAGATTGGCGCCACGCAGCGTCAGGCGGGCCAGTGCGAGCCTGCGCTTTTCCCCTCCGCTCAGTTCCGAAACTTTCTTGAAAGGAGCATCACCCGTAAACAGGAATCTTGCCAGGAGGGAACGCGCTTCGGTGATGGTCATGGATGGAAGTGCCTCGAGCAACAGCTCGAGAACCGAAACCTCACCTCTGTCCGGGAACGGGTCTGTTTGCGGCATGTATCCAATCCGCACCCCTGCGCCGAGGCTGAAAACGCCTTCCAACGGCGGGACTTCCTTCAATAGGGTACGGAGGAACGTGGTCTTGCCTGCGCCATTTGGCCCGACAATGGCCACTTTTTCACCCTTGGCCAAAAGAAGGCTCTGCACCGAAAACAAGGGCTTGCCGGGGTACCCCACAACCAGTCCGTCGACCTTGAGCACTTCGTTGCCGCTCCTGCGCCTGGATTTCAGGCTGATGGAGATTCTCTGTTCTTTGCGAGGGCGCTCGATGGCCTCTTTCCCTAACATCCGCTCGAGCAGTTTCTGCCTGCCGCGGGCCTGCTTCGACCGCTGACCAGCCTTGTACCGGCGGACGAATTCCTCTATACGAAGGATTTGTTCCTGCTGCAGTTCCCATAGCTCCTGCTGGCGAACGAGCCTTTCCTCACGCAAAGCCCGGTATTTCGTGTAGTTCCCGTTGTACCGATACAGCTTTCCGCCATCGAGTTCCCACACCTGATCGACGACTTTGTCCAGAAAATACCTGTCATGGGAAACCACGACGAAAGCTGACCGCCACTGTAACAGGACAGACTCGAGCCATTCCAGGGAGCGCAAATCGAGGTGGTTGGTTGGCTCGTCCAGCAAGAGCAAATCGGGTTGTGAGAGGAGCAACTTTGCGAGCAATGCCCTGGTGCGTTGCCCACCGCTCAAGTTGGAAAGGGGCGTGTCCGCCTCGTCGCCGAACCCGAGCCCCTGGAGCGTAGAAGAAATCCGTGCCCGGTAGGTATATCCACCCTTGAGTTCGAATTCCGCAGCGAGTGCGTCGTACTCCGCTGCGGCCTGCTTGTGCCTGTCCGGGTCCGCCATTTCCTCGGCCAGCTCTTGCATCCGTTCTTCCATCTTTTTGAGATGCTCTACGGCGGATTCGAGCTCCTCCCTGAGAGTTTTACCTGAACCCTCGGGAGGCTCCTGGGGCAGGTAGGCGATGCGAAGCCCGCGTTTTCGTTGGATCGTCCCGGTGAAGTCGGCGTCCACGCCCGCAACGATCCGCAAAAGCGATGTCTTTCCACTGCCGTTGGCGCCCA
>JALWAP010000172.1 GCA_027016315.1 Anaerolineae bacterium | reverse complement strand
GAGCTATCGGCGTACCCGAAGACCTGCTCGAGCCTGCCGGTCTTGTTGCTGAAGAACAACCTGGCATACCGTTTTTCCCCATCGGCAAATGTGTAGATGCCATCGACGGCATACCTCGCATCATCCGGATCGACCCCAAAGCGGTCCGGCTGGAATAGAGCGAGAACCGTGTGAGATCCGTCGTCGATCCCGTAGAGCACCGGATCCCACTTGAATTCGAGTCGGAACCGTCCCTTACCCCAGTCCGGATAGGTTACGCCATCGACCGTGCGGGTGTGGTCGGTCTCCAGGTAGTCCATATCGGCCACGAAAAGCGAATGCGCTTTGGTATCCAGGTACCCGGCAAAGAGGTAGATGTAGCCGATGTTGTCGCCGCTGATCTCCGCCGAAAGCAGCGTCGATTGGTCAAGCGACACCGTTCGCCTGGAAGAGCGCATGTTGGTTATGGAGATCTTCCCGATCCCCGGGGCCCTGGTCCTCGTCATGTCCGGGACGGTAGCAGCACGCTTCGGCTGGATATCGAACTTGCGCCCGGCGTAGTGGTATGCCAGGAACTCGTCCCAACTGGAATCGCGAACGAACCGGGGAACGGTATCCGCGTAGGAAGCCGCGCCCGCAAGCTGATTCCGGTACAAGGCGGAATTCGGGAAGTAGATGGAAATGCCGTGGGAACCGTTCTTACCGCGCCCGTGCTTCTCCGCTACCACGGCGTTCTGGATCGCCTGCACCAGGTTTTGGGCGGCGTCACGCACTTTGGCGTTTCGGGTGTTCTTCCCGACGAGCAAGGCGAAGTTCGCCAGATCGATGTAGGAAGGCGGAACGCTCCGTCCAAAGACGCTGGTATAGCTCACGGCGTACGACCGGGCTTCGGCCACCAGTCGCTGGTTCTCCGACTGAAGTGCGTACGCGAATCTGTCGAGGGCATCGATCACGCCCGGGAAGGAGCCGAGGTCGACGGCAGCCAGGGTGGCGTTGCTTTCCAGCTTGGCCGCAACTGCATCCGCCGGAGGAACTCCGAAGAGCCCCCGCTGGCCCAGCATGTCAGCCCTCGCTTTCGGGTTGACGATACGCTGGTCGTCCTTGATGTAGGTCTTCACGATGAGGCTTGCCAGCTCTCGCGGAGACATGGATGGATTTCGGCTGAGCGCGCCGAGGAACGCGGAATAAGCCCATCCCACCGAAGGCTCCGTCTCCTCAGAAGCCACGGCGTACTTCGCGTACGGAGCGAGGGTATCGTACACCTCTGCCATGCCCATCAGGCACGCATCGAGCCCGATGATGTCGAACTTCTCGATACCAGTGTCATGCTGGATCCGTGCCAGGGATCGATCGAGTTCCCTCAGGTAAAGGATGTCGCCCATAGCCCTGGCGAGCGGAACGTCGTCGGCGCCGCGTCCTCGAGCAGTTGGATCGGTGAACCCTCCGGGCCACCCCATGCCGTGGTCGGACATGATCAGGACGTAGTGGTCGGCGGGATATTTCTTCACCGCCCACTCGACGAAATCCACCAGCGTCCGACCATCAGCCATGTTGGCTTCTCCCAGGTCCATCACCTCTTTGGACGCCAACCGATCCAGGTTCGGGTCGTAGCTGACGTAATAGCGCCGGGTATCGGTCCAGTTCCCACCGCCGCGGAATCCACCCCGGTACCGATCAACCTGAGCGACGATGTTGACATGGTTGCTGGAGCCTGCTTCTTCAGCCTCGTTCAGATCGATGAAGATATCTTTTTCCAGCACCCGGTCGTCGGCATCCTGGTAGAGCATGACCAGCCACTTGCCGCTGGTCGCTTCTGCCGCGGCAGAGGTGGGATGCGGCGATGTCGGCGTCGCGGCTGCCGGAGGTTCTGTCGGTTGCGTGTAAGCCATGGTGGCCGTAGGCTGGATGTACGCCGCTGGCTGCTGCGTAGGCTTGGAGGAGTTATGCCCCATCAATCGGGGCAGGATCAGGATCGCCAGGATGATCAGCAGAAGCAGCAAAGTTCCACCGCCCATTTTGGAGGCCTTCGGCATACCACCGGAGGCATGCGGCGGTGCCCCGCCGCCCGACGGGAACGAAGGCGGCAGTTCTTCCTCCTCCCGCCGTCTTATTGGGGCTTCCGCATCCTGGCGAGGTCCGGATTGCTCCACGCGCCGCCGTCTTCGAGCGTGGACGGTGCGTTCTTCGTCCTCTCCCATGTCACATTCCTCCCTGGAAGAGCAGTTTCAAGATGCTCTGCACCGCTTTCGAGACGATGCTATCGTCCAAACCGACTTCTCCAGCAATTCCCTGAGAAATCTTCTGGATGGTGGAAGGATCCTCCGCCAGATTCGCCAGGTCTTCAAGACCCAGCCCCTGTCCCCCGGACACCTTTCCGCTGCCGAGCATCTTGATGACGCCGTTGACGATCGACAGGGCGGTATCGGCTGGTATTCCGAGTTCCTGACTCAACCGCTCGATAATGGGCCCTATCACCGGCAACTGACTGACGTCCTCGGATTGAGCACCACTGCCGCCGAGAAGACCGCCGAGCATGTCGCCCAGGTCTGATCCGCCGCCTTGCTGCCCGCCAAGGAGGGTACCGAGCAGGTTCCCAAGCTCGCCCCCTTGCTCTCCTCCTCCCAGGAGGCTTTCGAGCATCGCGCCCATCCCTCCGGCGGCCTGGCCTGCTCCTCCCTGGGACTGCTGCGACCCGGTGAGGCCGCCCAGGAGGTCCTCCAGTCCCTCTGCCGCAGCAGAGGCCTTTTTCTCACTTCCCTCATCGCCTTCGAGAATGTCGCCAAGCATGGAATTCAAAAGATCGTCGCTCATGGTTCCTCTCCTGTTTCTCGTGGAAGACTTCATGTTTCGTGCCGCAGTGTGCAGAGGTAACTTTCGTGGAACAAGTAAAAAACTGACCTACCTTTCGGAAATTGTTCAATCACTCTTAATCTTCTTTACCTCCGCTCTCAAATTAAGTGTACTCCAGCACACCCATTTGGTCAAATCATCGAGTGTCGGTAATCCCGATGGGGTGAATATGACAGGACAGCCATCCACTCATACCCCACATCAGGGAACCGAAGTCGCTCCAGACAACAAGATTTAAAATCGAGGGATGAGCAAGTGCAAAATTGCGCAAGACTTGGAGGCTGGTTTAAAATGGGGTACCTGGCAAAAAGGCCAGAGAAGCATGCTTTGTGTCGAAGAGACAGAGGAGCGGGCAGGATACCTGAATCATGGTCGTCGAGTCTTTGCCAGGTATTTTTCGGATAAGCCTTAAGTGGGTAAATGTCTATCTGTGGAAATGGAGCGACGGAGTCACGTTGATCGACGCCGGGGTTCCATGGCAGGCCGGAGACATCTTGAAAGCGATAAAGGAGGCTGGTTTCTCTCCCAGGGAGGTCAGGAGGATACTGGTAACCCACGGGGACATAGACCACATAGGTGCGCTGGCGGCGCTCAAAGCCGAAACAGGAGCGGAAGTGATCGCTCACGGGGCAGAAAAGCCGATCATCGAACGCACCACAGGCAGGCCGTTGAGGAAGAATCTATTGGGCGCATTGTACCGCCCCATCAATGGGGTCATTGCGGCGCTGATTCTCAAGCCTGCGATAGTGGACAAAACCGTGCTCGACAAGGAGGTGTTACCCGAAGAAGGGCTCAAAGTCGTCTATACGCCCGGGCATACACCTGGGCATGTTTGTTATTATCATCCTGAGCGCAAAGTCCTTTTCACCGGGGACCTCTTCATGCACGTGAGAGGAAGCGTCAGGAGCCCATACGGGCTTTTCACCCCTGATCCGGCTGGGGTGAAAGAATCGCAGAGGAAAGTTGCAGCCCTGGACTTCGACGCAGCGTTCTTCGGGCATGGCGAACCCATTCTGAAAGATGCCGCATCGGCGATCAGAAAAGTTGCCCCTTCGCCGCTGAAACGGAGGCGAAGGCTCGCCGATCGATAGATTCGAGGTGAAACAAAAGATATCATCCCCATAGGAGGGGAGCGACATTTTCATTAATACGGGAGTTATTTTCATTCCTATCGAGGAGGCTCGCATATGTTCTTGTACGATGTAAGTCATCTCCCTATAGATCGCAAAGAGCGGGTTAACATTCCTCCACACGATATCCCTTATCGTCCGGCAGAGGAGCGCGTGCAGGACTTCGAGGAAGCCTTCCACACTTACGATCTCGAGACGATCCGAGTAGAAGCCGAAAGGTGCATCGCCTGCCCCGAACCACAACCATGTGTAGAGGCGTGCCCGCTGCATAACAATATCCCGGGCGCTCTGTGGTACATGAGCCAGGGAGACCCCATCAAAGGCATCGCCGTGTACCACCAGACCAGCGGCATGTCGGAAATATGTGGCCGGGTGTGCCCGCAGGAAGTGCTCTGTGAAGGCTCGTGCACCATAGGACACGTGGACACCCCTGTTCACATCGGCATGCTGGAAGCCTCTTCGGCAACTTACGAAAGGACCACAAAAGGCTACCCCAGCATCCCTCCCGGCAGCATAAAGCCGACAGGCCAGCGGGTGGCGGTAGTGGGCTCCGGCCCGGCGGGGCTCATGGTTGCCGAAAGGCTCGCCAAGAGAGGGCACAGCATAACCGTCTATGAAGCATGGCCGAAACCGGGCGGCGTGCTGGTGTACGGCATCCCCAACTTCAAGCTGGACAAATCCATCATCAACGACAAAGTTCGGTACCTGGAAGAAGTGCTGAATGTGAAATTCGTCTGCAACACCAAAATCGGCGCAGAAGGCAACCCGACCGTGGACGATCTTCTCGAAGAATACGATGCAGTGTTCCTGGGAACCGGCGCAGGCATAGAGGCTTCCATGGGAATCCCGGGTGAGGACCTGCCCGGCGTGTACCACTCCACCGATTACCTCGTAAGGATCAATCTGCCGGAAGAGTACCTGCCGCCGGAAAAGCGCAGCAAACCAGAAGTCGAAGGTAAGCGCGTGGCGGTGATCGGAGGCGGCGATACCGCCATGGACTGCCTCCGGACCTCCATCCGGATGAAAGCGAAAGAGGTCACCTGCGTCTACCGCCGAAGCGAGGCGGAGATGCCCGGCGGCATCAAAGACCGCAAGCTCGCCAAGCAAGAGGGCGCGAAATTCGAATTCCTGACGGCACCCGTGGAGTTCATAGCCGGGGAAGACGGCAAGCTGAAAGCCATGAAATGCGTGCGCATGCGGCTCGGCGAACCAGACAAGTCTGGCAGGCGCAGGCCGATCCCGATAGAAGGCTCCGAGTTCGTCATGGACGTCGACCTGGTAGTGCTGGCTCTCGGATACTGGCCCGACCCGCTGATCCGAGACACGACCAAGGGCCTCGACTCCGACAAGTGGGGGCTGATAAAGATCAATCCGGAAACCGGCGAGACCAGCAAAGAAGGCGTCTACGCCGGCGGCGACAACGTCACCGGGCCCTCGCTGGTGGTGATCGCAGCGGCGGCGGGAAGAACCGCTGCGGAGCACATGCACAAATACCTCGAATCCAAGAGGCGGGTGAAACGATCGGGCAACGGCAGGAACGAAAAGAGCGCAGAGCTCAAAGCTGAATGATCGATCACGCCATGGGATGCTTGAAAGACAGAGGCTCCGGGGATTCCGGAGCCTCTGTCGTCTTGGTGGAGGTGAGAATTCTCAGTCCAGCAACGCTTCCAGATGCTGCTCCATGGTGTTGAACATGTGGACGCCCACAAGGCGATCCACTTCGATCCCATCTTTGAAGAAAACCATCGTCGGGACACCCATGATGCCGTATTTCTCCGGCGTCTTCGGATTCTCATCGACCTGAAGCTTGGCGACGATCGCTCTGCCGTCGAAAGCCTCGGCCAGGTCGTCCATCACGTAAGCCATCACGTGGCACGGAGAACAATACTCCGACCAGAAGTCGACCACGGCAGGCTTGTCAGCCTTCAGGATAACTTCCTCGAAGTCCTCGTCCGTCACGTGTATGGGCTCCACTTCCGGAACTTCTGGCTCCAGGAAATCCTCCGTTTTCTCTTTCTTCCGTTTGAACAATCCTAACAACGTCACCCTCCTGTTTTTCCCTTTATACCGGGCGGATTTTGCTGAGGAAGTTTTCCAGTATCCCCTTCAAAGAGGAATACGGATAAGTGCCCGTCAGAACCTCCCTCACCTCCCCTTCGTTCACGAGGAGGATCGTGGGGACTTCGAACACTCCATATGCCGCTCCCCAGGAAGACGTGTGCTGCAGGTTCGCCTTCACCACGGTGATTTTCCCTTCGTAAGACGAAGCCAGTTCCTGCAACATCACATCCATGGTGATACACCCCAGACATTGCGGCAGCCAGAAATCGACGACCACGGGTAACTCCGATCCAAGAACGACATGCGGAAAAGTTAAGTCGTCCACCTGCCTGATGTCCGGACTGCCTTTGGACATACCGTCTCCCTTCAGTTTAATTTAGTCAATTTAGCACGCGGAAATTGTAACAAGTTCACCCACACGTGTCAAGAACGAATTCACGATTCTCACAGAGCAGAGGGTTCGATGCCGAGCGGCGCCGCCTGGCGCCGCTCGAATGCTCTCACCTACGCCAGCTAATCCTTTCCTCGACCCAACCACGCGAAGCGTAATCCGGCTCGCCCTTCACGTGGCCGTCTATGGAACCTGGGAGGACGTAGAACTCCCGCTGATTGCTTCCATCCGGGTTCATGAGCCAGATGCTCCAGTGCCCGCTCCTATCCGAAACGAAAGCAATCGTCTCCCCGTCTGGCGACCAGGCAGGCAGACCGTCGTTGGCTCCGTTGGCTGTCAGACGCTTGAGCCCTGAGCCGTCGATGCCGACCACGTAGATTTCCCAGTTGCCATCTTTCTTGCTCATGAAAGCGATTTTTCGCCCATCCGGGGATACCGCAGGCGCCGTGGCGTCTCCATCACCCACGATCATGCTGAAGCCGTTTCCATCGTTGTTCATTATGCCGACGCCTACCTGTGGCATGATGGAGCGGTACACCACGCGACCGGATGGGGTCCAACTTGGGTACTCGCCGAAAACGGCGTTTGGCCCGCGCCGCAGAACCCAATCGCTTCCACCGCTGACATCCACCATGTATATCCGGGAGCCTCTGTCCGACTCCCTGCGGGAGAAGAACACCAGGGTCTTGCTGTCCGGAGACCAATCCGGCAGGCCATCTTCGAAGAAGTTGGTCAGCCTTCGACGGTTCCCGCCGAAAGTGTCCATGACCTCTATCCCGCGGTCGTCCGATTTCCACCTGCGGAAGGCAAGATGGGCGCCGTCCGGGCTCAGGGACGGCTCGCTGGCGTAGTCGATCACCCTGCGGGCGCTCTTGGTGCCCATGTCCAGCACGTAGATGTCGTAGGTTCCCCTGGTGGGATCGAAGACCGGGAACGCAAGCTTTCCACCGATCTTCGCAGGTGAAGGGGTCGGCGTCTCGGACGGCTGCGGCTTGGGCGTGGCGGTCGGGCTACCGCCGCCCTGCGGTATGATGAGTTCCGGCACTTTGGACGTGTCTCCCTGCACCTCGGCCAACTCTCCGTACAGCCAGGCGATGTCGCCCGATTCCAGCAGGACCCCCCACCACTTCCCGGTTTTGTCCCGCGCTACGATGGTGAACTGAGTGCCCTTCGGGGCTTGCGTGATGATTTTGTACCCGATGCCTGGCCCGGCGCGCAGGTTGGCGAGTTGGGCAGTCACGATCGCTTTTGGCTTGGTCTCCGTTGGAGCGGACGTGGGCTTTGCGGTCGGAGTGGCCTTGGCTGTTGGCTTCGGCTTCGATGTGGGCATAGCCGTGGGTTTCTTTGCCGTAGGCGCAGGCAAAGGGGTCGCCGTGGGCTGCACAGCCTGAGTGGGAGCGGAAGTCGGTATCTCTACCACGAGCGTTGGAGCGGCGCTCGTGCTCACGCTTTTCGATCTGTTGGCCACTATCAGGGACGCAGCGAGAACGACCACCCCGAGGAAAAGCAAGAAGAGCAAACCTACGATTATTCCGATCAAAATCTGGTTGTTTTTCTTCATCTCACACTCCTGTTTTGTGTTATAAATGAAATCAGGCAATACAAGAAGCTCCTCGAAAACAGGTTAAATCATACAACTTTGTTTGGAAAAACACAAAGTAAACTGTGGAGAGATTTAAAGATGAAATGCAATAGCACCAAACCTTTCAATTCAATGGTGCGGTTCCCGGCAAGGAGCCAGTCGAGTTTCTCACCTCGGCTAAAAGGCCGAACGACTCACCCGTTCAGAAAAACGCAAACGACGCCGTGAACGCTCCAAAAACACGGAAACGCCAACCATGGAAATTTGACAAGCCCGAGAATAGATGCTACCCTCTGTGCCATCAAGTCATGTCTTGGCACCGAGGCCAGATTTTCCCGAAAAAGGCTATGACGCGGAGTAGTACCTGCTGTCGGAAGGCACAGAGAGCCGGGGTAAGGTGGGAGCCCGGTACGGAAGCTGCAGGGAATGGGCCGCTGAGCCGCAAGCTGAACGCTCGAGAGAGTCAGTAGGCCGAGCCGCCTGACCCCCGTTAAAGGGTC
>JALWAP010000171.1 GCA_027016315.1 Anaerolineae bacterium | reverse complement strand
CCGTGGCTCTGGTGAACGTCAGCAAAGGGGACATCCCTCCAGCGATGAAGCCCGCCGTGGTGCTGGTGGATACGTCCAAAGGCTTCTACGTGGATGCCATGATCGACGAGATGGACGTGGCGCAGGTGGCGGCGGGTCAGACAGCGATCGTCGAGCCAACACCGTTGTCCGGCGTCAGGATAGAAGGGAAGGTAACTTTCGTTTCCCCGGTGGGGACCATGGTCAACGGGGTGAACTCCTACAAAGCCAAAATCGAGCTACCCGTGGGCGTCCGAGGCCTCAAATCCAACATGAGCACCAACATCAGCATCGTGACGAAGAAACTGGAAAACGTCCTGGTCGTGCCAAACAAGTACGTGCGGATCGATCCATCAAATGGGCGCGCCTACGTCTTCAAGGACGTGAACGGCGAACTGAAGAAAGAATACGTGACGCTTGGTGCAAAGGGGGATCAATACAGCCAGGTCACTTCCGGTCTGAAAGTGGGAGACGTGCTCGTGCTGGTTCCAAGGAACGAAGAAGAAAGGCTGAAGAAGGTCATGTTCGGCGGAGGATGATGGTGGAAGACGTTCCGGTCATTCAACTGAAATCGATCACGAAAATTTATCGGATGGGAAAGGTGGAGGTGCACGCCCTCCGCGGCATCGACCTGGTGATCAATCGAGGCGAGTTCACCTCCATCATGGGCCCTTCCGGCTCCGGGAAGTCCACGTTGATGCACATCATCGGGTGCCTTGATCAGCCAACCGACGGGACGTACCTGCTGGACGGGGAAGATGTTTCCTCCCTTTCCGACGACCAACTGGCGGAAATCAGGAACCGCAAGATTGGGTTCGTATTCCAGAATTTCAACCTTCTTCCGAGGGTGTCAGCATTGCACAACGTGGAGCTGCCGCTGATCTACGCCGGCGTGTCCAACAGAAAAGAACGGGCGATAGAAGCGTTGAAAAAAGTCGGCCTGGGAGACAGAATCAACCATCACCCGAACGAACTATCCGGCGGGCAAAGGCAGCGGGTGGCTATCGCCCGCGCTCTGGTCACCAATCCGAGCCTGATCCTCGCGGACGAGCCCACAGGCAACCTGGATTCGAAAGCCGGAGCCGAGGTGATGAAGATTTTCCAGGACCTGAATCGGGAGCTTGGCATAACCGTGGTCATGGTCACCCATGAGCCAGCCATCGCCAAGCACACCCGCAGAATCATCCACCTGAAAGATGGCCTGATCACCCGTGAGGAAGAGGTGCCAAACCCTCTGGTCGCCGGGGAAGACATCTATCTGAACGGCGTGGAGGTGGGAGAGTGAAATACTGGGAAGCTCTGAAGGTCGCAATCCGGGCGCTGAGGGTGAACAAACTTCGCTCTTTCCTCACCATGCTCGGCATAATCATCGGGGTGGCGGCGGTGATAACGCTGCTGGCGGTAGGCCAGGGCGTGCAGGACTACATAACGCAGCAATTGCAGCAAATCGGCACGAACCTGCTGTTCGTGATTCCCGGATCCATGGAGGAAGGCCCCAGCACCAGGGGACTGCTCCCATCGCTTACCTACGGAGATTCGCAGGCCTTGCTCGATCCATACAAAGCGCCGGAAGTCGTAGCCGTGTCGCCCGTGTTGCTTGGCGCCGAGTCGATAAGCTACGGCAGGCACGCCAAACGGCTGTCCGTGCTAGGCGTGGAGCCCAATTACCTCTCCATCAGGAATCTGGAGCTTGCTTCCGGCAGGTTCTTCACGAAGGAAGACCTGATCAGCAACGCCCGTGTCGCGGTGCTCGGCAGCAAGGCGGCGGACGATCTGTTCGAAGGAGAAGACCCCACGGGGAAGAAAATAAGGATAGGGAACATCCTGTTCCAGGTGGTAGGCACGCTGGAGCCGAAAGGGGGCACGGGGAGCAACAACGTGGACGAACAGGTGTTCGTCCCGCTGACCACCGCCAGCGAAAGGCTGTTTCCGAACATGAA
Organism: Anaerolineae bacterium; assembly: GCA_027016315.1. GTDB lineage: Bacteria > Chloroflexota > Anaerolineae > S016-19 > S016-19 > S016-19. The sequence continues at coordinate 6,600 of JALWAP010000171.1, read as the reverse complement.
GAACACCCGGGGCGAGAGGCTTCTTTCGGTGATCTACGTGCAGGTGGAAAGCGAATCCGCCATGGACAAAGCGCGGGAGGAGATAACCCAGATACTCCGCGAAAGGCACAACATCAAGCTCGGCGACGAGGATGACTTCACCGTGATCACTCAGAAGGACCTGTTGAACATCTTCGGGGATATCACCAAAATCCTCACCCTTTTCCTGGGAGCCATTGCGGCCATCTCCCTCCTGGTGGGCGGGATCGGTATAATGAACATCATGCTGGTTTCCGTTACCGAACGAACCCGGGAAATCGGCATACGCAAGGCCGTCGGTGCGAAGAAGAGGGACATCCTGCTGCAATTCCTGATCGAGGCAACGTTGCTATCGCTACTGGGAGGCGTCGTCGGGATACTGATGGGTGTTGGAGGCGCGATGGGCGTTTCGGCGGTCATCGGTTCGTTCCACGCCACGGTGACGTTCGGCGCGGTGGCGCTGGCCACCGGATTCTCCGTAGCCGTGGGGCTTTTCTTCGGGATATATCCGGCTTCAAGGGCAGCATCATTGAATCCGATCGAGGCGTTGAGATATGAATGAGAGAAAAATCGCGATCGTCTCACTCGTGCTTCTGGCGTTGGTTCTGGCGGGAGGATGCACCGGAAAGTGGAAGCAACAAAAGGCCGCATCCTCGGCTTCTCCGACCCTATCCGAATCACCCACCGCCACGCCGATACCGTTTGTCCAACCAGTCGAGTCGGAAAAGGCAACGCTGATGCCATCTCCCACGGCTGTGGCGGCAGCCTCTCTTGCAACCCCAACTCCCACCACGTCGGTGGAAGTGCTTGGCGTTATCGTCCCGCTGCGAGCAGCCGTGTACGGGAAACCGGGCGGCGGCATCTCCGGGCACCTGAGCGGAGGCGACATCGTGCGTGTGCTCGGACGGGATTCCTCCGGTTCGTGGCTCTACGTTTCGTGGAACGGAGGGGAAAAAGGCTGGCTCCGTGCCGGAGACGTGGACCTGTTCGGCGATGTCTCCTCCTTACCCCGGAAGGCCGGCCCCGCCCCCAAGGTACGAACGCCTGCCACCACGCACCCAAAGCCTTCGGGGAAAATTTACTACACGATTGACGGCGGGATCTACAGGATCGACGTCACCTCCGGCAAGGTTGAGCTCGTCACCAGGGGGATCGAGCCTGCCGTTTCCTCTTCCGGCAAGTGGCTTGCGTTCGCAAGGGGCGGCGGCGAGAAGGGGCTATGGGTCAGGGATTTATCGAGCGGGAAGGAAAGGCGCGTGTTTGGCGGGTTCGATGTCCGCACACCCAGGTGGTCGCCGGACGACGGATACATCTACTTCAGCATCCAGGACGAAACCCACCAGGCCCAACATGTGTGCGTTCCTTTCGTTGGCAGGTGCTGGGACATCCCGGAGGACAAGCGCTGGCACCTGGCACGGGTCTCCTTCCAGGATGGAAAGTTCACCGGCATTCCTTCCGACTTCCACAGCTTTGCCCCGAACCCGCTCGCGGACGGCAGCGTGCTTTATCAGAACGAACATGGGCTCGCAGTCACCGGCCTCGATCGATCCCAGCGCCAGGTTCTGGACAAACCATGGGTTTTGCTACCATGGGTGAATCCGAAAGGCGACAAGGTGGCAGCCGAGTACCGGCTTCACGAGCAATGGGTCATCGCCCTGGTCGGGGTGGATGGGAGCGGGTTCGCGGTTCTGACTAAACCCGACCCCCTCGCCGAACGCAAGGAGGACTTCGTATCCCCGGCCTGGTCTCCGGATGGCAGGTTCATCGCGCTCTTGCACAGAGAAGAGGGTAACAGTTGGGAGATTCTGATAGTCGACCTTGCTGGGCACGTGGTTCGGACGTTTCGCCCGAGCCCACCGCCTCAGAACCTTTTCGATGGAGCGCAGTCACTTTCCTGGGGAAACTAACGAAAACGGCCTCACAAAAACTGGGAGCGGCGTCCCCCCGAGCGCCGCTCCCCCATGCCAGAGCCAGTGACTCCGCTCTACGCGGCGTCCGCCTGATCCTGGGGGAGGAGGCTTTCATCCCCCGCTTTTGAATGCCTTCTTTGAAAACGTCCCCATGACCCGAACGAGATTCTCCACGCTACGCTCACGCCTTTCCCCTTGGCGATCGGTACCGAGCGATTCAAAGTATACATCGCCATACCGACAGAAACTCCGCCGTGATGACCAAAAGATCCCTGCCATCGAGTTCATATCTGCGAAAATCTCGTCACCGTTGTTGAGCATAGCGGTCTATTCGCCCCATGACTGAACCAAGACCAAATCACTTGACTTCAGTTTGATCTATATGCTATATTCTATGGCGCAAGTCGTCCTTTACGAATTCTCAAACAAAACAATCTGAAGGAAGGTGGTAAAATAGGCGAGAAGGGCTTACGAGTCAATGCGGAGATCACTGCTACGGAGGTCCGTGTGATAGACACGGATGGTTCTCAGCTGGGCGTCATGCCTTTTCTGAAGGCACTGGACCTTGCTTCCGAGCGTGGGCTCGACCTGGTCGAGGTCGCACCAAACGCCAGACCGCCGGTTTGCCGGTTGATGGACTACGGGAAGTACCTCTACGAAAAGACCAAGAAAGAGAAAGAAGCCAGGAAGAGCCAGAAGCAGGTCGAAATCAAAGAAGTCCGATTGCGTCCAAAAATCGGTGAGCACGATCTTCAAGTGGTATTGCGGAAAGTTCGGTCTTTCCTCGAAAGTGGCGCCAAAGTCAAGATCAGACTCAGGTTCAGAGGGAGAGAGATCACTCATCCGGAGGTCGCTAAGGACCTGTTGGTCAGGATCGCCAACGAGGTCAAGGACATATCCATGGTGGAGCAGAAACCGCGGTTGGATGGGTACAGTCTTTTGATGGTTATTGCTCCATCGAAAAAGAAGAAGCCTTCCAGCAAAAAAAGCAGTCCTGGAAAGTGATTTAAGTCCATCATGTGAAATTTGCCTTCGATAGATTATTTTTGTACGATTACAAGTCGTTCTGGTAGAAGTCCGGGGAGCGCACCTGCTCCCTTTTTATTGGGTAAGAGGAGGATCAGGATGCCGAAAATCAAGACACACAAGGCTACTGCGAAGCGGCTCCGATACAGCGGCAAGGGTAAGCTGATGCGAACCAAGGTCGGAAAGAGCCACTTCCGCAGGAGAAAGCCAAAGAGGGTTAAGGTACTTTTCTCTCGGATGCTCGAAGTGGAGAGCGTCGGGTACAAGAGAAAAGTCAAACGTCTGGCGCCGTACCTGGATAAATAATCCGGGCACGAGCTGTTCTGCCCGGCGACTCAGGCTGGTAAATCCCGGAGTTGGGTGCCTGGTTCGTCGGTAAAATGGAAAACCGGTAAGGAGAGAGTTATCATGCCGAGAGCTAAAGGTGGTTTCCATACCAGAAGAAGGCACAAGAAAGTTCTGAAGCTGACCAAAGGTCAGAAAGGCCCACGCAAACTTCTATTCCGCAGGGCGAACGAAGCAATGATGAAGTCCCTCTGGTACGCCTACCGCGACAGGAGGGACCGCAAGCGGGATATGCGACGGCTTTGGATTGCCCGCATCAATGCCGCCACCAGGGCACACGGGCTGTCCTATAGCAGGTTCATCCACGGCCTGAAGCTGGCGAACATCAGGCTCGACCGGAAAGTGCTCGCGGACATGGCCGTTCGAGATGAGAAAGCTTTTGCTCAGGTGGTAGACCTGGCAAAGAAGGCATTGGAAGCCTGAACTTTGTCGGTAGTCGGCGGTCAGAGTGATCAACGGGCAGGCCTTCGAGCCTGCCCCATTTTGCTCCGTAAGAAAAACAGGCATAAGACAAACCCCGCCCGGGCACACATGGGTATCATCGAACTGTACAACGAGAAACGCATCCACACGTCCGCCTCAAGGGAATAGAATCACTGGATGCCCTGTCCGCCGACTTTGTTCCTCACAGGATTTGTTTATAATAGAGCCGGGGTACATCGCCCCGGTTTTTCATTTTGCCAGGCTGGAGGTTTTGATGCATACCAACGACTTTCCGTTGATTCAACCGGAAGAAGCACTCGGGATAGTTCTCGAACACGCACCCGGATGGCACAGCCGATCTGTGCCTATCGACAAAGCACTGGGGCTTGTGCTCGCAAAAGACCTGGTGTCCCCGCGAGCCATTCCGGAACATCCTACGTCCACAGTGGACGGGTTTGCCGTGATCTCCTCGGACAAGACCCCGATTAGGAAAATCGTCGGGGAGCAGCTTGCAGGGCATTATTCACCGGAGATGCGAGTCCACGAAGGAGAAGCTGCGAGGATCACCACCGGCGGATTGCTCCCGGCGGGTGCTGATGCCGTCATCATGCTGGAAGATGTGCAGGAAGCGGATGGGATGATCAGGCTCGCGAAAGAAGTGCCGCCCGGAGCGAACCTGCGCCAGATTGGGCAGGACGTGGCAAAAGGGGAAACAGTGCTCCCTGCAGACACCAGGATCGGCCCTCCGGAAATCGGGCTTGCGGCATCCCTGGGCTTCACGTCCCTCGAAGTCTACCCCAGGCCCATCGTGGCGATACTCTCCACAGGGGACGAAGTGAGGCCCCTCGGCACCCGGCTGGGCCTTGGCGAGGTCTGGGACAGCAATCGCCACGCGTTGCTGGCGATGGCGAAAGACGTCGGCGCGGAAGGTCTTGACATGGGGCTTGCGCCGGACGACGAGCGCAAACTACGGAGATTGCTCCGGGTCGCCCTGACTAAAGCGGACGTGGTGGTCACCACCGGTGGAGCGTCGGCAGGGAAAAAGGACTTGCTGAAACCAATCCTCGCCGAGTGGGGCACCATACATTTCGGCAGGGTGTTCCAGAAGCCGGGTAAGCCGTTCACATTCGCCACTGTATGGGGCAAGCCGGTCTTCACCCTGCCTGGCAACCCGGTTTCCTCTATGGTCTCGTTCGAGTTGTACATCCGGCCGTTTTTGTATAAAATGTTGCACCGCCGTTTGTGGCGGCCGCACGTGCAGGCCGTGGTGCAGGAAGACGTAAAGCACGCTTCGGACAGGATCGAGTTCGTGAGGGCAAAGGTCCGCAAGACCGATCGAGGATACGTCGCCGTCACCACGGGTCTGCAGGGTTCTGCAAGGATTACTTCGCTGGTGGGCGCGAACGCGTTGCTGCGCATTCCACCCGGAGACGAACCAGTGCCTGCCGGGAGCGAAGTCGAAGCCATTTTGCTCGATTGCGAGTCCGTGGAGGGGCAAGATGCCTGAACTGAGTCACCTCGATGCCGAAGGGCAGGCGAGGATGGTCGACGTTGGCGACAAAGATGTGACGGAGCGGATCGCCGTGGCGCGCGGCTCCGTGCTGATGAAGCCGGAGACGTTGCGTCTCATCAAAGAGGGCAACATGAAAAAAGGGGATGTGCTCGGCGCTGCCAGGATTGCCGGCATCATGGCAGCGAAGCGGACATGGGAGCTGATTCCACTGTGCCATCCCCTGCAGATCGACAAGATATCCGTGGATTTCGGCATCGACGAGGCCGAGAGCAAGATCGACATAGAGGCCACCGTTCGTTGCCACGGCAGGACCGGCGTCGAAATGGAAGCGCTTACCGCCGTCAGCGTCGCAGCCCTGACAATCTACGACATGGCGAAGGCCGTGGAACGGACCATGCGCATCACCGATATCCGGTTGGTTCGGAAGGAAGGCGGCAAGAGCGGGCTCTTCGTCGCGGAGGAGTGATGGTGAAGGTTACGATCAAATGGTTCGCGAGGTTCCGGGAGCGCACAGGAAAATCAAGCGATGTCCTTGACATGCCAGAAGGAAGCACCGTTACCGAGCTGGCACAGCGCCTGGAAGGGCTCTACCCGGGAATCCAGGTTCGGGAGAAATCCATGGGCGTTGCGGTCAACAGGAAATACGTTGGCTACGGGCACAAGCTAAGCGATGGGGATGAAGTCGCTTTCATTCCGCCGGTTGGAGGAGGTTGAGGAGGTGCTGGAATGGACGGGAAGAAAAGGTTCGTCATAACCGAAGAGCCGATTTCCGTGGACTACGTCTCTTCGCTGGTGACGTCACCGGAATACGGGGCGATAACCATTTTCCAGGGCGTGGTCAGGGAAAGGACCGGTGCTCGCAAGGTCGATCACCTGGAATACGAGGCCTATACGGAAATGGCCGAGGATTCGATGGCGCAGATCGAGCAGGAAGTGCTCGACAGGTGGCCGGAAATCGGCAGGATAGCCATCGTGCACAGGGTAGGCCATCTGAACGTGGGGGAGACCGCAATGGTGGTGGCCGTGGCCGCACCCCATCGCGAACCCACCTACGAGGCGCTTCAGTTCATCGTAGACAAAGTGAAAGAATCCGTCCCGATTTGGAAGAAGGAGGTATGGGAGGACGGGGAAGCCTGGGTCGAAGGCCCGGAGTACAGGAGAGGTTGATGAATTTCAACATAGTCTCGCCGTTGACGCTTACCATAGCCGTTGCATTGGTGTTCGCGTTCATCAACGGGTTCCACGACAGTGGAAACATCGTCGCAACGATCATCTCGTCCAGGGCGCTGCTCCCAAGACACGCCCTCATGCTCATAGCGATAGCCGAGTTCACCGGGCCTTTCGTGTTCGGGATGGCAGTGGCAA
>JALWAP010000170.1 GCA_027016315.1 Anaerolineae bacterium | reverse complement strand
CAGAAAAAGTGATGGAGGTAGAGGAAGCGCTCGGAGCGGACATCGCCATGACGTTGGACGAATGTCCCCCGCCGAAGGACAGGGCGTACAACGAGCAGGCGCTTAGGCGTACCCATCTCTGGGCTGCTAGGTGCCGTGAATCGCATACCAGGGAGGATCAGGCGCTTTTCGGCATAGTGCAGGGCGGCATCTTCCCCGACCTGAGAGAGCAAAGCGCCCGGTTCATCACGTCGTTGGATTTCCCGGGTTACGCGATCGGGGGGCTGAGCGTTGGTGAGACGAAAGAGGAGATGTACGCCACCCTCGACGTCACGGTTCCCATGCTCCCAGAAGGAAAGCCAAGATACCTGATGGGGGTCGGGACGCCGGAGGACATCCTGGAGAGCGTCGAAAGGGGCGTCGATTTCTTCGACTGCGTTTTCCCGACCAGGGTGGCGCGCAACGGGGCTCTGCTCACGTCCCACGGGAGGATCAACATCAGAAACGCCAGGTTCGCCAGGGATCCGAATCCGATCGAGCCTGGATGCACGTGCTACACGTGCCAGCATTACAGCCGCGCTTACCTGCGCCACCTATTCGTGGCAAAGGAAACCCTCGGCCTGCGACTGGCCACCATACACAACCTCCATTTCATGGAGAAGCTTATGGCGGACATAAGGAAGCATATCAAAGACGGGACATTCGTCGAATTCAAACGGTCGTTCCTGAGCAACTACAGGGTAAGCGATCAGGAAGCCAGGTTTGCACAGAGTGGGCTCGTAAGACAGGGTTCGTAGCGTCGGCTGCCCAGGGCCCGAAGCACACGGAGGTACAAGTTGAAAACTGCACTCAGGATATTTCTTGCGGTCGTGATATTGTTCGTCGGGATAGCGATAGGGGCGAATCTCAAGTTCTTCTCGCACGCCCTGCCGGAGATTGGCGCGACCGGGACGACTACCGTGCCATCCAGCTCGCCGGAGGCCACCACCATCCTTGGAACGAGTATCCCGACCCCGGCCAGTGTCAAGGAGATAAAACCCGCTTTTGGCATCGTGTGGGAAGCGTGGCAGGTGCTTTCCGAGAACTTCTACGGCACGCTTCCGACTCCCAAAGAAGCTGCTTACGACGCGATCAGGGGAATAGTCCAGGGGCTGGGCGATCCGTTTACCAATTTCTTCACCCCGAAGCAGGCCAAGCAGTTCGAGGAGGACATGTCCGGCAAGTTCGAGGGGATCGGGGCGCTGGTGAAACAGGCGGAAGGCGGCGGCATTCTGATCGTCGAGACGTTCGAAAACTCGCCCGCCAGAAAGGCCGGACTCCAGAAAGGTGACGTGATAATTGCGGTTAACGGGAAGGACATCACCAAGATGTCCCTCGAAGCAGCGATCATGTTGGTCAGAGGCCCCGCTGGCACGACGGTGAAGCTTACCATCAGGCGGAAGGGGAAGGAAGAGCCGTTCGACGTGAAAGTCACCCGTGCCAAGATCGATATACCCGTCGTCGAGAAAAAAATGCTTCCAAACGACATCGCCTACCTGAAGCTCAACAGCTTCACGTCGAATTCCCCCAAACGGGTGCACGAAGCGCTCAAAGAGCTGCTCGCCAAGCACCCGAAAGGGCTGATCTTCGACCTAAGAGGCAACGGAGGCGGTTATCTGGACGCCGCGGTCTCTATCGGCAGCGAGTTTCTGTCAGGCGGGGATGTGCTCGTGGAGAAGTTCAAGAACGGCAAGGAGAACCACTACAAGGTCAAGAAGAACGGCATAGCACGGAAGATACCGCTCGTGGTTCTGGTCGACGGCGGAACCGCTAGCGCGGCGGAGATCGTGGCCGGGGCAATTCAGGACGACAAACGCGGGATACTCATCGGCGAAAAGACCTTCGGCAAAGGCTCCGTACAGATCATCAGGAAGCTTTCCGACGGATCCGAGCTGAAAGTGACCGTGGCACACTGGTTCACGCCAAAGGGAAGGGCCATCCATGGCAAGGGAATTGAACCGGACATCGTGGTGAAGCTGACCCCGGAAGATCAGAAAGCAGGCAAGGATCCACAGCTCGACAGGGCAGTTCAATATCTGCTCACGGGGAAATGATGAAAGAAGGTTTCAAGGTAGTCGCAACCAACCGCAAAGCGTATCACGATTACTTCATAGAGGAGACCTATGAAGCGGGGATCGTCCTGACCGGGACGGAGATTAAATCCGTTCGCGCCGCCAGGGTGAACCTCAAAGACGGCTACGTGACTTTCCGAGATGGCGAGGCGTGGCTGGTGAACGTCCATATCTCGCCTTACGAGCACAGAGGGTACGCAAGCCACGATCCCACGCGGGATCGGAAGCTCCTCCTGCACAGGAAGGAGATCGATCGCATGCAGGGTAGGGTCCAGGAAAAGGGCTGGACGATCGTTCCGTTGAGGATGTATTTGAAGAACGGGAAAGCCAAGGTGGAGATAGCCCTCGTGCGTGGGAAGAAGAAGTACGACAAGCGCCAGGCCATAGCGAAGCGGGAGCAAGAGCGAGAGATCAGGCGGGCTTTCAAGGAATGGAACCGGTAGATCGGGACAAAGCGAGGAGAAAATGCGAATCCAACTTCCTTCCGAAGACAAGGAGCGATGCATTTCGTTTTTGCAAGACATCGTGAGGATACCGAGTATCTCCGGGCAAGAAGGCCGGGTGGCGCAGCGGATCGCCGAGGAGATGGAGTCGGTCGGGATTAGAGACGTCCGGATAGACAAGATCGGGAACGTGATCGGGCGGATCGGGAGTGGCTCCGGGAAGAAACTGCTGCTGGACGGACACATGGACACGGTTACTCCTGGCGATCTTTCGGCCTGGCATCACGATCCTTTCGGCGCCGAGATCGTGGACGGCGTGCTGTACGGCAGGGGCGCCATGGACATGAAAGGATCGCTTGCAGCGATGATCTACGGGGTGAAAGCTCTGCTGGATTCCGGCGTCCGTCTGTCCGGAGACCTCTATCTTGCGATTGTCGTGCAAGAAGAGCCGAGCGAAGGCGCTTCGATCAAGGCGATGATGGAAGAATCCGGACTGGAGCCCGATTTCGTGATAATTGGCGAGCCTTCCGGCCTGAACGTCAGCCCCGGGCACAGAGGGCGCGTGGCGATAGAGGTAAGCGTGCATGGACGTTCCTGCCATGCTTCGAGCCCCGAAGAGGGTGTGAATGCGATTTATTCGGCGGCCAGGATGATTTTCAGCATAGAACTGCTCCCGGCTCAGTTCTTGAGCGATCCATCGCTTGGTTCTGGGAGCATCTCCGTCACCTCGATCCACAGCATCGAAACCGGCAGCCGAAACGTCATTCCTGATCTGTGCACGTTCGTGGTGGATCGCAGGTTGACCTTGGGGGAGACGGTCGAAAAGGCGCTTGGCGAGATACAGCAGGTCATCGTGCGGGAAGCAGCCAACGCCGAAGCGAAAGTCGTGGAATACGACGAAGAGACCTACACCGGGTACAAGCTCCACGTCCGGGAGGCTTACCCGGCGTGGCTCATGCAACCTGATCATCCTCTGGTGAAATCGGCCCTGAAAGGAGCGGCCAGGGCTTTGGGCTTCAAACCAAAGCTCGTTCCCTGGCGGTTTTCCACCGACGGAGCCTACACGATGGGCGTTGCCGGGATACCGACTGTAGGCTTTGGCCCGGGAGAGGAAAAACTGGCCCACACAGCCGACGAGCACATCAGAGTCGTCGATGTGCTGAAGGCTGCAGAGGCATACGCCTACATGGCGGTGGAGATCCTGGGGACCGAGTAGCTGACAGGCTACTTCGGGTGTCTCGAGATATATGGGGCGAGGCTTGTCCTCGCCCGATTTGGTCGAGTCAGACGACTCGACCTCCGAGTATTGTAGCGGCAAGCCGCCTGGCTCGCCCTCAAGTTATCCACAGATTACACGGATTTCGCAGATCAGGTTTAAAAAGGATGCCCAACGTCCTCCTGTTGGACAGCTGCAAGACCGAACATCAAGCACGTCTGTTGTAGGGCGAGCCGTCTGGCTCGCCCGCACGACGCGGGCAGCACCCCCGCTTTGGTCGAGTCGTCTGACTCGACCTACGCGTTTTTGCACCGGCGAGTCGTCTGGCCCGCCCACAAATCGTCCACAGATTACACGGATTTCGCAGACCAAGTTTAAAAAGGATGCCCAGCGTCTTCCTGTTGAACACCTGCAAGACCGAACATCAAGCACGTCTGTTGTAGGGCGAGCCGTCTGGCTCGCCCGCACGACGCGGGCAGCATTCCCCAATTTGGTCGAGTCAGGCGACTCGACCTACGCATTTTTGTAGCGGCGAGCCGTCTGGCTCGCCCGCACGACGCGGGCAGCACCCCCACTTTGGTCGAGTCAGACGACTCGACCTACATGCCCTCAGCGACATTCGTTTGTATTTTTTTGCCTGTTGCAAACCACCAAACCAAAGAGATATAATAAACTCCGAAATCGGCCTGCGGGAGGCAAACATCATGCCATCCAGCAGCCTTACATCGTTTGGATTCGTCTTGGGACGGATTGCCCCAACATGCCGTATTTCGGAGGGGAAACAGATGACGACTTCAGATCCTCTTGTGCTTGCCATCGATCTCGGCACCACCGCATGCAAAATCGGGCTGGTAACCCCAAACGGAAAAGTCGTGGCGTACACCAAGGAATCGGACGCAACCCCGACCAGGTTCCTCCCAGGGGGAGGCGCGGAGCAGGACACCAGGGACTGGTGGAAAGTGGTCACGGAGACCACCAGGAAACTGCTTGCCGAGGCAAACGAGCCAAGGGAGAGGATAGTAGCCGTCTCCGCGAGCGCTCACTGGTCTGGCACCGTCGCCGTGGACAGGGACGGCAATCCCCTCGGCAACGCCATCATCTGGATGGACACCCGCGGAGCGCCGTACGTGAAGGAAATCACCGGCGGGCTGTTGAAGATCGAAGGGTACGGCGTAGGCAAGATCCTCACCTGGGTAAAGCTGACCGGCGGCATACCGACCCATTCCGGCAAAGACCCAATCGCCCACATCCTCTTCCTGAAGAACGAACGCCCCGAGATATACCGGGAGGCGTACAAGTTCCTCGAATCGAAGGACTACCTGAACTACCTCCTGACCGGCAAGATGGCATCCGATTTCGCCACCATCACGCTGTACTGGTTGACCGACAACAGGAACATCAACGACGTGAGGTACTCGCCAAAGCTGATCAAGATGGCAGGCATCGAACGGGAAAAACTGCCCGACCTCTACCCGCCCACCCACATACTCGGCGAGCTGCGCCCGGAAGCCGCAGAGGCGATGGACATTCCAGCCGGAATACCGGTGGCAATGGGTGCTCCGGACGTGCAGGCGCCGGTGCTGGGCTCAGGGGCGGTCAGGGATTTCGAGCCACACATCTACCTTGGAACCTCATCCTGGCTTAGCTGCCACGTGCCCTACAAGAAAACCGACCTGTTCCACAACATGGCGTCCCTCCCGGCGTCGGTGCCGGGCAGGTACTTTGTCGCAAACGAACAGGAGACATCTGGCGTAAGCCTCACGTTCCTTCGCGACAAATTCTTCTTCGCCGAGGACGAACTCGGCACCGGGGCGGCGCCGGAGGACGTCTACCGCAGATTCGACACGCTTGCGGCGCAGGCTCCTCCTGGCAGCCACGGGGTGATTTTCACGCCATGGCTCTACGGCGAGCGCACGCCTGTGGACGATCCGACCCTGCGGGGTGGGCTCTACAACCTGTCGCTTGGGATCACGCGGGCGGACATCGTCCGGGCGGCGTTCGAGGGAGTCGCACTCAACACCAGGTGGCTCCTGAAATACGTCGAAAAGTTCATCCGCAAGAGGTTCGGGCCAATCAACTTCATCGGCGGAGGTGGGGTCTCCGACGTGTGGGGGCAGATATTCGCAGACGTGCTCGACAGGCCTATCCGGAAGGTCAAGGACCCGCAAGCTGCGGGACTCAGGGGTGTGGCGATCGTGGCCGGACTGGCCCTGAATATGACCAGCTTGGAGGACTACTCCAGATACGTGGAGGTGGAAAAGACGTTCTCCCCCAATCCGGACAACCGCAAGCTGTACGACGAACTGTTCGACGCGTTCGTGGACATCTACAAGAGGAACCATTCCCTCTATCGAAAACTCAACGGGCAGAAATAAGGAGGCGTTCCTATGGATATGACCAAATTGCTCTCGAGCATCGGCGGGAAGCTGCCAAAGCCGGTGGCCAGGACGATGGAAAAGGGGCTGAGGAAGCTACCCGGCGTTGGGCAGATTCTGGACAAGGAGTACGAGAGCCTCCTCGCCGGGCTGGAGGAGGACCTGAAGCCGTACAAAGGAAAGTTCCCGGATTTCCCATCGCTGCCTCCGGACGGACTCGGCGACGAAGAGATTTTCTCGCTGATGCGATCCATCGGGAAGCAGGAAGAAGAGCGGTGGAAAGAGGGATACGCCTCGGGTGCGGTCTACCACGGTTCCGACGAGCACGTGAAATTCATCAACGAAGTCTACGCCCTCAACTCCCAGAGCAACCCGTTACACGCCGACCTGTGGCCCAGCACCATCAAGTACGAAGCGGAGATCGTTTCCATGACAGCGAACATGCTCGGCGCACAGGAGGCGAAACGGCTCGATCCGGACGCCGAAGTCTGCGGCACGGTAACCTCCGGGGGCACCGAAAGCATCCTGATGGCGATGAAGACCTACCGGGATTGGGCAAGGGCGGAGAAAGGCATCACCAAGCCGGAGGTCGTCCTGCCCGTGACCGCTCACCCCGCTTTCGACAAGGCCGTACAATATTTCGGCATCAAGGCAGTCAGAACGCCGGTGGGAGACGATTTCAGGGCAGACGTGGATGCGATGGAGAAAGCCATCACCAGGAACACCATCGCACTCGTCGGATCGGCGCCTGGCTACCCACACGGCATAATCGATCCGATACCTGCCATGGCTGAGCTGGCATACAAGCGTGGCATCGGGTTCCACACCGATGCATGTCTGGGGGGATTCGTGCTACCCTGGGCGGAAAAGCTCGGCTACCCTGTGCCGCTGTTCGATTTCAGGCTGCCAGGGGTCTCCTCCATGTCCGTGGACACGCACAAATACGGCTACGCAGCAAAAGGCACTTCCGTGGTGCTGTACCGCACGCCCAAATTGCGGAGATACCAGTATTTCACCGCCACAGACTGGCCCGGCGGGCTTTATGCGTCCCCCTCCATGGCCGGGAGCCGTCCAGGAGGATTGATAGCGGTCTGCTGGGCTGTCATGGTGAAGATGGGTGAGAAAGGGTACCTGGAAGCGACCAGACTTATCCTGGAGACGGCGGACGAGATCAAGGCAGGCATCAGGGAGATCCCAGAGCTCAGGATACTGGGCGAACCGCTCTGGATCATTGCATTCACGTCGGACGCACTGGACATCTACAGGGTTCTGGATGCGATGAACAAACGAGGCTGGAGCCTGAACGGCCTGCAATACCCGCCAGCGGTTCACATCGCTCTGACCCTGAGGCATGCCCAGCCGGGCGTGGCCGAAAGGTTCCTGGAAGACCTGAAAGCTTCTGTGCAGTACGTGAAAGAACACCCGGAAGAGTCCGGCGGCATGGCACCGGTCTACGGCATGGCCGCTTCCGTGCCTTTCCGTGGCATGGTCGACGATTTGTTAAGGCGATATTTGGATCTGCTGTACAAAGTGTGATCAACTGTCAACCCAAAAGCACCGAAGGGGGCAATGTCCATAAGGTATCCCAGCGGGCGGACTCAATCGTCTGACCACTCTTTGAAACCGTGAGAAGAGCCATCGCACCAATTACATCCCATTTGCTTTTTCCGTTGGATGGAGCAACCATCCGGGTCGCTCCATCCATTCGTCTTCAGCAGGAACACAGGCGACACAAACGGACGCCGAAAGATAAGACACCTCCAATAGCCTTCGATCACCGCTCCGGCAGGAAACTTCCATCGACGACATCCCCATAGCGAGGCTCTTTCTGGATCAGCCCTTTGCCCTTCATCCAGGAAGCCACATCCTTCACCTGCGATTCTGTCGGCACCAAAGCCCCGGGGAATACCGGCATGCGGTAGCTTTCTTGGACGGATTTCGGCACCCGTCCTTTTTCGATCAATAAGCCACGGTACCTGTCCGGATGCCTGTTGATCTCTTCTTCGGCCTTCAGCCAGGCAGAAAGGAACTTCTCGACAGTCTTCGGCTTTTCAGAAAGGGCTTTCGTGGAAAACGCCAGCAGGCTTGCGGAAACCTCGGGCCTGCTCGTGTCGTCCACGATCACCCGAGCCCCGCCCGCCACCGCGCCGGACGCCAGCGGCTCCGGAAGCGTAGCGGCTTTGATCTTACCTTTCATCAACAGCTCGTACCGAACCGGGATCGCGCTCACCTCAGTCGTGGAAACCTCCGAATCCTTCAACCCCGCCGTCTCCAGCAGCCGGTAGGTCACGTACTCGATGATCGTGTTCTTCGATATTCCTATCGGCACGCCTTTCAGCCCCGCCGGGGAGGTTATGCCGCTCCCAGGAGAAGCGAGGATCCGGAAAACCGGCTCTTTCGGCGTCGCTTCCATAGCCACGAGCACGGCTTTCAGCCCAACGCCCTTCCTGTCGAACATCTCCACGGATACCAGGTCCGTTATCTCCCCATCCACCTGGCCGGTTTGCATCAGCGTATCCCTCTCCTGAGCGCTCTTGACCAGCACAGGCTCCACCTGTATCCCCTCTTTTTCGAAATAGCCATTCTGCTGAGCCACGTAAATCGGCAGAACGTCAACGATGGGCAGTATCCCAATCTTCAATCGGGCGTCCTCTTTCTTTCTGCCACACCCGGCGAGGACCGTTGCCCCAAGCGTAGCTATCAGAACCAACACAACAACGGGTTTCTTCCATCCCTTCATCCGTTTTTACCTCCGAAATTGTTTGTCGCTTGGCTCATTATCTCAAACAAGCCCTTTCCGACAAAAATTTGGGGCGAGAGCAAATGCACCACCCTACTCCGTTCTGAGTAAATCCACAGTGCATGGCGCTGCTCAAACAGGAAGAAAACCTATTGAGAGAGACTGAAAGGAAACGCCAAGACACGAGGCTGCGTAAGGCACAAAAAATTTCGAGAAATCTTTGCGTCTTGAGAGTCTTCGCGGCTTTGCGTTGACATAACACCCTACCCACTAGTGTTTCCTTAGTAGTACGTGACCGCACACACTTATTTGCCATTATCGAACGTCCCATGTTACAGTGGGGGGCTTCTGTTTAGAAAAGAAGTAATACCGATGGAGGAAATTTAGTGAAACGCAAAGCAAAACTGTTCTTGCTCCTCGCGCTTGTTCTCACGGTTGCGGTCGTGCTGAGCGCGTGCGGAGGGAAAGGGAAATCCGAGTCCGGGGCAACCGCAACCCCAACCAAAACCCAGGTAGCGGAGAAATCCGGGGAAGCAACCCCAACGAAAGCGCCGACGCAAGCTCCCGCCAAGAAAGCGACTCCTGTGCCTACCCTCGAACCAACGGCCGAGTCCCACGCCGCAGAGGCCACGGAAACGGCTGGTGAGTTCGAAAAACTTAAGGCTTCTCAAGAAGCTTTGAAGAAAGTGACCGACAAATTCGACTCGTACAGGTCAGAGACCAGCATGGAGATCACTTTCAAGCTCAAAGATGGATCAGAGAAGAAAATGGACTTCCGCATAACGAATACGGTCGTCCAGAAGCCTGAGAAGAAATTCGAACTGAAGATGGAGGGCAACGGCTTAGAAGAGACCAGCGGGATGCACGTGATTGCCGTAGGCAACAAAGCCTGGGTGAAGATGGGCGAGAACTCCCAATGGATGGAGCTCCCGGCGGGTTCTGTGGACAACATGATCGACTCCCTGGGGAACTTCGCGTCCAATGACATGGCCGAAGTGTATGCGGAGAGCAGCCTGAAGAAGGGTACCAAGAAGTTCGGGCCTGTGAAGTGTGACTTCTACGAATTCGACAAGCACGATATCGAAAAGCTCACCAAAAAGTACCCGGATAGGTTCACAGAGGAAGAAAAGGCTGCCATGCACAATATCAAAGATTTCAAAGGCTCTGGCTGCGTTACCAAGGATGGAGTGGTGCTGACATCGAGTATGTCGATGTCCACCGACGACCTGAACGACACCGGCTTCACTCCGGAGACGCTCCAGGAGAAGTATCACATCACTCCGGATCAGGTCAAAGTGATCACCTTGGATGTACGTGAGGGTCTGGTGGAAGTCAACAAGAACTTCGACATCAAACCACCCCAGACTGGAGGATGATCCGGTCGCGTGACCAAAAACAAAGGGGAGGCTCTTGAACCGAGCCTCCCCTTTTCATTTCCAACGACCGCAATCTCAAGTCCAGGCCAAAGTCTTGTCCCTGAGCGAGCGGTTCAAGAGATCGGCATGTTCGGCCGTGACTGGAATTTCCCCGAGCCTGTCCAACTGAGGTCTTTCATCGAAGTAAATGGAGTTGTACACGACGAAGCCCTTGTCCAGGTCCACCGTGTACACGTACACATCGCTCTGCGCCAGATACTCTTCTATTTCCGGAACTTTCAGAGCCTCGTCGAGCCCGCCGGCGGCGAAGATCCTGACGTGAAGGATCAGATCCGCATCGATTTCCGCTGCGGCTATCGCCTTCAGAGCTTCCACGAAAAGCTTCTTCGTCTCCTCGATCGGGCTTTCGCCGCCGAACATCAGGATCACTGCTTCCGGATCGAACTCCTTGACCGCCGTCGCCACCTGCTCGGCGTTGCCACCCTCTACGATCAGATGGACGGCGCGCCCTTTGCTGGTCATCACGAAAGCAGCTTCCGCCGCCGCGCTTATGGAGCTGCAGATCGTGTTCTTGACCGATACGAACGCCACTTTATTGTAGCCACCGAGGATGCTCTCCCCGACCACTTTTCCGGTTAACGCCCGCAAGTACACTTCTTCCGCGAAAGTCGTTTTAGCCATTTGTTGCCTCCTGCCTTTCAACAATAGTGCGGGCGCCTCAGGCCCGCACTTGTCGCAAACCGTTTCGGTTGCTTATTTGAGATCCTTGTAGCAAAGCCACCAGTCGTAGCACTGCCATTCTTTGCTCTTGAGGCGTTCCTCCGCGGTCTTGATGTCGGAAGCAGGCGGAACGATCACTTTGTCGCCGATCAGCTCGTTGTTAGGCCAGTTTGCCGGAACTGCCACGCCGGTGTCGCTGATCTGGAGAGTCTTGACAACCCTGAGGATTTCGTCCATGTTCCGCCCGATTTCCTGTGGGTAGTAGATGATGGTGCGGATAACGCCCTTCGGATCGACCACGTAGACCGCCCGGACAGTGTTGGAACCCTTCCCGGGGTGCACGAGCCCAAGGGTGTTCGCAACGGAACCGTTGTGATCTGCAATGATGGGGAACTGTATTTCGACGTTGAGGTTATCTTTGATCCATTCGACCCACTTGATGTGGGAGAACACCTGGTCGATGCTCAGGCCGATCAGTTCGCAGCCAAGCTTCTTGAACTCGTCGTAGCGCTTCTGGAAAGCCACGAATTCGGTGGTGCACACCGGGGTGAAGTCTGCAGGATGGCTGAACAGCACGAACCATTTGCCTTCATACGCCTTCGGCAGTTCCATGACTCCGTGGGTGGTCTGAACCTTCAATTCCGGGAACTTGTCTCCAAGCAACGGCATTCTTCCTTCCATGATATTACCTCCTGTTTTCAATTTGATTTTGTCAATATCGACTGTATTAACCTGCTCTATTATATCACTGATTTGGACTGTGTCAAATTTCGGAATCAATCTTAAAAGCTGTGGTGTGGTGCGTCCCCAGCGACCGCTGGGGACGCTGGATCATTCCTCTCCGACGATGTGGAACTCCCGCTCCGAGGGCATGGGTAGGAGTTCTGCCTCATCCCACGGCCTCAATGGGAAGTCGGGAACTCCGTGCCCCACCGCAGTCTGCGGCAGCCCTCCGCCGAAAACGATTACGGGTGGGGTCGGTCTTTCCTGACGATGCTCCCTTCTCTCCGTCGCGGCAAGCAAGATCAGCCCAAACGGCACGATTGCAATCACGCCGAGGAGCATCCCCACGATCACCGCCAGCGCCTCGTCGCCCAGTCGAATGACGACTGCAAGCGCCAGCACGCCGAAGAACGCCGCCATGCCTAATGTGAGATTCCTTTCCATTTTGCACCTCCAGAAAATGCGTTAGTCTATGGGACCCTAAGCGCCCCACGACCCAGCGTCCGGCCACGATTCTATTGTTGGACGAACCATTTTTCTTCAGGCCCCAGGTATGCTGCCTGGAACCTTACGACCTCTCCATTGTTGACCAGCAGGAAGTCGCCCCGACCGCCAAGCTTTTCCGCTCCCGAGCCACCGATTCCGGTAGCTATTCTTGCCTCCTCCGCTGAAACGACAGCGCCGACGAGCCGTACCGGGAAATTTGCTTTTGCAAGGCTGCCAACCACCGACACGGTTGGCTTTTGAGTCGCCCCGACCAGGTGGATACCCGCGCTCCTCCCCCGCTGCGAAATCCTTTCGATGTACGCTTGAACGTTTTTCCCGCCGTATTTGCTCACGTCCGCGAGCTCGTCTATTCCTATCACCAACCTCGGTAGAACAACCCCTTTTCTCTCCCTTTCTTCCATCTTCTTTACCACCAGATCCAGCACCGTCTCAACTTGGTCGAGGCGGGAGATGATAGGGACAGCCAGGTGCTTGAGGCCGGCGAAATTTCGAAAACTCCTCCCTTTCGGATCGATGAGAATCATCTGCAGATTGTGAGGGGGGTTCAAGTAGGCAAGACTTGCCAACACAGCTCTCATCAAAGCGGTCTTGCCGCTGCCAGTCCTGCCCAGGATCAGGAGGTGGCTTACGTCGGGGCTGGAAAGCCTGACCACCAGCGGAAATCCGTCCTGATCCACCCCTACCACGCACGAGAAGGCGGGGACATCCGGGAGCCTTCTCAGTAAGTGACGCAGGAGCAGTATCTCTGGGTCGCTACGGGGGATTTCCAGAGCGATGGTTTTACCCTTTCGGTAGATACGCACGGAACTCGCGTTCAGCGCCATGGCAAGCTCATCCGCGAGCGAAAAGAGCTTCTTTATCCTTGTGTCCATCGGCATCGTGAGAGAGAAGCGTACCGTGCGCGGAAGCACGGTGCCGCCCCATACCCGAGCGCGGATATTGTGAGACGCGAGCAGCGCTTCGATCTTATCGGCTTGCAAGTCCAGCTCTCTGCGCATGATCACCTCCTGATTTGGGAAAAGGGGTTACCAGATTGGGAAACCCTTTTGGAAAACCAGAACATATGTTCTAATCTCAAACTAATAATACACCATCTTTTGGTACATGTCAAAATTCGAAGGAAGGAGTTTCAGGAAATGTGAATATCACCTCAGCGCCGGACACGCCGGGCTTTTTCACGCGTAAATACCACGGAGCGCCAAGGCTAGCCACAGCATTTGAGCTCCGGACATCTACCGAAGAAGTCGATTACGTCCGACAGGCTCTATCCTTTCCACGGGACCGTCCTTGCACGCGAGCCACCCGTCTTCTCCCCGGGCGCAGCTCCCGCACACGCCGAAGCCGCATCGCATGTAGGCCTCCCAGCTCAGCTGGCACGGCACCCCGGATTCGACGCAGAGCTCCCGCAGAGCTTCCAACATCCCGTTCGGGCCGCAGGCGTAGACGCGGGGTACGTCGAGCCGGGCAAGCAGGGGGGAGACGGCATCGGTGACCAGACCTTTCTCTCCAATGCTCCCATCTTCCGTAGTGACGATCAGGTTCACCCCAAGCCCGGCGAACCGCTCCAGGAAAAGCAACTCCCGGCGCCCCCGCGCTCCTACCACAACCCACACTTTTCGTCCGGTCTCTCGTGCTCTTCGGGCGAGAAATGCTATGGGCGATACCCCGTATCCTCCGGCGGCCATGATCGGAGAACCCGGCTCCAGGACGAATCCGTGCCCAAGGGGGCCTCTCACCCATATCCTGTCGCCCGGAGAGAGCCGGTGCATTGCTTTGCTGAACCGTCCCACCGCGGCCACGGTGATCCGCACCGGATCGGAATCGAGCAGGCTGAGCGGTTTTTCGTCCAACCCGGGCAGCCAGGCCATGAGGAACTGGCCTGGGTAAGCTTCAGGCCACGAGATGTCCAGCGTGAAAGTCTTGGTGCGGTAGTTTTCCTCTTCCACGGACAGTACCGTGGCCACCTGCGGCATCGAGGTGACGATGTCGCTTTTGCTCAACATGCGCCACCCCCACCACGTCTTGCATGGAGCCGAACCCCAGCGACTCCGCGATCCTTGCCGCCTCGGCGGCGATCCGGCCTAAAGTCTCCGGGCCATGGAGCCTTACGGCGGAACCGAGTTCCACCAACGTGGCGCCGGCCATCATCATCTCGATCACGTCCTTTCCATCGGAAATTCCGCCGACGCCGATCACAGGCACGCGCAAAACCCGGGACAGATCGTAAACGGCCTTGATCGCCACAGGCTTTATGGCCGGCCCGGAAATCCCTCCTTCCAGGTTGGCGAGCACCGGCCTGCGGGCGTGGATATCGATCAGCATCCCGGCCACGGTATTGATTGCGACTACCGCATCCGCCCCGGCCTCCTGGACCGCCAGCCCGATCTCCACGATATCCGTGACGTTGGGTGACAGCTTCACCGCCACCGGTATCGCCGTGGACGATTTCACGGTACGCGTAACCCGAGCGGCGCTCACAGGATCGAGGGCAAAAGGTCGACCCAATTCGTGCGCGAGGTTGGGGCAGGAGATGTTCACCTCGATCAGGTCGGGCTGCGCCCGGCTCACGACCTCCGCTGCCAGGCCGAACCCGTCCACAGTTTCGGCGAAAATGCTTGCCACCAACGGCACGCCGAGGGGCTTAAGCCGTGCTTTTGCATCCTTCAACACCTCGACTTCGGCTTCCACGCCCGGGTTGGCCAGCCCGACGGCGTTTATCAAACCGTACCCCCAATCGAGGACGGTGGGGTTCGGGTGCCCGGTGCGGGGCCTCGGGCTGGCCGATTTGCTGGTGACCGCTCCGGCTCCCCCACGAGCCACCCGCTCCAGCAGCCCGGCTTCCGTGCCGAGAACGCCGGAAGCCAGCATCACCGGATTGGGGAAACGAATGCCACAGCAATCGACATGCGAATCCACTCGAACACCTCCAGACAAGCGATGGGCAAAACGAAAGGCGACCTGCTCCGTCGCCTTTGGATCACCCGACTCCGCAGGTGAGGACTCCGCCTCACCTGCCCATTCGGACCTCCGACGGGACTTCGATCTTCGCCAGCGGTATTCTGTCGCCCGGGAACTGGTAACCGATCACGTGGAGGTTCTGCACTTTCGCTCCAAGCCGGTACATTCCCACCCCGATTTCGTACCTTCCGGGCGGCAGTCCTTCCGGCAGACGCAGCACATGGTCGTCCTCCAATATCTCGCCCGGGTACCAGCGCTTCGTCGGGGTAAATCCGCCCACCGGCGTGCCATCGTGCTGTGCCACGACTTGCAGCGAGGTCGGGTTGTAGAAATGCACGAAGACCTTGTAGTCCTCTTGCATCGGCGCAAGGCTGAGCCAGAAGAGCCTGACCTTCAGCTCCCCGCCGGGCAATGCCTCTCCCTGGATTTCGTACCCGATTAGCTGAGCCCGGTTTCCCAGGTCGTAATCCGCTTTCAAGGGCTTTGCGGCGAAATGGAACGGGAAGAGAGAAAGGAGCACCAGCGCCATGATGGCGGCGATCGCCGCGACGCTCCAGCGGAAGAGCCTCCCTGCTCTGAGCATCTCCCAGATGAGGAACCCGAAGGCGCCGATGGCGCAAAGCACGTCCCCGGCTTTGCGCGCCGGTGTCTCTTTCTTTTCCACTTCCACCTCGTGCCTGCCGGATGGCACTTTCCAGCCGATCACCCCAAGCTCGCCGATCGGAGCGGATCGGACCGGGTGGCCGTCCACCAGCACCTGCCAGTCGGGGAAATCGAACTGATGCAGGCTGAGCTGCACGCCGCAGGCGGTATCGACCAGGTAGATCCTGTCCAGCGGGCGCCAGGATTCAACCGTCACGTCGGGGGCGCATTTCAGCGTGCCTACGGACGATTCGCTGTGGGCGGGATCGTTGGGGACGGCCGTTCGATCTGCTTTCACCGTCACCGGCACGAACTCCGCCGTCCATGTAGCCCCTATCTGGCGGTTGCGGTAGTCCGTTTGCCACATGGCCGAAGCGTCAGTTGGAGGGTCGGCCATCGGTTTGATTGGCAGCCTTGCGCTCGCAGCGAACACGACTAACCCGAGCACCAGTGCTGCAACCCATCTCGGTTCAGGATCGAACTGTGGATCCTCCGCGTGGAGCTTCCCACCGATCAGCAGAACGGACGCTCCGGCCAGCGGCGAAAGGCCAAGCGCAACGAGGAACAGGAACCGCCACGGGTACTGAAGCACGGCGAGCCACCTTCCCATTGTGCCCCAGATGGGATCGGAAGAGCTGGAAATCAGCGCACCGCCGACCAGGGCTGCGATCAGAAACCAGGCCGATTCTGCCCTCCACTTCCGGTTCCGCAATCCGGCGACTGCTCCAGGGATGGCCAGAATCGCTATCACGAACGGAATCGAGCGCACGGCTGGATGCCCTGCCGGCACGTACTGATGAAAGAACGTCGGCTGAAGCAAATGGTAAATGGACGAGAAGTGGTGCCTGTAACCTGTGCCCGGCGCCATCACGCCGAGTTGCACCCATTTTAGCTCCGCCAGGGCAGGCAGCCAGTAGAACGCCGTGCTCGCCAGCGCGAGCAGCCACGCGGGGATCACTTTTCGGACGAGCCCTTTCCACTTTCCCTCGCTCCACGCCACCATGAGAACCCAAAGGATCAGGAATGGCGTGAGGATGTAGGCGGAGAGGTTGTGGGTCAGCACCAGAGCAGCGTAAGCCAGCCCGCCGACGATGGCATAGCTGTCGCCACGCTCCTGGCGGATCGCTTTGCGCCATGCCCATAGCACCCACGGTGTCCACACGAAGGCGAGTCCTTCGGGGATCGCTCCCCTGGTGTAGAAATCGGTGAGGTGGTAGGGGAAGAAGGTGTACGCCGCGGCAGCAAGCAACCCGGCGGCTGGCGATTCGAACGTCTCGTCCACGAGCCTGAACATCCCGATTGCCCCGATCCAGAACCCCAGGAAAATGACGATGCCCATGGAAGATGCGGCGTTCTTGAGTATGAGGTGCCACGGAAGGGCCAGGTAGTATGCCAGAGGTGCGTAGTAGTTCAATACCGGGTGTCCGTACCCAAAGGCGAAATCGGCGAACCAGCGAGGATACAGATACCCCGAACGCCAGTGCTTGCCCAGCGAGGCAAGCCGATAGAGGTGGAAAAGCCCGTCGTCTGTGACTAACCATCGATGAAGCACCAGCGGACAGGAAGCCGCCACCGCTATCAGGAAGACCAGCGTCGCTATGGTGCTTTTCTTCAGCTTCATGGCATCGTCACGGGAGCCCGGGCGGAGTACGTCGGGTGAAGGAATTCATAGCTTGTATCCGATGTCGCGGAGGAACTTCTTCCTCCAGGCGAAATCTTCCTCGTTTTCCACGCCCACCGGAGTCTGACCGTCTATCACTCCCAGGATTCCGCGCCCCAGGTCTGATTCGGCCACTATGACTTCCGTGGGATTGGCCGTAGCGCAGAAAATCCGCGTGACCTCCGGCACGTTTTTGATGGCGTTGAGCACATTGATTGGGAAAGCGTTTTTTAGGAAGATGATGAAACTGTGCCCCGCTCCGATTGCCTGTGCGTTTTTCACGGCGAGTTCTTTCATTTCCTCGTCGGTTCCTTCCACCCGGATTTTCCTCGCGGAGGAAGCTTCGCAGAACGCCAGACCGAATTTGACGCCAGGAACGGAGTTGACGACTGCTTCGTACAGGTCCTCGGTGGATTTGATGAAATGGGTGTGTCCGAGGATGAAATTGACTTCTTCGGGCTTTTCGATCTTCACCAAGGTGATGTTGAGTCCCATATCGATCCCTCCTGGAAGGCTGTTTTTCAGTTCAGGCAGCTTGCGGAGGCAATTATATCACGGCAACCTGCCTCCGTAAAGCCGCCCCGAGCTGGCCTTTGGGCATGGACTCTGATCCTGTAGCCCCAGACTTCAAGAACACCCTTCCATGCGGTTCGGAGCGCCGACAGGCGATCGAGCGTTCAGGGCAAAGCAGAAACCCCGAGCCCAGATCGCCGCGAAAAAGGGGCAGGCAAAAGCGCTGCCCACCCCTTTGCTCCTCCACGTGCCAGGGCTGCTCACACGCCCATGTACGCTTCTTTGATGGTCGGGTTGTCCATGAGTTCCTTCGCCGGGCCGCTCATCCTGATGTGACCCACGTCCAGAACGTACGCCCGGTCTGCCTGCTCCAGCGCCAGGAGCACGTCCTGCTCCACGATGAGCACAGTCGTGCCACGCATGATGACCTGGTTGACCGCTTCGTAGATCGTTTCCACGATGATGGGCGCAAGCCCCAGGGAAAGCTCATCGATCATCAGCAGCTTCGGGGCAGCCATGAGCCCACGCGCCACGGCGCACATCTGCTGCTCGCCGCCGGAAAGGCTCCCCGCAGGCTGGTTGAGCCGTTCCGCCATCCGGGGGAACAGGTCCAGCACGAACTGGAAATCGCGTTTCACCTGCTCCTTGTCCTTCCGATGATAAGCGCCCATCATGATGTTCTCTTTCACCGTCATTCCGGCGAAGAGCCTCCGGCCCTGCGGCACCTGCGTTATCCCCAGGTCCACGATCTGCTCGGAGGGCAACCCAGCGATCTCCTTCCCCATGAACTTTATGCTCCCAGACATCGGGTGCAGAAGACCGGAGATGGTGTAGAGCAGGGTCGTCTTGCCCGCACCGTTGGAACCTACCAGCGCGACCACCTCTCCCTCGCCCACTTCCAGGTTCACATCCCACAAAACCTGCACATCGCCGTACCCCACGTTCAGGTCTTTCACTTCGAGCATCATTTTCGTCCCTCCGTCACCCTTTCGCCTGGAGTTGTTGCTTGCGCTTCTGGCGCTCGACGAATTTCTCACCCAGGTACGCCTTGATGACCTCCGGATGGTTCAGCACTTCTTCCGGCGTGCCCTGGGCCAGCTCCATGCCGAAATTGAGCACAAAGACCCGCTCCGTCACCCCGGCGATGGCTTTCATCACGTGCTCGATGACCAGGAGCGTGATCCCCTGCCGGTTGATCTTCCGCACGAGCTCCATCGCGGACTCGATCTCCTTCGGATTGAGCCCGGCCATCACCTCGTCGAGGAACAGGAGCTCCGGCTCCATCGCCAGCGCTTTCGCCAGCTCCAGCCGCTTCAGGTACGGGAGGGTGAGTTCGTCCGCGTGCTTTTCCCGCAGATGGCCCATCCCCACGAATTCCAGGACTTCGTCGGCTTTCCGCAGGGCGTCCTTGGTGGAACGATCCTTCCCTTTGTGCCCGAACATCGCCCCAACAGCGACGTTCTCCCGAACCGTCATGCCGCGGAACGGTTTCACGATCTGGAAAGTTCGGGCTATGCCGATACGGCCGATCTTGTATGCAGACCAGCCGGTTATGTCCTTCCCTTTGAAATACACCTTGCCGCTGGTTATCGGCAGCATTCCGGTGATCACGTTGACGAAAGTGGTCTTTCCGGCGCCGTTGGGACCTATCAAGCCAAGGATTTCTCCCCGGTAGATCTTCATGTCCACGTCCTGCACCGCTGCCAGACCGCCGAAATGCTTGGTGACTTTTTGCGCCTCCAGAATGACTTCTCTTTCCATGGCTATACCCTGTGCATCCGAATGTTCTCGAGGAGCGTCGAGATGGTCAGCTTCTTCTTGCCGCTGAGGAAGTCCATGATCCCCTGAGGAGTGAAGATCATCACCAGGATGATGATGGTGCCGAGGATTGTCTCGTGGAACTCCCCAACGTGGAAGAAGAAGACCAACAACGTGATGAGGATGTAGTAAATGAACGCTCCGATGAACGGGCCGAAGATGGTGCCGGGGCCGCCCAGTACCGTGGCGAGGATCATCTGCAAGGTATAATCGATCTTGAAGACCTCCTCCGCCAGCACGAAAGTGCTCCAATAGCCGTAAATAGCGCCAGCGGCTCCTGCCATCAGAGCGCTCAAGGCAAAAGCGGAAACTTTCGCCCAGGTGGTGTTGATCCCCATCATCTTCGCCGCGTCCTCGTCCTCCCGGACAGCCACCCAGCTATACCCGAGCTTTCTGTTCATCACGAAGTAAGTGAGCCACAGGCCGAATATCACCAGGAGCAGCGAAAGATAGTAGAAGAACTGGTTGCTCCATTTGAGCGGCTGGAAGAAAGGCAGCGTCAATCCCGCGGCCCCGCCGGTGAAGCTCGTCCAGAAATCGGCCACCTCGCCAAAGGCCGTTGCAAGGGCGACGGTGGCTATTGCAAAGTAATGCCCTTTGAGCCGCAGCACCGGCAGCCCGATGATCACGGCGAAAGCCATCGCCGCCAGCACCCCGACGATCATCGCCAGGAAGAACGGGAAATGCAGCCTGAGCATCGACAGCGCCGTGCCGTACGCACCAACGCCGAAGAATGCCACATTCCCGAATGCCGCATATCCGGTATATCCGCCGATGTAATTCCACCCCTCTGCCATGGCCGCCAGGAGGAAAATCATGGTCAAAGTTCTCATCCAGAACCCGGAAGCGAAAAGAGGCACCAGCGCCAGGATCAGCATGAAAGCCACCAAAAGCCCCAGCAACAGCCCCTTCCGTCCGGAAAACAGCTTATCGAATCCGGTTATCTTCATGTTTTTCCTCCCCCGTCAGTGGTAGAACGCCTTGCCTGCTATGCCGCTGGGACGCACGATGAGCACCAGCACCATGACGAAAAGTGCGATGGCCTCCTTGAGCCCCGGAGCATACACTCCGCTGAACACCTCTATGAATGCAAAGACCAGCGCACCAGCCAGAACGCCCGGAATGCTCCCCAGGCCGCCCAGGACGCAGATCACGAACGCCCGCAGGGTGTATTCGCCGCCCATGGTGGGCGAGATAGGGAAGCTGACGCTGATGAGGCTCCCGGCGGCGCCCGCCAACGCGGCTCCCAGCGCGAACGTCAGCGCGTAGGTATGGGCTATCTTCACTCCCTGCAGGCGTGCAGCGTCAACGTCCATGCCGGTGGCGCGGATGGCGTTCCCTTGCTTGGTATAGGTCATGTACACGTGCAACAGCCCCGTGATGAGCAGCGAGATGACGAACGCTGCCAGCCTGACGTATGGGATCTGCACGTGCCCGATGGCGAACCCGGCGCCGGAGTAGGAAGTCGTGACAGAGCGAAAGTCACCTTTCCAGAACACCGTTGCCAGATTGATTATCACGATCTCCATAGCGAACGTCAGGAGAAACGTGACCAACAACGGCGCCCTGATCACCAGGTTTATCAGATACCGCTGGATGATGTACCCTAAAATGAACATGAGGGCCATGGAAATGGGGATGGAGAGGAAAGGATCCACTCCGTACAAAGTGAAGAGCCAGTAAGTGACGTAGGCCCCCAGCATGATGAATGCTCCATGAGCGATGTTGATGATGTTCAGGATACCCCAAACGATGGAAAAGCCGATGGCTACCAGCGTCAGAGTACCGGTCAGCAAGAGGGCGTTGACCACCCCCTGTCCGATTTCGTAGTTCACTTTCACCTCCTCACAAAGGCCGTGAATAGTGTTGGCAGGGGCACAGCGCGCTGCGCCCCTGCCGGGGGATCCACTAAGTTGGTTCTGGATATCCGCACAACATGCTGCTCATACTACCTCTGATCCCAAGGTTTGAACGGGTAGAGCGGCGGTTTGGTGGCCGCTTCCTTAGGCCAGACGGTGTAGAGCTTGCCGTCGGTGTAGTTCTGCATCACGGCCATAGGCTTGTAGACGTTCATACCTTTTTCGTTGAACTTCAGCCTACCGTAGAAGGACATGTAATCGAGGCTTGCCAGTGCATCCCGGACCTTCTTGCGATCCAGAGAACCCGCTTTCTCGATCGCCTTCTGATAGGCGATGAGCGCAGCAGCCGACTCGGCAGCCTGATACGGAGGCTCCTCTCCGTATTTCGCCTTGTAGAGCTTGGCAAAGTTCTGCGGCGTCCCAAACACGTCGTCGCTCTTGATCTTCAGCTCAGGCGTCCACTGAGCAGCGCCGAACACGTAGTCAGCGTCCTTCCCAAGCGCCTTCCGGAACTCAGGAGCCGTAGGTCCAACGCTGAAGCCCATGACCTTGGGCGAAAGGTTCAGGTCTTTCGACTGCTTCACGATGAGCAGGGTGTCCTGCAGGTGCCCCGCACCGAGGAGAATATCGGGATTCTTCCCCTTGATGGCTGTGATCAGGGAAGAAACGTCCTTGGCGTTCTTGGCGTACTTGTCGAAGTAAACGACCTTGAGCCCCTTCTCCTCAGCGTAATCCTTAGCGCCACCCGCGACCTCCAGGGCGAAAGCGCCGTTCTCCGCCACGATTGCCACGGTCTTGAGATTGGGGTCCTGATCGAGCGCCAGATCGATGATGCCGCGCAGATAGTAAGGTGCCGGGGTCAGAACAGCAAAGGAATACTTGAAGCCGCGGTTGAAGATCTTCGTGGCGGCGCCGTTGGCTTCCACCATCGGCACCTGGTATTTCTCCGCAATTGCGGTGGTGGCGTAGGTGTTGCCGGAGCCATAGGGGCCAAGCAGGAACTGAACTTTGTCCTCGGTGATCAGTTTCTCGACGAGCTGGGCGCTCCGCTCCGCCTTGCTCTCGTCATCGTAAACCTTGAGGGCTACCTTGCACGTCTTGTTCCCGACTTTAATGCCACCTTTCTTGTTGATTTCCTCGACGTACAGGTTGTAGCCGTTGTTGACGTACTCGCCTTCCTTGGCATACTTGCCGGTGAGCGAAACAGCAGCACCGAACGTGACGGTGCACCCTTTACCGGACGTGCTTGCTCCCTGCTTGGAGCAACCGGGCAGCAGAACCGCTACCATTGCGAGCACAACCAGCAGAAGGATCAATTTCTTCTTCGACATCTTTTTCTCCTTTCGTTGGATTTCGAAACACCATAGTTTCTTACGCGTGTTGCGATGGCGACAAAACCATCCTCTCCGTCAGGGTAGTTCGTATGCTCGAGATCACCCCCTTTCTGCTTAGATTTGCATACGAGCGAGAAACCAAAATTTACGTTCGGAGGCGGGGTTCCCCAGCCCGCCTCCTTTCTGCGGTATCAGATGGTTTCCTGCGCTCCCATGCTCCTTCGCAATTTCTCCGCACCGACGCTCATGGCATAGGAGAAAATGAAGTATACGAGAGCCCCGAACAAGAGGAGAGAGAACGTGGCGTTGTATTCGCGGTTGTACGTAATGGTGATGGTTCGGAAGAACTCGATCACGCCGATGTAGTAAGCCAGGGACGTGTCCTTGAACAGAGCGATGAACTGGCTGACCGTGGGCGGGATCATTCGCTTGATTGCCTGCGGCAGGATGATCTGCGTCATGGTCAACCAATACCCCATCCCCAGGGAATGAGCCGCTTCCCATTGACCTTTGTCGATCGATTGAATTCCGGCCCTCACGATCTCGCCGATGTAAGTCGAGGTAAACAGGATGAACGCTATCAGAGCCGACTCCCAGTTGCTGATGTGCTCCATCCCTTTCACCACCTGCGGGATGGTGATGAACATGTAGATGATGAACATGAACAAAGGCACGCCTCGGATCAGCTCGATGTACGCTATCGCGGGAACGCTGATGAACGGATATTTGGAGAGCCTCGCCATGCCAGCTATGACACCCAGGATGAAGCTCGCGATGATGGAGATGCTGGCCAGGAAGAACGTGAGCTTGAGCCCCTGGATATTGTCCACCTGCTTGAGCGGGATGTGGACCCCGGCGTGCTTGGCAAACAACACCGCCGCCACCAGGATCACCAGATAGCCGATCCCGAGCTTGAGCGAGCGGTTGAACGTTATCCAAAGGAGTACCAGCGGCAGAGCCAGCAAGGCGAGCAGCACGGACAGCTCAGCCGTGAAGATCAGGAAACTCCACAGTGCCCCGAGCACTCCGACTTTCGCCTCGGCCAGCGGAGACCCGCCGATAAGGTACGCAAAGTTCCGAATGATGCTATCCCACGCAATTTTAGTAGGCGAGGCCATACCTTTCTTGATGTTGGTGATCATGTGAGGCTTGCCAGCCGCAGCAACACCAATGACAAGCAAGACGAGGCCTGCCAGCCAACCGAGTTTCTGCCGTTTGGCCGCAACAGCGCCCGTCTCCACCTCCACCACGTGGATGTTCACGCCCACCAGCACAATGATGCTGCCGAGAAGCACCCACCATATTCCGTTGCCCAGGCCGGTGAAATAAACGTCACGGGAGTTGTTGTATCCGATTACCCAGATCAGCCATATCAGAGGCGCCCACGAGCCAACTGCGAGAGCAACGTAAAGGATTTCGCTGCCGAGCTCTGCCAGCTTCCTGGAATACCTCTCTGCTATCAGCCCTATCAGAATTACGATTGCGGATACCGGGATGATGGCCAGGGTCACCCGGAAGCCTCCGTGACCGTGCAGGAGCAGATACCAGCCGTTGCCGCCATGCGGCAACCCCACGATCTTGCTGAACACCTTGTCGAACCAGGAAGAGAATGAAAAGCCGAGGAGCATGATCACAGCGCCGATTCCGATGATTTTCTGTCCAGAAGTGTGGAAGAGCGGATTCAGAAGGTTCCAAAGGAAACCTGTAACCGCCCCCGTGACCTCCCCGATTTTCTCCGTCGTAACGCTGATCCAGTCTTTCTCGATGTGAGTCCCGGTTCGGGCACGCTTCTCACCAGAGATCACGTAGTTTATCCCGTTCATAATGGCCGAAAGGGTCAACGTACCGGCTAGGTAGATGAGCGTCGCGGCGGTGAAAACCTCGAAACCGCGGAACGTCTGCGCCTCTACCTCGTTCGCCATGAAAAGCAAGTCGGTGACGCCGATGGTCATGATGACGGTGGAGTTCTTGTACAGGTTGATGAACTGGCTCGCCAGAGGCGGGATGACGATACGGAACGCCTGAGGCAGGATAATGTATTGCAGCGTCTGGAGCGGAGTCAGCGCCAGCGAATGCGCCGCCTCCCACTGCCCCTTGTCGATGGAGAGGATGCCCGCCCGGATTGCCTCCGACATGTAAGCTCCGGTGTAAAACGACAGGCCGATGATGCCCGCCGCCGGCGGCGTCAGCCGAAACGCAAGCCCCAGGTTGAATGCCGAAAGGAACACCGTCAGGCCGAAGAACCAGAGGAACAACTGAACCATCAACGGGGTGTTCCGGAAGAATTCCACATAAGCAGTGGAAATCCCGTAGATCACTTTGTTCTTGGTGGTTCTGCCGACTGCGGATATCGTGCCGAGGATCAGAGCCAGCACGAAGGAAATGGACACCACCTTGATGGTGACCCAAAGGCCCTTTCGGAGGGAGGGCATCAGGGGGTCTTTCGGAGCCCAAAACTCCTTGACCATCTCCCACCTGTACTGTCCGGAGGCGACAAAAGTCATGTAAAAAGGACGTGCTATAAGTGCAAACACTAGTATCATCATGGAAATGGTCAGATTGACTTCTCCGACCTTCCGGACGTGCTTGTTGTCGCTCTTCTGGAGGAAGTAGTCGATTACCGGCCCCACCAGCACGAAAGGAAGCGAGACGAGATACTGCTGGTGAAGGGTCAGGGAGCTTGCGAGCTTACCCCACAACGGTATGTGGTTGCTTACGAAAGGAAGCCAGAGGGAAACTCCCAGGGACGCAGTTACGAAGCTAACCAGGTAGGTTACGACCTTGAGTTGCCACGGAGCAGTTTTCTTCATGTGCCATCTCCCTGCTTGTCTGTCTGGCGGTAGGGGCGCAGCGTACTGCGCCCCTATCACGCCTCATTCGATTTACTTACCGAGCTTGATGTAGCTCTTGCCAGGCCAGATCTCCACGTTCCACGGTTCTGCGTTCTCACCAAACCACTTGTGATAGATCTTGTCATACGTCCCGTCCTGCTTCATATCCTGCAGGGTGAAGTTCACAAGATCGCGGAACTTGGAGTCGAACCGAGGCACGCCGATGCCGTAAGGCTCGATGCTGAACCGCTTCCCAACAACCTCCAGCTCAGGATTCTGCTGCGCATACCACAGCAACATGCTGGAGTCCGTCGTCAGCGCATCCGCCCGACCTTCCTTCACCGCCTG
>JALWAP010000169.1 GCA_027016315.1 Anaerolineae bacterium | reverse complement strand
GCGATAGAGGCGTTCGAAAAAGTGGTGCAGATGGAGAAAGACAACGAGGACGCCTACATCTGGCTCGCCAAATTGCTCGCTATCCGGGGGCGCACGAAGGAAGCCGTGAAGATGGCACAGGCTGCGCTCAAGCTCGATCCAGATAGCCCGCGCAACAAGGCTGTTCTCGCGATGGCGCTGGACTGGGATGGGGACTACGAGAAAGCCACGGAGCTCGCGCTGGAGGCGGTCGACCAGGACCCAAACCTTGGCATAGCGCATGCCTATCTGGCGGAGATATACGCCGATCAAGGGAACTGGACGAGGGCGTTGGAAGAGGCTCAGAAAGCTCTGAAGCTCGACCCGCAGAACCCGGACGTGATCAGGGACATGGGCTACGTGCTGGAGCTACAAGGGAAGTACAAGAAAGCCATCTCCTATTACGAGCAGGCGTTATCGCTGGAGCCAAATCTGGATTTCCTGTACGTCAGCATCGGTAGGAATTATCTGGCGTTGGGGAAGTACAAGCAGGCGATAGAAGCCTACCAAAAGGCGGTGTCCATCGCCCCGAACAACCCGCAAAACCACGATGCGCTGGGTTGGGCATATTTCCTGAGCCACGACCCGGAGCGCGCCGTCGTCGAGCTGCAGAAAGCCACGAAAGTCGGACCGAACTACGCCCAGGCTTATGCCCATCTCGGGGTGGTGTACTACGTGCGCAGGAACTACGAAGGTGCGATCAAAGCGTTCAAGAAAGCAATCGACCTTGGGGCGAACAACGAAGAATATTTCTACGAACTGGGTCTTTCCTACGTGTACCTGGGCGATTGCAAGAATGGGAAAGTATGGCTCGAGAAAGCGCTTGATGTAAACCCCAACTCTCAGCCTGCTTTGGAAGGCTTGCGGCTCTGCAGCTCGAGTTCCAAGTGATCCGGGCTTGCCGCATTGGTCAAAAGGTGATGACGTGAAATTCGATCCGGATGCTCTCATACACGATCGTTTCGACCTGATTGGCATAATCGTCGTCGCCGTGGCGCTCGTTTCCATCGTTCCGCTGCGTGGTTTGTGGAACGCGGTCCTCGGCGGGGCGTCGTGGCCTGTGTGGGTTCTGCTGATGGCAGCTTTTCTCTTTAGCCTGGCGCTTCGCAGGAAAGGGGTGGATGGTGAGTACCGGCACCTTGTTGGGACGGGCGTGGCGGCGCTTGGGCTCGCTTTGCTCTGGCAATGGGGAGCGCAGGTTGGCGGGCCTGGCCCCGCGCAAGCAGGTGGCGGGTGGATCGGGAAATGGCTCTACCGCCTCATGCCGGTATCTGGGAGGGCTGCGCTGGCGCCTGCCTTCGGATTCCTGATAGTGGGGTTCGGTTCGCTCCTTTGGGCGATGACCGTCCCCGACGTCCGACGGCCTGTTTCGATCCTGGTGGAACGATTCGAAAGGAAGCTCCTTCGCCGCACCGCCGCACAGCCGGACGAACCAGAAACCGTGAGAACTCTCCCAGAAGCGCACACCTCCGAGTTCGAGCTGCCGCCGCTCTCGTTGCTCCGCGGGGACGAAGGGGAATTGATCAGCGAACGTGACGCCCGGGAGATGGCTCGGATCATCGAAGAAACCCTCGCTTCCTTTAAAGTCCCGGCAAAAGTGGTCAGCATACGGCGTGGCCCGGCAGTGACCCAGTTCGGGCTGGAGCCGGGGCTCGTGACGAGCAGGAGCGGCAAGGAAGAGAAGACCAGAAGGGTCCGGGTGAGCCAGATCAAAGCACTCCAAAACGACATTGCGTTGGAGCTTGCAGCCGCTTCCATTCGTGTGGAAACGCCCGTGCCGGGGAAGAATTTCGTCGGGATCGAGGTCCCCAATCCAAAGGGCATGGTGGTTTCGCTGAAAGGGGTGCTGGAATCGGAGGAGTTCGCCAGGCTGAACTCTCCGCTGGCAGTGGCTCTGGGCAAGGGGGTCTCCGGGGAGCCAGTGGTGCTCGACCTGGCCAAACTGCCCCATTTGCTCATTGCGGGCGCCACAGGCTCGGGGAAATCGGTCAGCCTGAACGCGATCCTGATCTCCCTCCTGATAAACAACACCCCGGATCGGGTGCAGATGCTCCTGGTCGATCCCAAGCGGGTCGAACTGCAGATTTACAACGGCATTCCGCATCTGCTCTCTCCGGTGGTGGTCGACCCGGACGACGCTGCCAGGGCGCTGAGGTGGGCGATAATGGAGATGGACGAGAGGTACAGGTTGTTCGTCGATGCAGGGGTCAGGGACATCGAAGGGTACAACCGGGCGATCGCACCTGATCACATGCCCTATGTGGTCATCGTTATCGACGAGCTGGCAGACCTGATGCTGACCCATCCTGAGGAGATAGAACACGCGCTGGTTCTGCTGGCGCAGAAATCAAGGGCTACGGGAATACACCTGGTGGTGGCTACCCAACGTCCCAGCGTGGATGTGGTGACGGGACTCATCAAGGCCAATTTTCCCGCCAGAATCGCCTTCAACGTTAGCTCTTCCATCGATTCTCGGGTGATCCTCGATCAAACCGGGGCAGAGAAGCTGCTCGGGAAAGGGGATGGCCTGCTCATGCTCCCGTGGCTCAGCAAGCCTCTCCGGTTCAAGGGGTGTTTCGTCAGCGACGAAGAAGCTGAGGCTGTGACC
>JALWAP010000168.1 GCA_027016315.1 Anaerolineae bacterium | reverse complement strand
GCGAGGTTTTCGTGGGAGATGAGGAGTTCGTTCATCTCGCGCCATTCCTGCGGCGGCATGGCGTCCTTGAGTTCGTGGAGCAAAGCTGGATCTCCTTCCAGGATCTTAAGAGCAGCCCACCGGCTTGGGTATCCGGAAAGGTACTTTTTAGCGTAGATTTCGACTTTGTCGAGGAGTTCTTCGATCTCCGGCGGCATGGATGGCTTGCAGGGGTTCGACGGAGGATTTTCCAGCGCTTCCTGGATCCTGGCTATCAGTGCGTCTTTTCCTTCCCCTTTCCTGGCGACCATTGGCACCACGGGAATCCTGAGCGCCGCTTCCAGCACTTCCGGCTCGACGTTTATCCTTTCTTCCTGAGCCACATCCATCATGTTCAGCGCGAGCACGACGGCGTCGGTCAGGTGCAGTATCTCGCCGACCAGATAGAGTCCACGTTCGAGCGCTGCGGCGTTCACGACGGTGACCACCAGATCGGGCTTCTCCTGGATTATGAAATTTCTGGCGATTTCCTCTTCTGGGGAATTGGCGGTCAGGCTATAAGTGCCCGGCAAATCCACCAGCTCCACGTTTGTGCCGTCCGGGAGCCGGAATCTCCCGATTTTTTGTTCGACGGTCTTACCAGGCCAGTTTCCCACATGCTGGTCGAGCCCGGTGAGGTCGTTGAACACGGTGCTCTTGCCGACGTTCGGCTGACCGGCCAGGGCAATCACCACGTTTTTCTTGGCGGTCATCATCCCTCCGCGATGGGTTCTACCTCTATCTTGTCGGCTTCCCCCCTGCCAAGGGCTATCTCCACGCCTTCCACGTTGACGATGATCGGCCCGGTGCCGTAATTGGCTTCCATTTCCACCACATGTCCTGGGATGAATCCGAGGGTTCCGAGTCGGCTGATGAACCCACGTCCACCGGTTATCCTGACGATCCTGCCCCGTTCACCTTTGACCAACCTGGAAAGGGTCATACTTCCGTCGGGGGAAACGGTGGCCGTGTCAGAAGCGTTGCTGCTCACGGCGAATCTCCTCTTGCCCCAAAATCTCATGCTTCCTCCACGATGCTGCTGCAATCGCAGCTAATTTTTATCATGTTGGTGATAATTATACCTTCGGACCTTGAAAGGTCAAATCCTTTGCTACCAGGAATCCGCCTCAGGGGCTTAACTTCTCTACCACGAACCTGCTTGGCTTCTCCCCAGGGCGGACGCGACCGAAAATGGTCGTTGGGTCGTGCTGGAATATCAGCAGGGCGTTGTGCCTCAGCGCCCAATCCCGCAGCCTTTTCTTCGTCTGGATGCTTTCCATTGGCTCGATGTCGAACGCGGGAACCCAGGCGAGCCTTTCCATGTGCACGGCCCAGGAGCACGCGTCGGCAAGGAAGATTGCTGCCTCCCCGCCGCTTTCCACGACCACAACCTGGTGGCCTGGGGTGTGTCCTCTGGTGACCATCGTCCTGACCGATGGCGTGATCTGGTAGTCGCCGTCCACGATCTCCATCGCCCCAGATTCGAGGAGTGGGACGAAGTTTTCCTTGAAATAAGTGCCTCGGGTGCGTTCGTTGGGGAACATGGCCTGCGCCAGCTCCCTTCGTTGGACGATGTATCGGGCGTTGGGGAATGTGGCCACCACCTTGTCGCCGTCGAACACGGTGTTCCCACCGCAATGGTCTGCGTGCAGGTGCGTGTTCACGACAATGTCGATTTCGTCGGCGCTGAACCCTACCCGCTCCAGATCTCCGAGAAGCCTGCGATCTCCCTGGCCTTCCATTGCGAAGATCTTCTTCTGTTTGGGCGTCAATTTATCGCCGTAGCCGGTATCCACCAGGATTTTCTTACCGTCGGCGATGATCAGAAGCGACCTGAGCGCCCAGGGCACGCGGTTGAGCTCGTCGGCAGGATGAACTTTTTCCCACAGAACCCTCGGAACGAGGCCGAAAAATCCACCCCCGTCCGATTTCGTCATGCCGTCGCTGAGCACGAAGATCTCCGCATTTCCTATTTTCATCCCACGACCTCCTGGAACGCGTATGCAGTCCTGCACAATATACCTTTCGGTTGGGAAGAAGGCAAGCCAAAGCAGCAAGTGCGAGGGGGAAATTTGAGGAATTGCCCGGTGGGGCTTTGTAGCGCCGTCCTGCGAATTCTTTCTACCTGTTGTCCGCTTACTGTATTGATTAGGGATGAGGTGTATGTGAGATAGATCGCGAAGAGCGATGAACCCACGCCCAAAGATTGGAAGCTGAAGGCCTTTGCGTCTTCGGAAAAACGTTAGTAAAATCAATGCTTGTGGAGGCCGACCGTGTCTGCGTTCGAGGCCTGCGGAAAATACGAAGGCTGACCTGTCCCCAACGGGGCTTACGCACTACCTTGCGCCATTGACAGTCGGATCGGTAAAGCGGAGGACGGCCTTGTTACGATCGGAAATGTGATCAATTCCTGGAGATAGACCATGGACAGCAAACTAAAAGCGTGGGCAAAAGCCCTGGCAGAATCCGGGTGGCTCCTTGCTCTAATCGTCGTGCCACTTTTCTTCAACATCTATTCGAGCAGAGTGTTCGAGCCGGACAAGATATCAATGCTCAGGTCGCTGGCGTTGTTCATCGTAGCGGCCATGGCGCTCGTCTGGATAGAAGGCG
>JALWAP010000167.1 GCA_027016315.1 Anaerolineae bacterium | reverse complement strand
TCCTGTGGGTCGGGGCGCACGAGGTGGCACAATCCACAATGCAGGTCGGCGACATGATCGCGTTCATGCAATACGCGATGCAGGTGGTGTTCGCGTTCCTGATGCTCTCCATGCTCTTCATCCTGCTACCCCGCGCCGACGTCTCGGCCAACCGGGTGGCGGACGTGCTGGAGACGGAGATCACCATCCTCGACGTGCCGAAGCCCAGGAGCTTCCCAAAGCCGTTCAAGCCGTCCATTCGGTTCGACCACGTCTACTTCCGCTATCCCGATGCCCGTGACGACATGCTGCACGACATCGATTTCGCCATCGAGCCGGGGCAGACCATCGGTATCATGGGGACGACGGGCTCCGGCAAGTCCACGCTGGTCAACCTCATCCCACGGTTCTACGACGTGACCGGCGGGGCGCTTCGGATCGATGGCGTGGACATCCGAGAGGTGCCGCTGAAGGAGCTTCGGGACAAAATCGGGTACGTGCCGCAGCGGAGCAACCTCTTCGCCGGGACGGTGGAGAGCAACCTGCGCTACGCCAGGGAGGACGCCACCGAGGAGGAAATGATCCAGGCGCTGATGATCGCTCAGGCGGATTTCATCCTGCAAGACCCGAAGGGGCTGAAAACGGAGGTCTCCCAGGGCGGCATCAACTTCTCCGGCGGCCAGCGGCAGCGGCTCACCATCGCCCGCGCGCTGGTGAAGCGTGCGCCCATCTACATCTTCGACGAATGCTTCTCCGCGCTGGACTACAAGACCGACGCGGCGCTGCGTCGGGCGCTGAAAGAGCACCTGTCCGGGCGGACGATCATCATCGTCTCCCAGCGGGTTGCAACCATCAAGGATTCCGACCAGATCGTAGTGCTGGACGAGGGGAGGATGATCTGCAAGGGAACGCATCATGAACTGATGGAGACCTGCGAGGTTTACAGCGAAATCGCGCTCTCGCAGCTGAAACAGGAGGCAGTGCTATGACCAGGCCGAAAACCGGGTTGCCGGAAAAGCCGAAAGTCAGGCCGGGGGCTTTCCTGGGAAGGGGCGGCGGCCCTCACGGCATGATGATGGGGCCGGTGGAGAAGCCCACCGATTTCAAGGGGACGCTCAGGAAGCTGGTGGCGTATCTCAAGCCGTACACGCTCACCATCTCCATCGTGATCGTCCTGGCGGTAGGCTCGACGGTCTTCTCCATCGTGGGACCGAAAATCCTGGGCAACGCCACGACGAAGCTCTTTGACGGGCTGATGGCGCAACTCGCCGGAACGGGCGGCATCGATTTCGGTGCCATCGGCAGGATACTGCTCACGGTGGCGGTGCTCTATGTGGTCTCCGCGGCGCTGAGCTACGCGCAGGGCTGGCTGATGACCGACGTGGCGATGCAGGTCTCCTACGAACTGCGGAAGAGCCTGATGTCGAAAATCAACCGGATGCCGTTCCGCTATTTCGACGGCACCACCTACGGCGAGGTGCTCTCCCGGCTGACCAACGATGTGGACACGGTCAACCGAACGCTGAACCAGAGCCTGACGCAGGTGGTCACGTCGGCGGTGACGGTGCTCGGCATCCTGATCATGATGCTGACGATAAGCTGGCAGATGACGCTCATCGCCGTGGTGATCGTGCCGGTCTCCTTCGCCCTGATGATGCTCATCATCAAGGCGTCGCAGAAATACTTTGCCCAGCGCCAGGACTACCTGGGACACGTCAACGGGCACGTGGAGGAGATGTTCGGCGGGCACGTGGTGGTCAAGGCGTTCAACGGCGAGGAGAAGAGCATCCAGAAATTCGACCACTTCAACAACATCCTGTACGGCGCTGCGTGGAAGTCGCAGTTCCTCTCCGGCATCATGCGCCCGATGATGCGGCTCATCGGGAACCTGGGGTACGTGGTGGTAGTGATCCTAGGCGGCTGGCTGGCGATTCGTGATCTGATCACCGTAGGCGACATCCAGGCGTTTATCCAGTACATGCGCTCCTTCACCCAGCCCATCACGCAGCTTGCGAACATCTCCAACATTCTGCAGCAGACGGTGGCGGCGGCGGAGCGAGTGTTCAATTTCCTGGAGGAGGAAGAGGAGCCGCCCGATCCGGAGAATCCGGTGAAGCTGGAGAAGGTCGAGGGACGGGTGGAGTTCCGAGATGTGTACTTTGGTTACCTGCCCGGCGTGCCGGTGATCAAAGGCTTCTCGGCTACGGTTTTGCCGGGGCAGAAGATCGCCATCGTGGGGCCCACGGGCGCCGGCAAGACGACCATCGTCAAGCTGCTGATGCGGTTCTACGACGTGGACAGCGGCGCGATCCTGGTGGACGGGCACAACGTGAAGGAATTCGCCCGCGCCGACCTGCGCCGGATGTTCGGGATGGTGCTCCAGGACACGTGGCTCTTCAACGGGACGATCATGGAGAACATCCGGTACGGGCGGCTGGACGCCACGGACGAGGAAGTCATCGCGGCGGCGAAAGCGGCCCATGCGGATCACTTCATCCGGGCGCTGCCGGGCGGCTACGATTTCGTCCTGAACGAGGAGGTGACCAACATCTCCCAGGGACAGAAGCAGTTGCTGACGATAGCGCGTGCCATTCTGGCCGACCCGCCGATGCTGATCCTGGACGAGGCCACCAGTTCGGTGGACACCCACACGGAGTT
>JALWAP010000166.1 GCA_027016315.1 Anaerolineae bacterium | reverse complement strand
GGTTTGGTGAACGTGCTCAACGCCCGTGCCGATCAGCTCAAAGAGTCCGAATCGGCAGCATAAATCGTAGAAAAACTCAAAAACATGGAGGTTCGTATGACTAAGGAAGAGATTATCGAGGCCATCGAGAATATGACCGTTTTGGAGCTTTCTGAGCTCGTCAAGGCTCTGGAAGAGAAGTTCGGCGTCAGCGCCGCCGCTCCTGTGATGATGGGCGCGATGCCTGCTGGTGCTCAGGCTCAGGCCGAGGCACCTGCCGAGGAGAAGACGGAGTTCGACGTGGTGCTCACCAGCGTCGGCGCCAAGAAGATCCCCGTAATCAAGGCGGTGCGTGCTCTGAAGCCGGACCTGGGACTCAAGGAAGCGAAGGACCTGGTGGAAAGCGCACCTGTCAAGATTCTGGAGGCTGTGCCCAAGGAAATGGCAGAGGATGCCAAGGCCAAGCTGGAAGAGGCTGGCGCCACCGTCGAGCTGAAGTAATTTCTGTTCGGACGAATGCGGGAGCGGTCGTTCCACCGGGGGCGGCCGCTTTTGCTTTTATGGTTTGTCTTCCCACAGCGAAGGAGCTTTCTCCTTCAGGCTCACGTACTGCTGTTTCCCGATCACCAGATGATCCAGAACCTTGATGCCGAGGAGCTTGCCAGCTTCTATCATCTCTCGAGTGATGTTCATATCCTCCCGAGAGGGAGTGGGGTCGCCGCTTGGGTGGTTATGCGCCACGATGATCGCTGCAGCGTTGTTCCGGACGGCTTCTCTGAACATATCCCCGAGCCTGAGTCTGGCTGTGTTCAGGCTTCCGATTGCCACCGTGGTTATCTCAATGACCCGGTGTTTGGTGTCGAGCTGAATTGCCCTCAGGTGTTCCTGTTCCAGGAATGCCATTTCCCCCATCAGCAGGGCGGCTGCATCGGCGGGGGAGGTTATCTGGGGGCGTTCGTCGGAGGAGGAGAGCATTAAGCGTTTGCCGAGTTCCAATGCTGCTTTGATTTGCGCTGCTTTTGCATGTCCGATCCCATGTTCTCGCGAAAGCTGGTGTGGGCTGGCGCTGGCGAGCCCATCCAGGCCGCCGTACCTGGCGAGCAGCCTTCCAGCCATGCTCACTACGTTCTCTCCGCCAGTGCCGGTCCGGAGAACGATGGCCAGCAACTCCGCCGTGCTGAGGGAGTGGGCTCCGTGCCGGAACAACCTTTCCCGCGGTCTTTCGGTCGATGGCAGGTCTTTGATCCGTACCTGATACAGCTCGTCCTTCTCTTTCACTTCCTTCTCCCATCGAGGACCTGCTTTTCTATCCTGGGCAGAGCTTTGGCGGCGTTTTCGTGGATCAGGACGTCCGCCTGTGAATCCATGGTTGTCCACTGGAGGTTGATGAGTATCAGCTTGCTTCCGCGCCTTTTCGCCAGGGCAGGGAGATCGGCAGCAGGCATCACCATCAGCGATGATCCCACCACTATCATCAGATCGCACAGGAGTGCCTCTTGCTGCGCTTCCTTCAGGATTTCGTAGGGGAGCGGTTCGCCGAAGAGCACGACGTCCGGCTTTAGCAGCCCTCCGCACTTGGGGCAACGGGGTATTCCGCCTTTTCTAACCTCTTCCCAGAACTCTTCCGTGATCTGGACCCTGTGCCCACAATCCAGGCATGTGGCCGTTTTGATGGTGCCATGCAATGGCAGGACGTGCTTCGAGCCTGCCTGCTCGTGCAGGGAATCGATGTTTTGCGTTATGATGGTTTGTATGTAGCCTGCTTTCTCCAGATGCGCCAGCGAGATATGGGCCGGGTTCGGCCTGGCGTTTCTCACTTTGTCCATTAAGGACCGTGCCCACCCGTAGAACGCCTCCGGGTTCTCCTTGAACCCCCAGAGGGACGCCACTTCGAACGGATCGTATTTCGACCACATGCCGTAGTCCGGACTTCTGAAATCGGGGATGCCGGAGGGAGTGCTGATGCCTGCACCGGTGAGTACCACCGTGTGTTTGGAGTTTCTTATCAGTTCGGCAGCTTTGGCAATCGCTTTCTTGTCCATCCGATATCCCTGTGTCAGAGCCTTCTTCTCAGACGGTTTTCTCAGCCAGATAAGGCAGCGTCAAAAGGGCATGTGGCACCACCAGCACATCGATCGGGTGGCCGAGGTTCTTCTGCGCTTCTTCCAGGGCTGCGTCGACTGTAGGGGCGTATTCGAACTTCGTCTTTCGAACGATTTCTGGGGCCTCCGCACCGGCGATCACTACTTTCACTTCTGACATGACCTTCGCCATGATGAACGCGCGTTGAGCTCCGGCTGGCAGGCCTTCCCTTCGTGCTTTTTCCACCAGCTCTCGAGGGCTGCTGCTGGCTGCCATGGCCTCACCAAAGCGCTTTTCTCCGGTGCCGCGGCCCACTCCTTCCTGGCATGGCGCCGGGACAATTATGGCCCCGCCCGGCTTTACCACCGGCTTTGGGGCGAAGAAGATGTAGCTTGCCGCTCTGCTTGCCTGGTAGAGATTTGCATCTTTGGGATACCCGACGCCAGCCACCACCACGTCGTATTTCTGGGGCACTGGCACGGTGTAGATCTGGCTTGCCTTTGAGACCAGGTAATCATGCACGGCGATTGGATCGCCAGCCGCCACCGCTGCGATGCGTCCGTTTTCGTCCTTCACCACGTTCAGGATGA
>JALWAP010000165.1 GCA_027016315.1 Anaerolineae bacterium | reverse complement strand
TCCATCGACCAGCACCGTGGGAGCCACAACCCGCGCTCGACGGTGGGCACCGTAACCGAAATCTACGATTACCTACGGCTCCTTTTCGCCAGGATCGGGCAGCCACATTGCCCCAAATGCGGCCGGGCGATCAGCAAGCAGTCGCCAGAGCAGATAGTGGACGCCATCTTGGATCTGCCTCCCGGCAGACGGGCTCTCATCCTGGCGCCCGTGGTCACGGGCCGGAAAGGACACCACAAGAACGTCCTGGCGGAGATACAACGCCAGGGGTTCGTAAGGGTTCGGGTGGACGGCGAGATGTACGAGGTGGAGGACGTGCCGGAGCTGGACAGGTACAAGAACCACACCATCGAAGCCGTCGTCGACCGAATCCGCACCGGCCCGGACATCGACCGAACCAGGCTAGCAAGCTCCGTGGAGACGGCGCTCAAAGCGGGCAAAGGCACGTTGATCGTCTCGATCGAGAACGAGGGCGGGTGGGAGGACAAGCTGTTTTCGGAGAAGTACGCATGTGCGTACTGCGGGATCAGCCTGCCGGAACTGGAGCCGAGGCTTTTCTCTTTCAACAGCCCGTACGGGGCGTGCCCGGTGTGCGGAGGCCTGGGCGTTCAGGTCGAATTCGACCCTGAGCTGGTGGTGGACGAAGACCTCTCCATCGATCAGGGTGCGATCGTCCCGTTCAAGCGGTTCAGCTTCAAGTTCGGATACAACGCAGCGGTTCTGGAACGGTTCTGCCGGGAAAACGGCATACCGACCGACGTGCCTTTCCGGGAACTGTCGGAGGAGCAGAAGAAGCTCGTGCTCTACGGCAGGGAGAACGCCACGGTAACGCTGCGGTCGTCCAGGAGCGGGCATGTGTTCACCGCCCGGTTCGAAGGGGTGATCCCGCTTCTCAAGCGGAGGCTCAACGAAGGGTCCGAACGTTTCAGGATGAAGCTGGAGCAGTTCATGACGGAGCGGCCCTGCCCCGCGTGCCACGGGAAGCGCCTCCGACCGGAAGCGCTCGCAGTGACGATCGACGGCAAGAACATCTACGAAGTCACAGAAATGCCCATCACCGAGGCGCTGAAATGGGTCGAAAGGCTCCAGGGCAAATCCGGCCAGTCGCCGCTCACGGCGAAGCAGCAGTACATCGCCCACCAGATACTCAAGGAAATCCACGCGAGGCTGGAATTTCTGGTCAATGTCGGCCTGGACTACATAACGCTCGCCCGGAAAGCCGGTACCCTCTCCGGCGGCGAAGCGCAGCGTATACGGCTCGCCACGCAGATCGGCTCTCAGCTCACCGGCGTTCTGTACGTGCTGGATGAACCATCGGTCGGCCTGCACCCCAGGGACACGGGGCGGCTCCTCCGGACTCTGAAGAAACTCCGTGACCTGGGAAACACCGTTTTGGTGGTGGAGCACGACGAATCGACGATCCGGGCTGCGGACTGGATCGTCGACCTGGGCCCCGGGGCTGGGGAACATGGCGGCTACCTGGTGGCGAGCGGACCTCTGGAGAAGATCATCAACACGCCGGAGTCGATCACCGGGCAGTTCCTGAGCGGCAGGCGAAGTATCCCAGTCCCACGCACGCGGCGTCCGGGGAACGGCCTCTACCTCACCGTTCGCGGCGCTAGGGAGAACAACCTGAAGGACATCGACGTGCGGTTCCCGCTGGGGAAATTCATC
The DNA here is from genome assembly GCA_027016315.1 of Anaerolineae bacterium. Taxonomy (GTDB): domain Bacteria; phylum Chloroflexota; class Anaerolineae; order S016-19; family S016-19; genus S016-19. Next base: position 7,132 of record JALWAP010000165.1, on the reverse strand, counting down.
TGCGTGACCGGCGTCTCCGGCTCCGGCAAGTCGAGCCTGGTGATCGAGGTGCTCTACAAAGCGATCGCCAAGAAGCTGTACCGGTCGAGGGATCTGCCCGGGAAACATCGGGGGATCGAGGGGCTGGAGCACATCGACAAGGTCATCAACATCGACCAAACCCCAATCGGCCGCACGCCCAGGTCCAACCCGGCCACTTACACCAACGTCTTCACGCCGATCCGGGAACTCTTTGCGAAACTGCCGGAATCCAGGGCCAGAGGATACAAGCCGGGCAGGTTCAGCTTCAACGTCAAAGGGGGGCGGTGCGAGGCGTGCAAAGGCGATGGCATCATCCGGATCGAAATGCAGTTTCTGCCGGATATCTGGGTGCCGTGCGAAGTCTGCCACGGCAAGCGGTACAATCGGGAAACCCTGGAAGTGAAGTACAAAGGGAAGAGCATCGCCGACGTGCTCGACATGACGGTGGAGGAAGCGCTGGAATTCTTCCAGAACCACCCGCTCATCCGGCGAAAACTCCAGACCCTGATGGACGTGGGCCTGGGGTACATCAGGCTTGGGCAGCCAGCCACCACGCTTTCCGGCGGCGAGGCACAGCGGATAAAGCTCGCGAAGGAGCTCAGCCGTGTCTACACCGGGAAGACGCTCTACATCATGGACGAACCCACCACCGGGCTTCACATCGCGGACGTGGAGAAACTGCTGAAAGTGATCCATCGTCTCGTCGATGCCGGGAACACGGTCGTGGTCATCGAACATCAGCTCGACATAGTCAAATCCGCCGACTGGATAATCGACCTGGGGCCGGAAGGCGGCGATGCAGGCGGCTACGTGGTTGCGGAAGGGACGCCGGAGGAGGTCGCCATGAACCCTGCTTCTTACACCGGCAGGTTCCTCCGGGAAGTACTGAAGATGCCGGATCAGGCCGATCTGCGGGTGATGGAGAACGTCGCGAGCGGGGCTTCGGCGTGATTTCATTGCTCCGATACTTGTTTCCGCGAAGGCACATATTGTAAAATCTCCCCGTCTTGAATACGTCCGACGGCGCTGTCGGACATTGAAGGAAAAGCATGTAGGAGACAAAAGTCGTTATGGCAGGCAAGACAAATCCTTACAAGGCGGCTCTGGCACAGTTCGATGCAGCCGTGAGCCATATGAACCTCGACCCTTCCACCGTAGCGTATCTTCGCAGCATCAGGCGAGAGGTCACCGTCACGTTCCCGGTCGAGATGGACGACGGAGAGATCAGAATGTTCACGGGCTACCGGGTTCAGCACAACAGCGTCCTCGGTCCCACGAAAGGAGGCGTCCGTTTCCACCCCGACGTGACTCTGGATGAAACCCGCGCTCTGGCCATGTGGATGACCTGGAAATCGGCGCTTATGAATCTGCCGTTCGGAGGCGCGAAAGGGGGCGTTTCGGTGGCACCTCAATCGCTTTCCACCAACGAGCTTCGCCGACTGAGCCGAAGGTATGCAGCGGAGATCAGCCTCGTCATTGGTCCGGAATCCGACATTCCGGCCCCGGACGTGGGTACCAACCCGCAGGTGATGGCGTGGATCATGGATACCTACAACCAGCTCAAAGGTGGGGGGCACACTCCGGCAATCGTCACTGGCAAGCCGATCCCGCTGGGCGGTTCCAAAGGCCGGTTCGAAGCCACCGGCATGGGCGTCATGTTCACAGCACGGGAGGCGATGAAGTTCAAGGGGATCGACCCATCGTCGGCGACCGTAGCGATCCAGGGGTTTGGCAACGTGGGTTCCATGACCGCCAGATTCATGCATGAACTCGGCACCAAAGTGATCGCCGTATCGGACGTCTACGGCGGGATTCACAATTCCGACGGCATAGACATCCCAAAGCTGATCGATTACGTGAAACAGACCGGAAGCGTGGTCGATTTCCCCGGCACAGAGCCGATCTCCAACGAAGAGCTCCTGACGATGAAATGCGACGTTCTAATACCCGCAGCCCTGGAGGGGCAAATCACCGCCGAAAACGCTCCGCGCATCCAGGCCAGGATCATAGCGGAAGGTGCCAACGGCCCGACCACGCCGGAAGCGGACCAGATACTCCACGACCGTGGCATCCTGGTGGTGCCGGACATCCTGTGCAACGCGGGCGGCGTGACCGTCTCCTACTTCGAGTGGGTGCAGGGATGGCAGCATATTTTCTGGGAACGGGAGGAAGTGGTTTCCAGGCTCGAGAAAGCCATGGTTAGCAGCTTCAACGCCACCCTGGAGCAGTACAAACGCACCGGTTTGAGCATGCGAATGGCTGCCTACACGCTGGCCATTGGTCGCGTGGCGGAGGCCTTCGAGCTCCTCGGCGTATTCCCCTGATCGATTACGGGGGCGAGGTCGACTCTCGCCCCCGTTACATTCCTGCGATTTTCCCGGTTCGAAACCTGGATAGTGGGCTGTCAAGCATATTTCAGTTGATGGCGGATAGGAAAGACGATGTTTCGCCCTTTTCAAGGCAGATGACTTCACTATCTGCCACACACCTTTGGTCATTCTGAGGAGCGTCAGCGACGAAGAATCTTGAACGCTCTTTTGCTGAACGCCTCTGGCTTATCCAGAGCATTGCAAGATTCTTCGCCTCGGCATCGAGCTCAGCGCTGCTGAGCTCTACTGCCTCGGCTCAGAATGACGCATAGTGTCCTTGTGCACGAGAGCCATTGCTCACAATCTCTCGCTTGACAAGCATTAGCTCCGCTCGTAGCAAGTGGGTAAACGAAGGCAATGCCATTCGTTTACCCGTGGCGGCCACACTCCCCATCGTCACTCTGAGTAAATCCACAGTGTGTGGCGCTTCTCAAGCGGGAAGAAACACCCCCGCCACTGGCACCTGCCGTAGCGGCGAGCCGTCTGGCTCGCCCTCAAATTATCCACAGATTACACGGATTTCGCAGATCAGGCTTAACGAAGTATGCCCGGCGTCCTCCTGTTGGACAGCCGCAAGACCGAACATCAAGCACGTCTGTTGTAGGGCGAGCCGTCTGGCTCGCCCGAATGACGCGGAGCCGCAAGAGACGCAAAGGGAAAAGACAATTTTCTCTGCTGCCTCCGGCACAGAAGCAAAGCCGGGGCGTGGCTTGCTTCCATCCGCCTGGGTCGAGTCAGACGACTCGACCTACAACCACGCAGGGCTGCGACCCTGATTTGGTCGAGTCAGACGACTCGACCTACACGTGCTTTGTAATGGCGAGTCGGTCCGATATCAAGTTGGCCCCCAGCAAAATCTCCCGGTTTCCGATTATCGCTTCCGTCGCCCCGACGGCCGCGAGCCGGTGATCCTCGCTCAGCACGCAGACTTTGTCCGCTACGATCCGCGCCGTCTCCAGTTCATGGGTGGCGATGACCACCGTCTTGCCGCGCTCTTTCAGCGACAGGAGAAACCGCACCATCCAGTCCGCGGTGCGGGGATCCAGGCTCGCCGTGGGCTCGTCCAGCAGCCACACGTCTGGGGAGAGGGAGAGAACCGACGCAATGGCGACTTTCTTCTTCTCGCCGTCGCTCAGGTTGTACGGCGGCCGGTCCGCCAGCGCCGATATGCCCAGTTCCTCCATCGCCCGCTCCACCCTGGCAGCAACCTCGTCCCGCGGGATGCCGAGCTGCTCCGGAGCGAACGCCACTTCGTCCCGAACCGTCGGCAGGAACAACTGCACGTCCGGGTCCTGGAACACCAGCCCGACCCGTCGCCGGAAGCAGAAACTCCACTCTTCGTCCTGCAGCAACTTCTCTTCCAGCGCCACCCCGAAAGCCCGAACCTCCCCGCCGGTGGGGAAGTAGAGGGCGTCCAGGAGCTTCAGGAGCGTGGACTTGCCAGAGCCGTTGGCGCCCAGGATCGCCACCGATTCCCCTTCCGCCACCGTGAAAGTGACGTTCCGCAGCGCCGGCGCGCCTCCGGGGTAGGCGTAGGAGACATCATCGAGCTCGAACACGGCGTCGCTCATGTCCGCATCACCGTCAGGGAGAGGATCACGATCGCCAGCACCAGCGCCGCCCATGCCCAGTCCGCCACGGACGTGGAGAACTCGCCCCTGTCCGGCGTCCTGGCGCTCCAGCCGCGGGAGACCATCGCCAGATGGACTTCCTCGCTCATGTGGTACGATTTGCCCAGCAGAGCGCCGATGCTTGCGCCGATCCATTCGTGCTTCTCCTGCATCGTGGTGCGCCCCACCGTCCGGCTCCGGCGCGCCAGGAACATTGACTCCACGGCCCGCAGGAAAAGGAAGATGTAGCGGTAGGTCATGCCCAGCACCAGCACGCCGATTTCGGGGAAGCCGATGGAGGAGATCGCTTTCAGCAGCCGATGCCACTCCGTGGTGAGCACCAGGAGCACCGCCACCGAGACGGAGGTCGCCACCCGCAGGACGAAAATCTCCGCCCCGTGGAGCCCCTGATCGGTGATGGCGACGCCCAGCGGCAGGGAGATGAGGGCCTTCCCCGGCGTCACGAAATCGAAGATGGCAGGGAGCGCCACCACCCCGGCGAAAATCGGCACGAACAGCCACACCCGCTTGACGAAGAATCCGATGGAGATTCTGGACGCGGCGGCCAGCGCCAGGGTCAGGAGGTACAGCGCGGCCAGCGCCGCCGGGTTCCGGGCAAAGGCGACGGCGAGGAGCAGCGCCAGGAACGTCACCACTTTCACCCGCGGGTCCAGCGACTGCAGAAAGCCGGACCCGCGGGCGTACTCCTCGGCGAAGACGGAGTCACGCATGGCCTCAGTGACGTCTGCCAGGGTCTTGGAGACGAAATCCCGTCGCCACCGGCCCGCGCGCCGCCCCACCGTCGGGCACGTTCGAGGTATCTCCGGCGCTCTCTCCATCACTTCTCCTTCGGCACCAGGACTTTGCCCAGCCCCCAGGTGACGGCGGCGATCAGCGCGATTCCCACCACGGCGGATAGGATGTAGCCCACGGTGTCGCCGAGGCCGGGGATGGCGTAATCCGGCAGCGGTGCGTGCCAGAGTTCGGAGAACTTCGCCATGCCTGCGGGAACGTAGCCCAGCATCGTCTTCACCTCGTCGCTCCCCCACTCGCCCCAGGCCGTGCCGGATGCCAGCAGCCCCAGGGGCGTCAGGAGCGCCAGAACGCCCAGCGCAATCCAGAGTTTCTTCGCCTCCTTCATGCCGACACCTCCTTGTGGCCCCTGAGTTCGAGGATGTAAGGCATCGTCCGTTGCAGGAACGCCACCACACCGCCGGTGACCACCGCCTCGGCGAACCCAGCCACGGTCAGGTGCGCCAGCATCATCGCCGGAACCGCCTGGGCCATACCGTAGGGGCAGTAGAGGGGCGTGCCGTTGGCCGTGTGGAAGAGCAGCGGCTGCAGGCCCAGTTCGATCCCCGCCGCCAGCGCCGCGGCGTTGATCCCCACATACCCGCCGATGGCCGCTGCGATCCATCGTCGTCGGGAGTCTTCGGGCGCGTTCCGGGAAATGAGTCGGTACACCCAGTACCCGACGAACGGCAAGACGATCGCCATGTTGAAGACATTTGCCCCGAACGCCAGGATGCCGCCGTCGCCGAAGAAGAGCGCCTGGATCAGCAGGGCGATGGAGACGCCTATGGTGGCCGCCCACGGCCCCAGCACGATTGCCATCAGTGTCCCCCCGACCGCGTGAGCCGTGGTGCCGCCGGGCACTGGGGCGTTGAACATCATGATGGTGAAGGAGAACGCGGAGAAAATCGAGAGCAACGGCACCGTTCGGCTGGTGAGTTCACGCTTGATTTTCTTCGTGGACGTGTACCAGAAAGGCGCCGAGGCGGCGTACATGACGCCGCAAGTCGCCGGACTGAGGTATCCGTCTGGAATGTGCATTTTTCACTCCTTTAGCAGAGTGTGAAGATAAGAAAACGCAAAGACGCAGAGAAACGAAAGACGCAACGGAACATCAGAAAAAGCCTTTGCGGCCTTGCTTCTTTGCGTCTTTGCGTTGAAAATACTGTCACGGCGAGCCATCATTTTCCCTGCAAGATTTGCAAACCCCGTGGATTACCAGGTGCGTTATCTCCGCCCGAAAGCCGTATTTCTCCATGAGAATCTCCCGCAGGCCGTCGAGGATGCTGTCGTCCACCTCGATGATGGCCCCGCACCGGTCGCAGACCAGATGGTGGTGCTTCCCCCTGGTGGCGATTTCGTACACCTCACGCCCTTCGCCCAGGTCGGAACGGGTGATGAGACCCAGGTTCTCCAGCCATTCCAGCGTGCGGTAGACCGTGGAGATGTTGACCTGTGGGTTGCGGGCGTGGATGTCGTCGTAGATTTCTCCAGCGCTGATGTGGCCGTCGGCGGCACAGACGATTTCCACCACCCGCCTCCGCTGGGGCGTGATGCGGAAGCCGTGTTCCCTCAACGTTCCGATGATTCGCTCGCAATCGGATTCCCGTTGCATAACTGCCTCCAGTCCCCCAAAGCTTATGAAATTGTACTAGCAATTCTTTGTTTCTGCAAGTTATTGCATTAGCCTCTAATGAAAATTTTCTATCGATCACAGCCGTTTTCGTCTCGATATTCAAGACGAAGGGGATTCGCTGCACGTTGAGCTGGGGCGAGCCCTCGCTTTACGGAGATAAATGTAGCACCTTGGTGAGGTCTCGAGAATGGGCATCACTCTTGGGCGCGTGCTTCGATCCCGGCCAGCCATTCGAGCGCTTTGACCAACGCGTGGTTCCCCTCTTCATCCAGGCCGCGGGCTTCTACGGCGTGGTAGAGCTGGTGGATGAGCGCTGTCCCCGGCAGAGGCACTTCCATCTCCCTGGCCGCCTCCAGGACGAGTTTTACGTCCTTTTGTTGCAGCTTCACGGTGAACCCGGGGCGGAAGTCGCCGTGGATGATCTGCGGACCACGGTTGCTGAGCATCCATGAACCGGCTGCGCCTGCGCTTACCGCTTCCAGCACCTTTTCCAGGTCGAGCCCCGCTTTGGCGGCGAAGACCAGTCCTTCCGACATGGCGAGGGTGTTCCCAACCACGATGATCTGGTTTACCAGCTTGGTGAACTGACCAGCTCCGTTCGGCCCGACGTGGGTTATCCGCTTGCCCATCGCCTGAAGGATCGGAAGACATCGCTGGAATACTTCTTCTTTGCCGCCGACCATGATCGAAAGGGTGCCTTTTTG